>PHCF01000025.1 GCA_002842145.1 Betaproteobacteria bacterium HGW-Betaproteobacteria-6 | reverse complement strand
CAAGCTGGAATCCACAGCTGGCACCGGTCACTTCTATACCACCTCCAAGAACAAGCGCACGACGCCTGAAAAACTGGAGTTCATGAAGTACGACCCGAAAGCTCGTAAGCATGTCGCTTACAAGGAAGTCAAGCTGAAGTAATTCAGCTTCTCCAGAGCATTCGACAAACCCGCCTTTCGGCGGGTTTTGTTTTTTCAGGCTGCCTGTTTCTGCCGGAAAAGCAATGCTGCATAGACCACGATGCCGGCAAAGATCAGCACCGACCAGTTGGCCATAGACATGCCGAGGAACACCCAGTCACGGCTGGTGCAGAAGCCCGTGGCGAGAAACATCGAGGGCCACTCCATGCCGAGCCAGTCAACCAGACGCTCGATGGCGTTGGGATCGGTGAAGCTGCATTCCGGCGCCAAGTCGGGAAACGCCTGCATCCAGGTCTGGTAGCTGGCGACACCGAAGCCCAGAACAGCCAGGCTACCGGCCAGCAGAGACCACAACATCCGTCCAGCCGGCCAGATGAAGCCGAGCAGTCCGATTATGCCGATCACGATATAGAGCAGGCGCTGGAAGATGCAGAGCGGACAAGGGGCCAGACGCAACAGGGTTTGCAGCTCCATACCGACTGCAACTAGTCCCAGGCAACCCAGCCCCAATGTCGCAAACCAGGCCCGCATGGGCACTTTTGACCAATTCATCAAGGCAATTCCTCAAGTGACAATGAGCCGGGATTCTATGCCATCGCTGAGGAGACTTGAAATTTTGGCCTTTTTCCCGGTTGACCGTGGGATTGCCAACCACGCCACATGACGGTGGACCGCCGCCCGGCAGGTGGTTAAGATTGGCGGATGAATACACGCATCCTGCTCGTCGAGGACGACGAACGACTGGCCGAACTGACGGCCGAATACCTGACCAAGAACGACATGCAAGTCAGCATCGAGCCGCGTGGCGACACCGCCGAGGCACGCATTCTGACCGAGCAGCCGGATCTGGTCATTCTTGACGTCATGCTGCCAGGCAAGGATGGTTTTGAAGTCTGCCGTGCCGTCCGCGCGCAATATCGCGGCGTGATCCTGATGCTGACGGCCCGCGACGAGGATTTCGACCAGATTCTCGGCCTCGAGATGGGTGCCGACGACTACATCGCGAAACCGGTTCAACCCCGCGTCCTGCTCGCCCGCATCAAGGCGCTGCTGCGCCGCCTGCCGACGGTGCCGGAAACCGGCAATGGCGAATCCGAAAACATGGTATTCGGCCAGTTCCGCATCAGCCAGGCCACCCGCACGGCATCGCTGAGCGGACTGACCATCGACCTGACCACCGCTGAATTCGATCTGCTCTGGCTGCTTGCCACTCACGCCGGCAATGTACTGTCGCGCGACGACCTGCTGCAGGAACTGCGCGGCATCGGTTTCGACGGGCTGGATCGCTCCATCGACGCACGTATTTCCCGCCTGCGCAAGAAGCTGAACGACGACCCGGAAAACCCGACGCGCATCAAGACTGTGCGCGGCAAGGGTTACCTTTTCAGCAAGCATGACTGGAACTGATCCCGAAGCCGGCACGGCCAAACCGAAGGAAAAGAACGAGGGGCTGGCCCGCTCGCTGATCCGGGTGGCCCTGCCGCGCTGGCGCGGACGGCGTTACAGCCTGTCCAAGCTGTTCTTCAATTTCTACCTGCTGGCGATGGGCTCCTTTGTTGCCATTGCCTTTACGGCTGATTTTGTCATTTCCACCGCCCAACGCGGCATTACCGACGACTACGCGCGCCGCTTCATGCGCGGCACGATCACCCTGATCGAGGACGAGCTTTTCCGCCATCCGCGCCGGGAATGGACCAAGCGCATCAAGGACATCGACGAAAAATTCTCGTATCGGCTGGGCATCGTCGAACGCATGACCCTCGACCACACCCTGACGCCAAAGCAGGTCATCAAGCTTGATGCTGGTGACATCGCCATCGACCACGACGGTGACATCATGTATCACCGCCTCGGGACAAGCAGCAAGGTATTGGTAGTTGGCCCGCTCGCCTCGAGCCGCAACCGGGAAGTCAGCGAGCGCTTGCCCCTCGAACTCCGACTGCGCCTGCTGACCTGGAGCCTGATCGGCCTGATCTTCGCCATCGCCCTGTGGTTCTGGGTTCGCCCGGTCTGGCGCGACCTCGAAGGGCTGCGCCAGACCGCAATCGATCTGGGTGACGGCAATTTCGACGCGCGCTCGCCGACCATCCGAACCCAACTATTCGCCCCGCTGTCCGACACGATGAACAGCATGGCCGAACGGATTCGCCAACTGCTCGCCACCCACCGCGAGCTTTCCTGCGGCATCTCCCACGAACTGCGCACGCCGATTGCCCGCATGCGCTTCGCGCTGGAAATGCTTTCCGAAACCGAAATCCGCCAGGAACGCGAGCGGCTGTGGGCGATGATGGAGGGTGACCTCAACGAACTCGACCAGCTCATCGACACCAGCCTGACTTATGGTCAACACCGACAAACTGCCCGAAAACCTGTTTGTCGACCTCGACCGCAAGGCCATGCCCTACGCCCTGCGCAATCTGCTGCGCAACGCCTTCAAGTACGCCGCGACGCGGATTGCCGTCAGTGCCGAGCTCGATGGCGACAACATGCTGATCCACGTCGACGACGACGGCATCGGCATCCCGCCCGAAGAGCGCGAGCACATCTTCTCCGCCTTTACCCGCCTCGACCGTTCGCGCGACCGGTCCACCGGTGGCTACGGCCTCGGCCTGGCCATCGCTCGCCGCGTACTCGAACTGCATGGCGGCACCGCCAAGGCCGATGCCTCGCCACTCGGCGGCGCCCGCTTCACGCTAAGCTGGAAGGCGCGCCAATAGGGCCTTTCAGTCGAGTCACAAAGCGTCACACAAGATCAAAGCCTGTTACCTCCGAGCCACGCTTGCGCCACAGACGCTGACCCTGTGCATCCCTAGAATGCGAGGCATGGATGCAAACCAATCCCACCAAGAGGACAACGAGGAAATGATCAAAGTGAACATTAAGCAATTTATTGAAGCCACCCGCCAGTATCTGTTCGAACTGGCTATCGCCCAAGCCCAGCCGGTGCTGGCCACCATTCCCGTCCGCACGGATCGCTAATGGCCTTTGCCGACAACCTTCCGATCAGTGAATCCCTCGGTGTCTTCATCGGCATCACCGGGTTCGACTGGCTGTCGGAAGGTCAGGCCGAGCCGCTCAATGCCGCTATCGCAGCCGTGGCGGCCGGCGCCATCATTGCCGTTACTCGCCATTGGTTGAGAAAGCGCCGCAAGGACTGAACCGTTTTACCCTCCTCTCGAATTTCCCCCGATTCGAGATACTCCCTGTTACCCCGCCCTCGTGGCGGGGTTTTTTTTGCCTTCGTAGCAATAACCCTGTTTAATCTCCCACTCGCCTTCGGGCCGCAAGGTCATTCTTCCCGACCAGCAAAACCTTCTTCGACCGGTAACCGCATGAAGCCAGCCCCTTTTCCCGCTACGCCCTTGTTGACGGGCGCTGACACTGAGCAGAAGCGCCGTCAGATCCTCGACTACTTTCACGCCACCTTCGACCGCTACGAGCAGCTATTCGAGGTGCTGACCAGCGACGAGGCGTATTACGTCAAGCCGATTGCGCTACGCCACCCGCTTATTTTCTACTTCGGACACACTGCCACCTTTTTCATCAACAAACTGGTGCTGGCCGGATTGCTTGCACAGCGCATCAACCCGGGTTTCGAGTCGATGTTTGCCATTGGCGTCGACGAAATGAGCTGGGACGACCTCAACGACCAGCGTTACGACTGGCCAAGCGTCGATGAGGTGCGCGCCTATCGGCAAAGCGTGCGCGCTACGGTCGACCGGATAATTCGCACAAATTCACTAACGCTGCCCATCGGCTGGGAAGACCCGTTCTGGATCATCCTGATGGGCATCGAGCATGAGCGCATCCACCTCGAAACCTCGTCGGTGCTGATTCGCCAGCATCAGCTCAAATACGTACAGAAACATCCGGCCTGGGCGCCCTGTCGCGACAGCGGGCCGGCGCCCGAGAACGCACTGATCGTCATTCCAGCGGCCGAATTTCGCCTCGGTCGCGACCGTAGCGATCCGAAAATATACGGCTGGGACAACGAATTCGGTCATCATGAAGCGTCGACCGCAGCATTTCAGGCCAGCCGTTATCTGGTGTCGAATCGCGAGTTCCTCGCCTTCGTCGAAGCCGGCGGCTACGCCGACGACGCACTATGGCCGGCAGAAGGCGCTGCCTGGAAGAACTTCGCCAAGGCTGCCCATCCAACTTTCTGGATCAAGGACGGCACGCAATGGCGCCTGCGCCTGATGCTCGAAGAAGTGGCCATGCCTTGGGACTGGCCAGTCGAAACCAATTACCACGAGGCCAAGGCTTTCTGTAACTGGAAGGCACGCGAGAGCGGCCTGGCCGTACGCCTACCGACCGAAGACGAATGGCAGGCACTGCGCCAGTTCGCCGGCATCGCCGAGTTGCCCGACGAAGCGCCGGCCAATCTCGGTTTAAGCCAAGAGGCGTCGAGCTGCCCGGTCAATCGCTTTGCCCACGGCCCGTTGTTCGACGTCATCGGCAATGTCTGGCAATGGCTGGAAACCCCCATCTACCCGTTCGCGAGTTTTGAAGTTCATCCGATCTACGACGATTTCACGACACCGACCTTCGACGAGCGCCACAACCTGTTCAAGGGCGGTTCGTGGATTTCCTGCGGCAATGAAGCGGCGCCGGTCTCGCGCTATGCCTTCCGCCGCCACTTTTTCCAGCATGCCGGTTTCCGCTATGTCGTGGCCGATGCGCCGGCGACCCAGCATGCTTCGCATTACGAAACCGACCGTCTGATTTCGGAATACATCGAATTCCATTACGGCGACGAATATTTCGGTGTCGCCAATTTCCCGAAAACGCTCGCCCAACTGGCCATCGAAACGATGGGCGACAAGCCGGCACATCGTGCGCTCGATCTCGGCTGCGCCACCGGCCGCGCCACTTTTGAACTGGCACGCCATTCCGCTTCATCGGCGTCGGCACGCAACTGGCCGAACAGGGCCGGCTGCGCTACACGCTGACCGAAGAAGGCGAACTGGTCAGCTACAAGGAATGCTCGCTGGGCGCACTAGGGCTGAGCGATGTGGCGACCAAGGTTGAGTTCTTTCAGGGTGATGCCTGCAACCTGAAACCTGTTTTCGCCGGCTACGACCTGATTCTGGCCGCCAACCTGATTGACCGCCTGTACAGTCCGGCACTCTTCCTCAAAACTGTCCATCAACGCCTGAACCAAGGCGGTCTGCTGATGCTGACCTCGCCCTACACCTGGCTGACGGAGCATACCAAGCGCGAGGAATGGATCGGCGGCTTCAAGAAGGATGGCGAGAATCTGACCACCTTCGATAGCCTGAAAGCAATCCTCGGTGAGCACTTCCGACTCGTGCGCGGGCCCGAATCGGTACCCTTTGTCATTCGCGAAACGAAACGAAAATTCCAGCACACCCTGTCCGAAGTCACCATCTGGGAACGAAAGTAGGCCTCTATCCGCAGCCAGTGGCACCGGCAGGCGGCAGGAGCGCGGGCTATCGACATCCTGCCGGCCGCCCGGATGCGAGCCACAACCCTCTTCGGATGTGCTAATTGCTCAGAAGTCGAGGCGCAGACTCAACCACTGCCGGCGTTCCACAATCCGGTCGGCCGGAGCGTTGTAGGCCTTGTACTCAAAGTGTGCGCCATTCAGCGACTGGATCGTCCACGCCAACTCGCCGCCGACCCCCGCCACCTGGAACGGATAGGCCAGCCGGGTATCGACCCGGTGATACTTCAAAGCCTCGGTATTGATCGACCATTTCATGTTGCTCTGCCAGTAGGCCGCAGCCGAGAACGCCAGACCATAGGGCAGCTTCTGGATCAGCAGCAAGGAGGTGGAGCGGTGCGGCGTGCCGTATTCGGAGAGCTTGTCGATATGGTTGAACTTCTGGGTACTCTGCAGGCTGCTGGTCGGGTTAGCCAGGGCCGAGGCCAGATATTCCGCATCAATGTCGATAAACATCTGGCTGAGAACGAGCTTGGTCGAATCGACTGGCTGCCAGCGCCATTGGTACTCGACGCCGCGCATCCAGACATCCTGAATCGGCGTCATCGCATCCGGGATCGAATTATCGCCGTCGTTGCGGTCGATCACCAGCAGGCGGTTATGGACCTTTTCGTCGAACAGCCGCACATCGAGACTCATGCGCCAATCCCGCCAATCACCGAGATAGCCGATTTCCAAGGTATCCATGCGTTCGGACGGCATGTCCGGATCGCCCCGGAACTGGTACTTGGTGCCGTTCCACCAGTCACCCCGGTAGTCGACTGTGCTGCCCGTCCGATAAGCGCGGGAAGCGCCAACACGCAAGGTGTTTCTCGGATCGAGATGGAAGGAAATGCTGGCCCGTGGCGCGAAATGCCCACCCGCCAAGCTGTCTTCCTCGCCGGACAGGCCAAGATTGCCGGTCAGCGAAGCCACCGGCTTCCATTCCAGATTGCTGAACAGGCGCGAAACATCGCGGAGAACGTCGCCCTGACCGGCCAATGTGGTTTGCGCCCGGACGCTATCCTGGCGCCAGCTACCGCCCCAGGCCAGGCGCAAAGTCTCGAACAGGCGCCGATTGTGTTGCGCCTCGATTTCATGCCGTGTCCCCTCGCCCCCCCACGGGTCGTAGGTATAGGGCGCGAGACCCCCACCCGGATTGCCCGGGTTGACATAGGCCTCCGTGCCCTTGTCCATTGAGTAGGCATAGCGCAACAGAAAATCCGAATCGAGAGACAAGACCCGGCGCCACTGGAATTGCAAAAAAGTGCTCGACTGCTCGAAATCGCGAATCGGATTGCCGGGGTTGCTCAGCCAGGTCGTCGTGTCGAGCCGCCCGCGCTGCGTCACCGCATCGACATGGCCGGCGCTGACCTGCAGGCTATCGCGTTCGGTCAGCGCAAAGTCGGCGCGAAAATCGAACAGCCGGGAATAAAAGGAATCGATCCAGTCGTAGCGATCGGACAAGCCGTCATCGTTCTGCTGACGAAAGGTAAAACGGAAATCGCCCGTCTCGCCCAGCTTGCCACCAGCCCGCACGGTCTGATCACGCACGTTCTGGTTGCCGTAATGGGTCGACACGGACACCTTGCGCACCACCGACGGATCGACCGTGACGATATTGATGACGCCGAGAAAGGCGTTGGATCCGTAGGACACGGCGTTGGTGCCGCGTACCACCTCGATGCGCTCGATATCCTCAAGCGCCACCGGGATAAGCGCCCAGTTCGTACCGTTGCGGAAGGCCGGCGAATACATCGACCGGCCATCAACGAGCACCTGCAGGCGTGGCGAGAACTCTTCGTCGGTCAGGCCGTGATAGGTAACGCGGCTGGATTCGGTGGTGTTGGGATAAGTCTGGAAACCTGGAACCAGCCGAAAGATGTCGTTCAGATCGCGAATGGGCAAGCTGCGGATCATGTCGCGATCGATCACCGTAACCGAGGTCGGTGCGTCGGCCAGACGTTGCGGCAAGCGGCTAACCGAGGCGACAACGGGCAAGCTGGCAAAGAAAAGATTCTCTTCCGCCTGCACCGGCGCAGCCGGCAAGGCCACCCCGAGGACGGAACTCAGCCAGCTCGACAGGAAGAGGTAGCGCTTATCGATAGTCACTGCGGTTGTCGGACATACTGCCCCAAAGCCTGAAATACCTGGCCAGCCCGGGGGAATTCGGATTACAAGTCAAAGACCTGCGCGGCATTTTAACAAACATCGATATCCCCAAACGCCCCCATCAGGGGCAAGGCCTAGGCAGTTTCCGGATGACCCGGATTGAGGAGCCTTACCTCGCGCTGCGGGAAGGGGATGGCCACGCCGTTTTCCTTGAAGGCGCGCCACAGGGCGATATTGACCTCGGAAACGATATTGCCCTTGCCGGCCTCGGGATCGACGATCCAGAAACCGAGTTCAAGATTGATCGAGCTATCGGCAAACTGGGTCAGAAAGACCTTGGGCGGCGGCTCGGCCAGCACGCGCGGATGGGCCGCCGCGGCATCGCTCATGAGGCGCATGGCCAGGTCAAGATCGCTGTCGTAGGCGACGCCAACGGTGGTGACGAGGCGCAGACGGCTATCGGAGTAAGTCTGGTTCTGCACCGTGCTGCTGATCAGCGTTTCGTTCGGCACGATGAACTCGCTGCCACCCGGGTGCTTGAGCACGGTGTAGCGGGTCGTGATCTGCGTCACCTCGCCGACATCGGTACCGACCTGGATGATGTTGCCGATGCGAATCGAGCGGTCGAGCAGGATGATGAAACCGGAGACGTAATTGCTGGCGATCTTCTGCAGACCGAAGCCGAGGCCGACGCCGAGCGCACCGGTGAACACCGAGAGCGCCGTCATGTCGATGCCGACCATGCCCAGGCTGGCCAGAATGGCAACGACCGTCAGGCCGGCCTTGGCGACGCGCACCCCGACAATGCGCAGATTGGCGTCGAGCGAATGGACGCCCATCAGCCGCGTCTCGATGACGCCGGCGATCCACAGGGCGAAGACAACAGTCAGGAAGATGGTGGCGATGCCGCGCAGGACGGCCCATAGATCGACTTGCTGTTGGCCGACGTGGAAGCGCACCGTCTCCAGCGCTTCGATGACGTATGGCGCCAGATCGGTGATGTAGAGCGCCAGCCAACCCCAGACGATGGCCGCGATGATGCGTTCCCAGGCGGTCAACCAGGTCGCCTGCGGGAAGGCGTGGCGAAGCACGAAAACGACGCTGCGTACGAGGGCCATCGAGCCGAACAGCGGCATGGCCAGCCTGAGCAGATTGACGCTCAGGAACGAACCGAGCGTGGCGATGGCGAAACCGGTCAGGACCATGCCGGTGAGCGGGAAGGCGAGCCGCGAACTGGCATCGGACAGCCTTCCTTCGCCTTCGGTACGACGGCCGCGCCACCATGCAGCAATCAGCGCGGCGACCCCGATACAGGCAAGCAGCGCGACGACCTGCCAGACGAAATCCGGATTGCGAAAATCCGCTACTAGGTCGTTGATCAGGCGCAAGGCCTGTGTTTTTTCGCTCATGCTTTCTTTTCCAGCGCCGCGGCGAAGAAGCCGTCGGTGTTGTGCTGATGGGGCAGCAGACGCAGCATGTCGCCGTCAAAGGCGATGCCTTGCTTGGCAAGAATGGTCGACGCCGGAACCAGCGTGAAATCGGGATGTTTTGCCAGGAAAGCAGCGACGATGTCGTCGTTTTCCGCGGTCAACAGGCTGCACGTGGCATAAACCAGACGGCCGCCCGGGCGAACCATGGTCGAAGCGGCTTCGAGAATCGACAGTTGCTTGACGGTCAGTTCGGCCACCGAGGCCTCATCCTGACGCCACTTGAGGTCGGGATTGCGGCGCAGGGTGCCGAGACCGGAGCACGGTGCATCGACCAGCACGCGGTCGGCCTTGCCGGCCAGACGCTTGATCTTGGTGTCGCGCTCGTG
Organism: Betaproteobacteria bacterium HGW-Betaproteobacteria-6; assembly: GCA_002842145.1. Lineage (GTDB taxonomy): Bacteria > Pseudomonadota > Gammaproteobacteria > Burkholderiales > Rhodocyclaceae > Azonexus. The sequence continues at coordinate 24,322 of PHCF01000025.1, read as the reverse complement.
CTCGATGCGGGCCGGATGGACGTTGGACAACCCGGAACGGGCCAGCCGCGGCTTGAGGTTGGCCAGGCGCTTGTCGGAGACATCGTAGGCGTAGAGCCGGCCGGTGTTGCGCATCAGGGCGCCAAGGAGCAGCGTCTTGCCGCCAGCGCCGGCGCAGAAATCGACAACCATTTCGCCGCGCTTCGGTTCGAGCAGGAAGCCGAGCAGCTGGCTGCCTTCGTCCTGAACCTCGACAGCGCCTTCGATGAACAGCGGGTGCTTGGCCAGCGCCGGCTTGTCACGCAGGCGGACGGCGATCGGCGAGAGCGGGCCGGGCATGGCGGCGATGTCGTCGGCAGCCAGCTTGGCCAACACGTCTTCGCGGTTGGCCTTGAGCGTATTGACGCGCAGATCGAGCGGCGCCGGCTGGTTCAGGGCATGGGCCAGGGCCAGCGTTTCTTCGGCGCCGAACTGGGTTTCGAGGCGGTTGTACAGCCAGTCCGGCAGATCGCAACGGACGGCCGGCGGGAAGTCGGCTTCCGGCATGGCCTTGGCGGCGGCCAGCCACTCTTCTTCGCTGGCCTTGAGAACCGGGGCCAGTTCGCGCTGGCTCCAGCCACGCGTCACGGCAAGCGCGACGAGCAAACGACGGCGGTCGGAGAGCTTGCCGGCACAGCGTGCTTCGAGGCTGCGGCCGCGGCGCAGCACGGCAAACACCGTTTCGGCGACGAAGGCGCGGTCAGCATGGCCGAGCTCGCGGTGCTCGCGAAAATAGCGTGAAACGACGGCGTCGGCCGGGTAATCGAAGCGCAGCAACAGGCCGAGAACGGCTTCGGCGTGGGCAAACAGGGCGGGTGTGAAGCGGGCTTTCATGGTGATCCTATTTCGGTGGCGACTTGTTCGAAGATGTCGCCTTTTTTATCGGTGTAGCGAATTTTAACCGGCAAGCGGTGGCGATCGAGCGCAATCCAGATCTCGGTGACCGTATCGCCCATCGCCCTCAGGTGCAGGGTGCGAAAATGGCCGGCCGGGATGTCGATTTCCTCTTCGCCCAACGAATCGAGGGCGAAACGGTCGTATTTCTTGCCGGTGACGACGCCGACCGTCGTCCCGCCTTCCGGCCGGCGCAGGTAGGCGAGCTGGTAGTTGAGCGACAGGATGTCCTGGGCACCACGGCTGACCGGCTGGCTGGCACCGCTGCGCGACAGGCGGACCTCAGCGGTCGACCAGTCAAAATCGGCATTTTCGTTGGCATCCTTGCCGTTCTTGCGGGTTCGGTAGGTTTCCGGCTGCAGGCCACCGGCGACCAGCCGGCCGCTGCTTTCGTTTTCGAAGATGAGTGGTTTGAAGAGGGCGACCAGACCTGTGGTTTCAGTCATGCCGGCGAGCCGGTAACGACCGTCCTCGGCGAATTCCCAGCGGTGTTCGGCGCGCCCGATCTCAAAGCCCTGGGTGCCGTAGTAAATGACGAAGCGCATGCGGCCTTTGGCCGGCAGCAGCGGCTTGGCCGGCGCCGGCGCCTTGTTTGCTACGGTCGACGGCAAATTCGGGGCAATTTCGGCAGGCTGGCTTGCCGCCACCGGGGCCACGGCTTCGACCGTTGGCGATGGCCTGGCGGTGGTCAGCGGGGCAGGCCTGGGCGGTTTCGGGCGCGGTTTGGCGGGCGGCTTCGGTTCGCTGGCCGGTGGCGTAGCGGGTGGGGGAGCTGCCGGCGGCGGTTGCAAATCGACGAGCAGCGGTGCCGGCTCGTCCGCCCCGCCGAATATCTCGACATCGGTCCCGAACAGCGCAGCGGCATGAATGCCGAGCGATGCGGCGAGCGCGATGACGAAGGCGAGCGGCATTTCGCCTCAGCGCATCCCGGACGCCGTCGGGGCGGGCGAAACGAGCGCGGCCGGCTCGGCCAGTTCGGCGGCAATCCGGACGAGGCCGTTTTCCAGGGTCAGCCTGTCTTCGACAAACCAGCGCACGGCCTGCGCGTAAACAAGATGTTCCTGACGCAGGACGCGAGCCGCCAGGCTGCTTTCATCGTCGCCATCGAGGACCGGCACGGCGGCCTGAATGATGACCGGGCCGTGATCGAGGGCCGGCGTGACGAAATGTACCGTGCAGCCGTGGATGCGCACGCCCTCTTCAAGCGCCCGCTGGTGGGTGTGCAGACCGGGGAAGGACGGCAGCAGCGAGGGGTGGATGTTGATAAGCCGGCCTTCGTAATGACGGACGAAGCCATCGGACAAAATGCGCATGAAGCCGGCGAGGACGACGAGGTCGGGTTCGAATTCATCGATGCATTCGGCCAGCCGGCTGTCGAAAGCCTCGCGCCCGGCAAACGCCTTGTGGTTGATGAAGTGCGTCGGAATGCTGGCCCGGGCGGCTGTTTCCAGCCCGGCGGCATCGGGCCGGTTGCTGATCACGGCAGCGATTTTGACGGGCAGATTGCCGGCATCGCGGGCGGCGATGAGTGCCTCCATGTTGCTGCCACGACCGGAAATCAGGATGACGATCTTCTTCATTTCAAAAAACTCACGGGTAAAAAGATGGCGCTGGCCACGGACTGGCTCAGCCGGGAAAAGGTGCGGCCATTGCGGTCGGCAACGACCTTGGCCATGAAATCGAGGAGGCCCATGACGCGGCCGAATTCGCGCTCGAACGAGAGATTGCGGTTGGCCGGGTCGAGCTCGTTCGAAAGCAGGAAGAGCTCGCCGGTGGCGGTACGGTCGTGGCCGAGCTTCCAGATGGCGACATCCATGTTGCGCGCACAGTTGTAGAGCTTCATTTCGTTCAGGCTGTCGAGGATATAAAACTCGTCCTTGTGTTCGAAAGCCGCGTCGACCATGCTCAACAGCCCGTAGATCAGGGCCATGACGCGGTCGCCGGAATAAATTTCGGTAAAGGCCAGCGACGCTATCGCCCCCTCGCGCAGACCGCTGAACTCAGCCCAATTGCCGTGCTGACGCTGGCGCAGACGCTCGACGGCTGCCTCGCGGCTCGTTGCGCCCCCCTTCTTCCATTCCTTCGGGTTGCGTTTGTAAAGCTTGTCGGCAATGAGCAGCAGGCCGTTGACCACTTCGGTCCGATTGGTGTCGGCGATGCGGTCGACTTCCGATTTGAGCAAATATTTCGGGTTGACCGTAGACTCCGTCCGCCCATCCCGGCCCAGCTTCGTCGAACAGGCCGTCAGCGTCAGAACGAGAATGACGGCCAGCCAGCGCATCAGGCCTCCTTGCTCTTGAGGTAGCCCCAGCCGATGGGAATGAGCGAGGAAACGATGATGCCGATGATGATGACCGACAGATTGGCCTTGACCCACGGCATGTTGCCCAGCCAGTAGCCGGCCAGGCACAGCGAAACGACCCAACCAACGGCGCCGATCAGGTTGAATATCGTGAAACGCGCGTAGGTCATCGAGCCGATGCCCGCGACAAACGGCGCAAAGGTCCGGAACAGCGGCAGGAAGCGCGAAATGACCAGCGTCTTGCCGCCGTGTTTTTCATAGAAGGCATGCGTCTTGATCAGCGCGTCGCGGTTGAAGAAACGCGAGTTTTCCCAGTGGAAAACCTTGGGCCCGAGAAAGCGACCGATCTGGTAGTTGACCGTATTACCGAGCACCGCCGCGGCCGTCAGCACGCCCATCAGCGTAAAAATATCCATGCCGCCCTCGCCAATGGCAGCCAGCGCGCCGGCCACGAACAGCAGCGAGTCACCCGGCAGGAAGGGCGTCACGACAAACCCGGTTTCGGCGAAGATGATGAAGAACAGGATGCCGTAGATCCACAGCCCGTACTGCTGGACCATGATGGCCAGATGCTTGTCGAGATGAAGGACAATTTCGATGAATTGGGTGAGGAGTTCCATGCGGGGTGCCGGGCTTTGAATGAGGCCGCATTATAATGCGCCGATGCCAACCATTGCCCGCCTCCCCGACCTGCTGATCAGCCAGATTGCCGCAGGCGAAGTGGTCGAAAGACCCGCCTCCGTTCTCAAGGAATTGCTCGAAAACAGCCTCGACGCCGGCAGCAAGGCCATCCAGGTCCATCTGGAAGAAGGCGGGGTCAAGCTGATTCGCATTACCGACGACGGTTGCGGCATTGCGAAAGACGAGTTGGCGCTGGCGCTGACCCGGCATGCCACCTCGAAGATTTCGACCCTCGACGATCTTGAATGCGTCGGCACGCTTGGCTTTCGGGGCGAGGCGCTGGCTTCGGTCGCTTCGGTCGCCCGGCTGAGCATCACGAGCCGTGAACGCGGTGCCAGCCATGCCTGGAAGTTGAAAGGCGAGCCGGATGCCGAGCCTGAACCGGCCGCCTTGATGGCCGGTACCGTCGTCGAGATGCGCGACCTTTATTTCAACACCCCGGCCCGCCGCAAGTTCCTGAAGTCGGAAAGCACGGAATTCGCCCACTGCGCCGATGCTGTCCGCCGTCTGGCGCTGACCCGGCCGGATGTGGCGATCAGCCTGACCCACAATGGCCGCAACCTGTTCCAGCTCGCCCCCGCCGACGCCCCGCGACGCATTGCCGACATCCTCGGCGACGACTTCCTCGGTGCCGCCCGGTCGGTCGAGGCCGGGGCCGGTGCGTTGTCACTCGTCGGCTTCGCCATCGACCCGACGCGCGCCACCGAAGCCAAGGACGGCCAGTATGTCTTCGTCAACGGCCGTTTCGTGCGCGACAAGATCATCAGCCATGCCCTGCGCGAAGCCTACCGCGACGTACTGCACGGCAGCCGCCAGCCGGCCGTCTGCCTGTTCGTGAACGTTGACCCGGCGCTGGTCGACGTCAACGTGCACCCGGCCAAGACCGAAGTCCGTTTCCGTGACTCGCGCGCCATGCACCAGTTCGTCTTCCACGCCATCCAGCGCACGCTGGCCGCGCCGGTGCAGGCCGCAGCCGCCCCGACGCTGGTCGAACGCGAGGCTACTACGGTCAACCGGCAAAATCAGCCAAATTTGGAATACGCCCCACCGCTCCGTCATCAGGGCAGCCTCGGCGTCGCCGAACCGGCCGCCGCCGCTTACCTCGCCTTCGCCCGCGCCGCACAGCTGGTCACGCCCTCGTCCGCCGGCCCGGCGACGACAGTTCAATTTCAGCCGAGTTTTCCGGTTGACCGCGCCCCGCAGGAAGTCCCCTTGGGGGATAGCAATGACAGCCCGCCGCCCGACAGCGCCGGCCCGCCGCTCGGCTACGCCCTGGCTCAGCTCCACGGCATCTACATCCTGGCCCAGAACGCCCGCGGCCTGATCCTCATCGACATGCACGCGGCGCACGAGCGCATCCTCTACGAAAAGCTCAAGACTGCCTTCGACAACCGCCAGATCGCCACCCAGGCGCTACTCATCCCGGCCGTCTTCTCGGCCGATCCGCTCGACATCGCCGCCGTTGAGGAACACGCCGAGGCGCTGGCCGACCTCGGCTTCCAGATCGCCCCGCTCGGCCCCAATCAGCTCGGCGTGCGTGCCGTCCCGGCCCTGCTGCAAAGCGGCGACCCGGCCGCGCTGGCCAAGTCGCTGATCGCCGAACTGCGCGAACACGGCATCACCCAGCTCGCCACCGCGCGGCGCAACGAACTGCTCGCCACCATGGCCTGCCACGGTGCCGTCCGCGCCCGCCGCCAGCTCACCGTGCCCGAAATGAACGCCCTGCTCCGCCAGATGGAAGAAACCGAACGCGCCGGCCAGTGCAATCACGGCCGTCCGACGTGGACGGAGTTAACGCTGGACCAACTCGACAAGCTGTTCCTGCGCGGACAATAATTCGGCGGCTCACACCCGCCCCGGCCCGCGCCCACATGATTTCATCCCTCAGGCAGTTGTTCCGACCGTCCTCGGCCCCCACCGGCGAGCGTCGCAATATCCTGATTGCCCTGGGGATCCTTGCCTTGCTGACCTATATCGGGCTTGTTGTCGGCGGTCTGAAAGTCGCGCTGGACCGCGAAAACGAGTTTGCCCTGCGCAACCTCGACAATCTGGCCCGCGTCCTCGAGGCGCATGCCCACAACACGGTGGACAAGATAGACACCGTGCTGCAGGCCACTCAGTTGCGCCTGAACACCACGCTGGCCGGCGAATCAGCCGACGCTGCGGCAATCAATGCCACGCTGGCCCGCTATCTGGCGCTCATCGCCAGCGAATCGCAAAGCCTGCGCGTCGCCAACGCCGCCGGTAACTTCACGCACGACGCTTCGGGGAAGATCGCCAGCGTGCACATACGCGACCGCGACTACTTCCAGCGCAATCGCGACGAAGCGCCTGCACTAATCATCTCCGAGCCGCTGTTTGCCCGTATCACCAGCAACTGGGTGATCACCCTGAGCCGCCGTCTCGACGACCGACAAGGCAACTTTGCCGGCCTCGTCCAGGCCGCGATACGGGCCGATCATTTCCAGGAGTTCTTTACCAACCTCAAGCTCGGCCCCGGCCAGAGCGTCGCCCTCATCGACCACGAACGTCGGCTGATCGCCCGCTACCCTGCCGCCCCCGAACGCCGGGGCAAGGCCGTCGACGGTATGCCGCTGACCGCGCTTATTGCTGCGGGGCAGAGCTACGGCAATTTCACCAACCGCTCGGCGGTTGATGGCGTCGAGCGGCTTTATGTCGCGCGGCAGGTTGGCCACTACCCGTTGTACGTGGTAATCGGGCATGCGCCGAGCGACTATCTGGCCAACTGGTATCAGGAAGTTCTGTGGTCGATCCTCAGTGTGCTCTTGCTGGCACTCGTGCTCGGCGGATGGATCGCCGTCTGGCTGCGCATCTACGACCGGGCACATGCGTTGGCACAAGGCATGACGCGCGCCTATGAGAACACCACGCGACAAACCCGCGCCCTCCTCGACAGTTTGCCCGACCCGGCCTGGCTGAGCGACCGCGAGCAACGCCTGATCGCTGTTAACGACGCCTACGCGCGGGCTTGCGGCCAACCGGCCGACACCCTGCCGGGCCAGACGGTGGCCACCATCTGGCCGGCCGAAGCGGCCGACTCGCTGGCCCGGCAGGATGCCATGGCACTGACCGAACAACGGCAGCAGCGGCGGACCGACACCCAGCAACTGGCCGATGGCGGGATCCGTCATTTCGAGTTCATCTCGACCCCGGTCCTTGACGAACACGGCGAGCTGGCCGGCGTCGCTGGCGTCGCCCGCGACATCACGCAACTGCATGAGGATCAGGAGCGCATCCGCTACCTGGCCGAACACGACCAACTAACCCAATTGCCCAACCGCAGCATGCTGGCCGATCTGATGTCGCAGGCACTGGCCCTGACCGTCGGCTCTCAGGCCGAAGTCGCCCTGATGTTCCTCGACCTCGACCATTTCAAGAACGTCAATGACACGCTCGGCCATGAGATCGGCGACCAGTTGCTGCTCGAAGCAGCCCAGCGCCTGCGCAGCAGCCTCGATACCCGGGATGCGGTCAGCCGCCAGGGTGGCGACGAATTCGCCATCCTGATCCAGGGCTATGGCTCGCCCTCGCGCCTGGCCAGCATCGCCCAGCGACTGATCAACGCCCTGGGCGAACCCTTCATGGTGGCCGGACATGAATTGCGCGTCGGCGCCAGCATCGGCATCAGCACCTACCCGCAGGACGGCAAGGACATCGGCAGCCTGCTCAAGAACGCCGACACTGCCATGTACCAGGCCAAGGCTGCCGGCGGCAACGCCTACCGTTTCTTCATGCCGGAGATGAACACCCGCATCTCCGAACGGGTAATGCTCGAAAACTGCCTGCGCCGGGCCTCGCGCGGCGAGGACATCTACCTCCATTACCAGCCGCAGGTCGACGCGCAAAGCGGCCGCCTGGTCGGTCTCGAGGCACTGGTCCGCTGGGAACACCCGGAAAAAGGCGCTATCCCGCCGTCGCGCTTTATCCCCATCGCCGAAGAAAGCAGCCTGATCAACGAGATCGGCGACTGGGTGCTGCGCGAAGCCTGTCGGCAAAACCGCCAGTGGCAGGATCAAGGTCTGCCGCCCGTGGTCATGGCGGTCAACCTGTCCGCCGTTCAGTTGCGCCAAGCAAACCTGGCCCAACGCATCATCGCCATCCTCGCCGACACCGGCCTGGATCCCCGCTGGCTCGAACTCGAAATCACCGAAAGCGCCTTCGTCCACGACACCGAGCGCATCGTCGCCGTGCTCGACGAACTGAGCGCCCAGGGTATCAAGCTGTCCATCGACGATTTCGGCACCGGCTATTCCAGCCTCGCCTACCTCAAGCGGCTGCCCTTCGACCGCATCAAGATCGACCAGTCCTTCGTCCGCGAACTGCCGGGCGACACGGACGACATCGCCATCGTCCGGGCGATCATCGCCATCGCCGACAGCCTGCAAAAGGAAGTCATCGCCGAAGGCGTCGAGCAGCCGGAGCAGGCAGCCTTCCTGCTCGACCACGGTTGTCGCCTGATGCAGGGCTACCACTTCAGCCGCCCGTCCTCGGCCATCGCCATCGAGGCCGTGCTGCAGCAGGGCGTACGCCTCCCCGTACGTCCCCTCAACACCACGGAATGAAGCCGGAAAGGCCATTCCCACGGTCAACCGGAAATTTGGCCAAAAATTGAAATACCCGGCGCCGCTCAACGCGTAAAACCACACATCGTTACAGCCATTCACCGGTGGCGCCGCCTAAAATACCGGCGATGTTCGCCTTCCATCTCCCGCCGGCCCGGCAGGCACCGCTTTTTGCGTTTGCCGCCTCGCTCCTGATCCATGCCCTGGTCCTCATGATCCCCCGGCATGATCCGGACGAAGTTTCAAGTCCGCCGCGCCTGGAGGCCCGCCTGCGCCCGCCGGTTACGCCGGAAGCGGCGGAAGCCCCCGAGGCCAGGCGGAAGCCGGCCAAAATCAAGCCGCAACGGCCGCGCCTGCTGACCACCGACAAGCCGGGCAAAACTTCGGTGGCCAGCGCGCCACAGTGGACGGCAGCGGAAAAAGCCGAGATGAACCGCTTTCTCGACGAGTTGGACAACAATGCCAAGACCGCGCCGAAACCGACTCTGGCCCAGCGTTCAAAAGCCATGGCGCGCGAGGAAGCGTGGCAGCAGGCGCAGGAAGATTCGGCCGGCAGCGCCCTGCTGGAGCTACGTCCGAACGCCGCGCCGCCCGACCCGTTCAGTCTCGAAATGTATCTAAAAGGCTTGCTCAAGCGCCTCAACCGCAGCGCCGGCTTCGTCAAGAACGACCCGCGTGCCAAGGGCGTCAAGCCGGCCGCCATCGAGTTCAAGATCAACCCCGACGGCTCGATGAAGTCGTTCAAGATCGTCAATGCCGGCGATCAGGCCGATGAGATCGCCTTCGTCAAAGCCGTCGTCGAACGCTCGATCCCCTTCTCGCCCTTCCCGGCCGATCTCGACAGGGCGGCCCGCTCGCTGACCATGCGCATCTGCATCCTGCCCGCCGGTTCGGGCGATGCCGGCTTCGGCTTTACCCGGGCGGGCCGCCAGCGCTGTTGACTGCATCCATGCGGAGCGAAGAACTCTGGCCCCCCGGCTTCACGCCTGAGAGAGCTGGGCCTGGCGAGTCGGCAACCAGACCGTGAAGGTAGTTCCCAGCCCCGGCTGGCTGGCGACGTCGATCTTGCCACCATGTTTTTCGATGATCCCGTAGGAAACGGACAGGCCGAGGCCGGTCCCCTTGCCCACCGGCTTGGTCGTAAAGAAGGGGTCGAAAATGCGCGCCAGGATTTCCGGCGGGATGCCACTACCGGTGTCGCTCACCGAAACCCAGACTTTGTCGTCGGCACAGCCGCTTTTCAGGATGATCCGGCCTTTCTGGGGAATCGCCTGGGCGGCGTTGACCAGCAGGTTCATGAAGACCTGGTTGATCTGCGATGGCCTGCACTCGACCTGGGGCAGCGTGCCGTAGTCACGGACGACCTCGGCCTTGTACTTGATCTCGTTGGCAACGACATTGAGCGTACTCTCCAGGCCGGCATGGAGATCGACCCATTCCATGCCGACTTCGCCGGTCCGCGAGAAATCGCGGAGGTCCTGGACGATCTGGCGGACCCGCGTCGTGCCATCGATGGAGTCGGCGATGAGCGCGCCGATGTCTTCGCGCAGGAAATCGAGGTCGGCCTTGTGCTTCAAGGTATCGAGTTCCTTGCCGATCTCCGGATTACCAGCCAGTAGCGGAGCGACCGTCGTCGTCATGGCGTCGATCAATGTCATCAATTGATCGACATAGTTCTTCAGCGTACCCAGGTTGGAATTGACGAAGCCGATCGGGTTGTTGATCTCGTGGGCGACGCCAGCCGCCAACTGGCCGATCGACGCGAGTTTTTCCGACTGGTGCAATTGGTCGTGGGCTTCCTCCAATTTCGCGATCAGGATGCGCTGCTCTTCCTTTTCGCTCTGCAGGGCCTGGTTGACCCGCTCATTTTCGCGCAACGCGGCTTCCAACTGCTGAGTGCGTTCGCGGACCTGGTTTTCGAGTGCCACGCCCGACTGGAAGGCGCTGAAATCGGAGACTTTCGCACTCATGTCACGCTCCGCCCGGTTCATCAGGGCGGTCACAATTTTGTTAAGGCGAACGATTTCGCGCTTCAGCGCCTCTTCCTGCGGCGAAGCGTTGCCGGCGACCGGATCAGTCATGTTTGTCCTCGGGGGCGCAGCCAATGGCAATGCCAGTAAAGGTCTGGTTGATGTGCACGCCGCCAAACTGCTCGCCGTAAGTACTGAAGCCAACCGTGTTGTGGCGCTGGAACAGCTCGCCCACCTTGTCCTTGAGATGCTTCTGGGTAATTTCCAGATTGCGCAGGATGCAGTCACACCCCAGAGTGAGCGCCGGCTGACCGATTTCCCCTCGAAGATTGTCGAAGGTCTCCTCCAGGTTGGCATAAATATCGCCACAGTGCGCCACGCGCAGGACAATCCCGTCCTCGATGGCGCAAAAGAAGGTCAGGGTGCCGTCCGGGTTTACTTTCTGGATCGAGCGCACGTAATCGGTACCATCGAGCACGACAACCACGGGTGTCGCCGCGAAATGGTCGGGAGTCAGATCCTCGACCGAGATGCCGAGCACCCGCGCATACTCCTCCGCCGCTGGCAAGCCATTGATTTCCTTGACGATCCGGTTTTCGGCATCGGCATCGGTAACGACCAGCCGTTCGTTTTCGCTGATGAAGTGCTGGGTCTTGAAAATGCGGATCGGCAACGGCGTGCTGACCAGCAGCAGGACGGCGCTGTTCTCGCGGAAAGCGCCGTCATGGAAAACCTTGGTGCTGGCAAACTTCAGATCGTCGCCGGCCGAGCCGCCACACAAATGGATGCTGCCGAGCGACCCCTGCAGCACCCGAACAACCGGCTCCTCACGCACCGACAGCCCATCAATCAGGAGCAGGGCAAAGGCTCTCGAATTCTTCGTCACATGTTTGTCCAGTTGCTGCAACAACTCTTGCACAAACGTTTGGCCCCGCGCAGCTTCGAAATGTTCCAGATCGGGGAGGCAGCCAGCAACGACCGCCCCGGCTCCGGCAGAAAAACTGACGCCGGACAGGCTCTGGGTGCGATAGCCGGCTGAGCCGATTTCACCTGCCGTGGTGCAGCCGATCAACGGTACGCTGCCAAAGAGCCGGTTCAGTTCGTCGGCCAGCGCATCAAGATCGTAGTCGCTGGAACAGAAGAAAATGACCGTGGTCATGTCGGGCTGATCGACGCCTGCGTGGAATTCACGTGCGGCCTGGCGCGCCTCGCTGGCGCTGGAATGGCTGATGCGAAAGGGAGAATCGGTAGTCATGTTGTCTCCATGCTCCTCATGTAGTTTTATTTCCTGCTACAGGTTGCGCAGTTCGTCCGATTATCCGCACCCGGAAGATGCTGTCCAGTCATTGCCAACTTTTAAAAAAACACCCGGAAATATCAAAATCATCGGCCATCCAGATCCACGAACCAGCGACCGCCAGACCGAGGGTCATCCGGGACGTTGGAAATGGACGGACTCCGGCCGTGGTAGCATTCGCCGCCATGAGCACAACACGCCTGCCGCCCGCCATCCTGATCATGGGCCCGACTGCTTCGGGCAAGACGGCGGTTGCCATGGCGCTGGCCGACCATTTTCCGGTCGAGCTGATCAGTGTCGATTCGGCCCAGGTCTTTCGTGACATGGATGTCGGCACGGCCAAGCCAGACCGTGCCACGCTGGCCCGCTACCCGCACCACCTTATCGACATCATCTCGCCGGAAGAAAGCTATTCTGCCGCGCGTTTTCGCGCCGATGCGCTGGCCGCGATGGACAGCATCACCAAGGCCGGCAAGGTACCCGTGCTGGTTGGCGGCACCATGCTTTACTTCCGCGCCCTGCTCCACGGCCTGGCCGATTTGCCGCAAGCCGATGCCGCGCTACGCGCCGAAATCGATGCTGAAGCCGCCGCCGAAGGCTGGCCGGCGATGCATGCCAAACTGGCCGAGCTCGACCCGGCAACGGCCGCCCGACTACACACCACCGACAGCCAGCGCCTGCAACGCGCCCTCGAGATCTGCCGGCTGACCGGCCGCCCGATGTCGGAATTGCTCGCCGAGAGCGAGAAGCAGAAGCCACCCTACGATTTTTTGTCGATTGCCCTTCTGCCCTCCGACCGTGCCGTGCTGCACGAACGCATCGCCCGCCGTTTCGACGAAATGCTGCTGGGCGGACTGGATGACGAAGTGCACATGCTGCGCCAGAAATACCGGCTGAGCCTCGACCTGCCGTCGATGCGCTGCGTCGGCTACCGACAGGCGTGGGAGGTGCAGGATGGAACGCTGCCGCGCAGCGAACTGCGCGACCGCGGCATCTTCGCAACGCGCCAACTGGCCAAGCGCCAGATCACCTGGCTGACCAATTCCTTCGAATCCGAAAATTTCGACTGTCTCGACCCGGCGCTGGCGGAAAAAATAAGCGCCCGGACTGCTGCCTTCCTCAGTGCTTGAGCAGGACCTTGAGGTCTTCGGCGAGCATTTCCAGCTGACCGACGATCTCCAGCGAGGCATCCTGCGTCCCGACCACACGTAGCATGAACTCGTTGGCCATATTGCTGAGCAACTCTTCCTGCTGGTCCATCAGCCCGAGATGGATGAACGCCTTGCTCAAGGTTTCCTGAAAATCGATCATGACCTGCGTCAGCTCAAAGCAGTTACGTCGATAATTGTTCTGCACGCCATCCAGCGTTGAATACAGTCGAGGCAATGCCAGTTCGATGCCGGCACGTCGCCGTGCCGCAAGCATTTCAGCCTCGATCGCCTTGAGCCGGGCATCGGCGCCTTCGGCCAGCAGGGCGCCATTGTCGCGGATACGGCCGCAACGCTCGGCATCATCCACCGGCATGTTGTTGACCATCAGCGTGACACGGCCGTAGTTGAATACACAGCGCGTCTTGAACTGAAAGATCCGGCCGCTGTCGCGCACATGGTTGAGTACCGACACTTCGAGCGGCACGTCACGTCCGTTCTGGCTCAATGACAGAAGATCGTTACCCAGACGCATCTGGACAGCAGCCTGCAGGTCATACTGTCCCATGGCATCGATCATGGCCCTGGCGAGATCTTCAATGCTGTCGCAGGCGAAGGACTTGCTCATGAACTGCAGGACGACCCCCAGTTCCCCCATGCTGACCATGGCTGCCATAGCCGTCTTCTGGGCGTAACCAGCCTGTTCGCGAAGCGCCTTTTTCTCGTCGAGAATGCGGCCGGCCACCTTCAGTTTTCCTTCCAGTTCAGCTGGCGAAAACGGCTTCTGGATAAAATCGTCACCCCCTGCTTCGTAGCAGAGCAGGCGCGTCTCACTGTCGTCTCTCGCCGAAGCGAAGAGCACCGGTATATCCTGCGTCTCCCAATCGTCCTTCAGGTGCCGGCACAAGGCGTAGCCATCCATGACCGGCATCGAGACATCGAGCAGGAAGAGATCCGGCTTGGCCTCCGCCAAACGCTCCAGGCAGGCTTTCCCCGAAACGAAAGTTTCAAGGTGGCAACCACCGCCAAGCGTGTCAGCCAGCACATCCAGAATGAGCTGATCGTCGTCGACGACAAAAACACGCAGGTTTGCGTCCATACCTTACCCCCGTCTCCGGTTTTTTATATTTTGTAGTTTTTACCGAAATCCAGCAAACATTCAATCAAGCGGATTCTGTTTTCTTCGTCGCGGCGAGCAGCGAATACACCGTCGGCACGACGAACAAGGTGAAGAAGGTGCCGAGCAACAGACCGCCAACGATGACCCAGCCAATCTGCTGCCGCGATTCTGCCCCCGCCCCGGTACTGAAAGCCAGCGGCACGGCACCAAGGACCATGGCGCCGGTCGTCATCAGGATCGGCCGCAGGCGCAGGAAGGCCGACTCAATGACCGCCTCTTTCAAGGCCATGCCCTTTTCCTGCAACTGGTTGGCAAATTCGACGATGAGGATGCCGTGCTTGGTAATCAGGCCGACCAGCGTGACCAGCCCGATCTGGCTGTAGACGTTGAGCGTACCGCCGGACAGCCAAAGGGCGAGCAAGGCACCGGCCATCGACAGCGGCACGGTCAGCATGATGATGAAGGGGTCGCGGAAGCTCTCGAACTGGGCGGCCAGCACGAGATAGATGAAGGCCAGCGCGAGGGCGAAAGTGAAAGCGAGCGACGACGACGATTGGCGGAATTCACGCGACTGGCCGTTGTAGTCGGCGGCGTAGCCCGGCTTGAGCACCCGCTCGGCCACGCCGTCCATGAAGGTCAGCGCCTCGCCCAGCGTGTAGCCGGGCGCCAGGTTGGCAGTGATCGCCACGGCACGGCGCTGGCCGAAGTGATTGAGTTCACGCGGGCTGATCGTTTCTTTCACATCGACCAGATTTTCCAGGGAAATCATGCTGCCATCGCGGCCACGCACATAGATGTCGCGGATATCGTCCGGATTGCGCCGCTCGGCCTCGGCGACCTGGACGATCACGTCGTACTGCTCGCCATCGCGCTTGAAGCGGGTGACCTGGCGACCGCCCAGGAAGGTTTCCAGCGTCCGGCCTATGGTTTCGACCGGCACGCCCATATCGGCCGCCTTGTCGCGTTTGACGTTGACCGACAGTTCAGGCTTGTTGAGCTTGAGGTCGGTATCGACGTTGATCAGCGACGGGTTCTTGGCGACTTCGGCCAGGATCTGCCCGGTCACCTTCTGCAACTCGTCATAGGAGGCGGAAGTCACGACGACAAAATTGACCGGCCGCTCGCGCGCACTCTGGCCAAGCGAGGGCGGCGTGATCGGGAAAGCCATGACGCCCGGAATGGCGGCGAATTTGGGGAACAGTTCCTTGGCGATTTCCGGCGAACGGCGACTGCGATCGTTCCAGTCGGTCAGGCCGAGAACGGAGATGCCCTGGCTGACCGTCGGGTTGCCGGCAACCACGAAATAGCGTTCGACATCCTTGGTCTGGCTGTAGATTCCCTCGATCTGGCGGGCATACTTTTCGGTGTAATCGAGCGTCGCCCCTTCCGGCCCGAGAAACATCCCGAAAATGATGCCGCGATCCTCGACCGGCGCCAGTTCCGACTTGAGTGCCTTGAGCAGGACGCCGCAGGAGGCGGCGACGACGACGAAGCCGACGAGGACGATCCAGCGGCGGTTCAATGCGACGGTCAACACCCGTTTATAGCCAAAATTCAACCAGTTCAGCAAGCCTTCGACCATCAGGAAAACCTTGCCGTGCTTTTCCTCGTGCTTGAGGAGCACCGAACACATCATCGGCGACAGGGTCAGCGCGACGAAACCGGAGACGAGCACGGCGCCGGCCAGGGTCAGGGCAAACTCGATGAACAGCTTGCCGGTGCGCCCGGTCATGAAGGCCACCGGGGCATACACCGCTGCCAGCGTCAGCGTCATGGCGACCACCGCGAAGCCGATTTCCCTGGCGCCCTGCAGCGCCGCCGGCAGGCGCGGCATGCCTTCCTCGATGTGCCGGAAAATGTTTTCCAGGACGACGATGGCGTCGTCGACGACGAGGCCGATGGCGAGCACCAGCGCGAGCAGGGTCAGCGTATTGATCGTGAAGCCGAGCGCGAACATGATGCCGAAGGCGCCGATCAGCGACACCGGAATGGTGACCAGGGGGATCAGCGTCGCCCGAACATTACGCAGGAAGAAGAAAATGATCGCCAGGACGAGCAGGATGGCCTCGCCGATGGTCTTGAACACCGACTCGATCGAGCGGTCGATGAACACCGACGAGTCGTAGGACAGTGTGGCGCTCATGCCCTCCGGCAGTTCGCTGGTGATCTTCGGCACCTCGGCGCGCAGCGCCTTCGACAACTCGAGCGGATTGGCCGTCGCCTGCTTGATGATGCCGAGCGCCACGGCCGAACGCCCTTTGAAGCGGACCGTACTGCGTTCCGAGGCAGCGCCGATCTCGACCCGGCCCAGATCGCGGATGCGGACCGGGTAGCCATTGACCGTCCTGACGACGACAGCGCCAAACTCCTCGGGTGTCTTCAGGTCGGTATTGGCGACCACCGAAAACTCGCGTTCGCGGCTTTCGATGCGCCCGGCCGGCACCTCGACATTCTGCTTGCGCAAGGCATCTTCGACATCGGCCGGCGTCAGCTGGTAAGCGGCCAGGCGCTGCTTGTCGAGCCAGATGCGCATGGCGAACTTGCGGTCGCCGAAAACGCGCACATCGGCGGCGCCGGGCAAGGTCTGCAGGCGCGGCTTGACGATGCGCGTGGCGACGTCGGTCACCTCCAGCGCCGAGTGCCGGTCTGACGAGAAGGCTATCCAGATCACCGGGTTGGCGTCGGCCTCGACCTTGGCGATGACCGGTTCGTCGACCTCGTCCGGCAGCTTGTTGCGGACGCGGGAAACCCGGTCACGGACATCGGACGCCGCCGAATCGGGCGCCCGCTCCAGCTTGAAACGCACCGAAATCTGGCTGCGCTCGGCCCGCGAAATGGAGGTGAGCACCTCCACACCTTCGATCCCGGCCAGCGAATCCTCAAGCGGCTTGGTCACCTGCGACTCGATGATGTCAGCCGAGGCGCCCCGGTAATCGGTCGTCACCGTGACGACCGGCTCGTCAATCTTCGGGTACTCGCGGACCGGCAGCCGGGTGTAGGAAACGATGCCGAGCAGCATGATGACCAGCGACAACACCGTCGCAAAGACCGGTCGCTTGATGCAGACCTCTGAAATTTTCATTTGCCGGCCGCCGTCCCTTGGCCACTCTTCGGCGCGCCGTCGCCCACCGGGCGCACCGCCGCGCCATCGCGCAGCTTCAACTGGCCGGCGGTGACGACGACATCGCCGGCGGCCAGCCCTTCCACGATTTCAACCTGCGCCGCGCGGCGAACCCCGAGTTTGACCTTGACCAGACTGGCCTTGTCGTCGACAACCTTGAACACCGCCGGCTGGCCGCCCGGCACGATGGCCTGTTCGGGCACCATGAGCACGCCCTTGCGTTCGCCGAACAACAGGCGGACGCGAACGAACATGCCGGGCCGCAGCTTGCCCTTGGCGTTATCGAGCCGGGCGCGGGCCGAAATCGAGCGGCCGTTCTCGTCGACCAGCGGGTCGATGGCATCGAGTACGGCCTTGAAGCGCTCGCCCGGCAGGGCATCGCTCTGCACCTCGACGACCTGCCCCTTGCCGATCCGCCCAAGATAGTTTTCCGGCAGCTTGAAATCGACGCGCAAGGTGGCGACATCCTCGATGTTGATCAGATCCTGGCCATCCTTGAGGTAATCGCCGACGCTCACGTTGCGCAACCCGACCATGCCGGTGAACGGCGCCTTGATGCGCATTTTTGCGGCCTTGGCCTCGGCCAGCCGGACCGCTGCTTCCTGCACCTTGAGCGTCGCCGCCGAGCTGTCGAGCGCCTGCTGGCTCAGGAATTTCTTGCCGACCAGCTCGACATTCCGTTCGTAGCTGCTTTTGGCCAGCGCCAGATTGGCCCGGGCCTGCTGCACTTCGGCATCCTGGATCGCGGCATCGAATACCACGAGCACCGCCCCCTTGGCCACGACAGCGCCGTCCTTGAAACCGATGGCGGCCACCCTCCCCGCCGTTTCCGGACGCAGGACAACCGATTCGTTGGATTTCAGTGTACCGACCGCCGCCACGTCGTCGGCAAAATCGCTGGCCGCCACCCGTGCCACCTCTACTGCCGTCGGAATGCTGACCGGCGCACTGCCCGGCGCAGGCGTCCCGGCCATCGGGGCGCGATTGGCGGTGTAGGCGAAATAGCCCAAGCCAGCCAGACCGACAAGGGCGATGGCGATGACTCCGAAACGGGTATTTTTTTTCATGGCATTCGGCAAAAGGACGAACTGACCGGACAGTCAGCAATAGCCGGAATTGTAACGAAGCGACCCGGCTTTCCGATAAAAATCAGCTTTCGATCGGCGGGAGGAATTCCGGCATTTTTTGCGGTTGACCGCAGGATTCGCATTCCGGCTCGGGTTCGAAGGCGGCGTGACACAAGGCGGCGCCAGCATCGGGTCGGCCCTTTTTCACGGGTGCCACGCTGACAAAGACAACGCCGGCCCGAACCATGCCGAGGTATTCGGCGACGCTGCGCGAGACGTCGATGATCCGCTTGCGGTGTTTCGGGTGCATCCGGTCGTTGACCGTGACGATGGCGCACCGGTCGTTGTCGGCCCGCCGGACGGCGAGCAGGGTGCCGAGCGGGAAGCGATTGCTGGCAGCGGTAAATTGCCGGGCGTCGAAACGTTGGCCGGTAGCTGTCTGGCGGCCATCGAATTTCTTGCCGTAAAAACTGGCCAGGCCGCGCAAGCCGGGGACGCCATCCTCGATCAGGTCAGCCGCCCCGAATGCCGGGGCCGGCCCGGCGCGACGCGCCGACTGTTGGCCACTTTTGATTGCCGCCTGGTGCAGCGGCTTGTTGCTCGCCGCCCGGACGGAAGACCAGCCATTGAGCAGAAACAGGCCGCAGGCGACTATCGCCGCGGCCCGCAACGCTTTTTTAGACCACGACGGTCTGCGCTTCGTCACCCGAACGCGCCCGGATCTTGCCGATGCGATAAACGGCTTCGCCCTGCGCCTTGAGCTCGGCCATGGCGGCGTCGGCATCAGCCGCAGCAACCACGACGACCAAACCGATACCGCAGTTGAAGACGCGGTGCATTTCGTTCTCGGCAACGTTGCCTTCAGCCTGCATCCAGTCGAACAGCTTGGGACGCGGCCAGGCGGCCTTTTCCAGTTCGGCCACGGTGTTGTCCGGCAGGACGCGCGGCACGTTTTCGAGCAGGCCGCCGCCGGTAATGTGGGCCATGCCCTTGATCGTGACCTTTTCCATCGTTGCCAGCACCTGCTTGACGTAGATGCGGGTTGGCGCCATGACGACCTCGGCCAAAGTCCGTTCGCCATCGAACGGGGCGTTCATGTCCGGCTTCGAGCGTTCGATGATCTTGCGGACCAGCGAGTAACCGTTGGAATGGGCGCCCGAGGAGGCCAGGCCAAGGACCACGTCGCCCGGGGCGATCGAAGCCTTGCCGTCGATGGCCTTAGATTTCTCAACCACACCGACGGCAAAACCGGCCAGATCGTATTCGCCGGCCGGGTACATGCCCGGCATTTCGGCGGTTTCGCCACCGATCAACGCGCAGCCGGCCAGTTCGCACCCCTTGGCGATGCCACCGACGACCGCAGCGGCGGTATCGACATCGAGCTTGCCGCAGGCAAAGTAATCGAGGAAAAACAGCGACTCGGCGCCCAGGACCAGGATGTCATTGACGCTCATGGCGACCAGATCCTGCCCGACCGTATCGTGACGATTCAGGTCAAACGCCAGGCGCAGCTTGGTGCCGACACCGTCGGTACCGGACACCAGCACCGGCTCCTTGTAGCGCTTCGGCACTTCGAACAGCGCGCCGAAGCCGCCGATGCCGCCCAGCACGCCGTCGCGCAGGGTCTTGCGGGCAAGCGGCTTGATACGTTCGACGAGGGCATCGCCCGCATCGATATCGACGCCGGCATCACGGTAGGAGAGGGAAGTGTTCTGGGTCATGGTCTTTAGGCGCCAAGGGGCAGCCAAGGCTGCTGGAAAAAACGGCGATTTTACCCGAAACCGTCTTTGCGCCCTAACCCACCGGCCAGCCAAAGGAATCCGGCCGCAACCGATGGCATCGGGATGAACTAATATGGCAAACAACCGAAACCAATGGAATGCCGTCCTAACCATGACCGCGAAACTGAATTTACGCCAAACCATCGTCGACTTCCTGAAAGCGCGCCCGGAAGAACGTTTCACTGCCCGACAAATAGCGCTCTGGATGTTTGAGAACCTGCGCGAAGCGTGTGAAGTAAAACGACAAAACAGCCAGCAGGACTTGAGCGAGGATGCAACTTTTCTCTACCAGCTCGTAGCGGAAATTAGCGCCAATCGACCGGAAGTCCAGAAACGATGGCCACAGGTACGCACCACCGAAGGCCGCCCTCGTCAGTATTACTGGACCGCTGTCAGTGAGGCTGCAGAAATTGCCGAGGCAGAAAAACCAGCCGCGCCCAGTGCAGGAAAACTGACCGAGCATGATCTGTATCCGCTGCTGTGCCTCTACCTCCACAGCGAATGGGCGCTTTACCCGAAGCGGATTGATGAAAAACGCTCTTCAAACCGAAATGGTCCCAACGGAAACAAATGGTTATTTCCCGATCTCGTTGCGCTGGAAGACCTCGGTTCCAGTTGGGACCGTGAAATTCGCGCCTGCGTGCAACAGGTCGCGGCCCAGCGAGCACGTTTATGGTCGTTCGAGGTCAAGCTACTGATCAATCGCGCCAATGTTCGTGAAGTCTGGTTCCAGGCAGTTTCCAACTCATCATGGGCCAATCTCGGTTACTTGGTTGCCGGAGAGATTCAGGAATCCGCAATGAAAGAATTGCATCTGCTCGCTGCCTCCTACGGCATCGGCCTGATACGTTTAAATGCTGCAGACCCAAGTGAAAGCGAAATTCTCATCCCGGCTCGTGAGCGATCAGATATCGACTGGGACGCCTGCAATCGCTTGGCCATGGAGAACAGCGATTTCCAGAACTTCATCAGCTGGGTCAGGCAATTCCACCAGACCGACAACGCTCGGGTAGGCAATTGGGATTTGCCCGAAGTGGCCGAATAGCTGTTCCCCACGGTCAACCGGGAAAAACCGCCAAATTTCAAATCACGCGCCGCCCCCGAAAAGACCGCCGGCTGCTCTGCTAAAATCGCGGGTTCGAATTTCCGGCGCCGGCGGCGCTGCTCCGTGGAGAAAACGCAATGTACCAGTCCCCCCTCATCCAGGATCTGCACGATCGCGGCCTGATCGCCCAGATCACCGACGCCCAGGCGCTCGACAAGCTGCTGACGGAGAAATCGGTAACGCTCTATTGCGGCTTCGACCCGACGGCGGACAGCCTGCACCTCGGTCACCTGGTCCCCGTGCTCATCCTCAAGCGCTTCCAGCAAGCCGGCCACAAGCCCATCGCGCTGGTCGGCGGCGCCACCGGTATGATCGGCGACCCGAGCTTCAAGGCGACCGAGCGCAAGCTCAACACGCCGGACGTGATCGCCACCTGGGTCGACAAGATCCGCGGCCAGGTTGAGCCCTTCCTCCAGTTCGACGGCGCCAACGCGGCCATCATGGCCAACAATTACGACTGGTTCGGCGGCATGAACTGTCTCGAATTCATGCGCGATATCGGCAAGCATTTCTCGGTCAATGCCATGATCAAGAAAGAATCGGTGCAGCAGCGCCTGGCCCGCGAAGACCAGGGCATTTCCTACACCGAATTCTCGTACAGCCTGCTTCAGGGCTACGACTTCGCCGAACTCAACAAGCGCTACGGCTGCGTCCTGCAGATTGGCGGCTCCGACCAGTGGGGCAACATCGTTGCCGGCACCGATCTGACGCGCCGTCTGCACCCGGCACCAAGTTCGGCAAGACCGAATCCGGCGCCATCTGGCTCGACCCGAAAAAGACCTCGCCCTACGCCTTCTACCAGTTCTGGCTCAACACCAGCGATGCCGACGTCTACAAGTTCATGAATTTCTTCACCTTCCTGCCGGTCGCCCGCATCGCCGAAATCGAGGCCACCGACAAGGCCGGCGGCACCAAGCCGGAAGCCCAGCGCATCCTGGCCGAGGAAGCGACCCGCCTGGTGCACGGCGAAGTGGCCCTGATGGCCGCCCGCCGCATCACCGACAGCCTCTTCCACGGTCAACTGGAAAATCTGACCGAAAACGACCTCGAGCAACTGGCTCAGGACGGCATGCCCGGCGTTCAGATCGAAAAATCGGCTGGCAGCCTGATTGATGCCCTGGTCGCCGCCGGCTTGGCCAAATCCAAATCCGAAGCACGTACCTTCATCCAGAGCGGCAGCGTCGCCATCAACGGCCAAAAAGCCGACGCCATCGACCACCAGATTGCCGACGACGAGCGCCTCTACGGCCGTTTCACCATCCTGCGCCGAGGCAAAAAGAACTACGGACTGGTCAGCTGGCAGTAAGCGACTACGTCGTGCGGGGTGCAATCCTGGCCCCGCAGCCCGGCCATTCGCCATACACGACTGTCGGAATACCTTACACCCCTCCCCCCGAGGGCGGACCGCGACAGGCGAACCCGCGATGGAAAAGGGCGCCGGCAACACTCGCCCGATTTTTGCATGAGCGATCACCATCACCTCCTCAAGGAGACCGCCATGCCGGATAGCCGACTTGTATGCGCGCTGTATCCAGGTGTTACAGCGCGTAAATGCACTAAACGTGAAGCATTTCCTGCCGTTAATGAACTTGCCGGGTTAATTTTCCGGTAGAGCTTTACCGAAGGAGATGCGCCATGTCCTACCTCAACCCAGCTCAGATCAGCTCCCTTGCCGCCTCGGCTAGTTCGGCCGCTGCCTATCTGGACACCTGCGACAGTGGCGCCCAGTTTGCCCGGCTCGACCCGGCCTACTATCAAGCCTGCGCCCGCCTTCTCACCACCATCTTCTCGGTTGTCGATGTACGCGAAGCCTTTCCCGATCTGCTGAGTCAGTCGCCGGCCGCCCGCAACACGCTGGAATGCCTGCAGATGGAGCGCCAGATCCGCAGCAGTTGTGCCGGCTACTACCCCCAACTGGCCGTCATTCTCCAGCGCGCCGCAGTGTAAACATCGCAGCACCGGCTGAAATCGGCGCCGGGGTCGGGAGCAATGCTAGAATTTCGCCCCCGTTCCCATTCGCCATCCCGATGCGCCAGCTGATTCTCGATTTGCTGCCCGAAAGCTCGCCCACGCTCGATAACTTCGTCGCCGGCGGCAACGTGGAAACGCTGGCCCTGCTCACCGAATGGCTGGCCGGAACGCGCACCGACACATCCTTCTGCCTGTGGGGCGAAGCCGGCTCGGGATGCTCGCATTTGCTTCAGGCGAGCGGTTTTGCCTATGTCGACGCGGCCGTCGACCCGGCCCTGAAAAACGCGCCGACGACTGAGCAACTGGCCGTCGATCACGTTGAAAACCTGAACGAAACCGGCCAGATCGCCCTCTTCAACCATTTCAACCGCCTGAAAATGGCCTCCGGCATGCTGTTGACTGCAGCCGCCCAGCCGCCAGCCCATCTCAAGCTGCGCGAAGACCTGCGCACCCGCCTCGGTTCCGGCCTGATCTGCCGGCTGCAGCCGCTGTCCGACGCTGAAAAAGCCGAAGCGCTGGCCACCCAGGCCAGGGAACGCGCCCTCAAGCTGACGCCGGAAATCATCGATTACCTGATGCGCCACGCCCCGCGCGACATGCGTACCCTGTCCGCCATCGTCGTCGCACTCGACCAATACACCCTGGAACAAAAACGAGCCGTCACCCTGCCCCTGCTGCGCGAACTGCTCGACACGGAAACCACCTCATGAACCTTGCCCTCTTCGACCTCGACAACACCCTGCTCACCGGCGACTCCGACTTCGAGTGGGCGCAATTCCTGATCAGTAAAGGCGTCGTCGACCGTGAGTTGCAGGAAGCCAAAAATATCCAGTTCTACGAGCAATACAAGGCCGGCACGCTCGACATCTACGAATTCCTGAATTTCCAGCTCGCCCCGCTGACCCGCCATTCGCGTCAGGAACTCGACGCCTGGCACGGCGAATACATGGCCCGCCACATCCTGCCGATCATCGGCCAGCCAGCCCGGACGCTGGTCAACCAGCACCTCGACGCCGGCGACCTGTGCGCCATCGTCACGGCCACCAACAGCTTCGTCACCGGCGCCATTGGCCGCGAATTCGGCATTCCGCACCTGATCGGCACCATTCCCACGGTCAACCCGGAAAATGGGCGATTTTCAGGCTCGCCGAGCGGCACGCCGTCCTTCCGCGAAGGCAAGATCGCCCGCGTCGAAGCCTGGCTCGAATCGCTCGGCCTGTGGTGGGGCAGCTTCGCCGACAGTTATTTCTACAGCGACTCGCAC
>PHCF01000174.1 GCA_002842145.1 Betaproteobacteria bacterium HGW-Betaproteobacteria-6 | reverse complement strand
ATCATCTTGATGACGTCTTGCGGGGTTGCCATATGCCTTAATCTCCTAAGAAAACAAGTTGCCGGGCTATCCGGCGACAATCAAAAAATCGCACTCGGTTCAGTTAGCGGAAAACGTGCCAAATGCCAGCGAGCAATCTTTGCATTTTGCCACAATGGGATGCAGGGTTTAAGCAAAGAATTGATGCACCGCCATAGTGCAAACAAACAAAACAAGGCACTACTTTGGTGCAACCAGACAATTCAGCGAAATTCGCCGAATCAGCGGGTGCGCTTTCAGACGATCGATCAGCACGACCTCCGCCTGACGCAATGCCTCGCCATTTTCAAACAGCGCGTGACTAAAGAAAATTTCTGCCTCGATCTGGCCTTTGAGGTAATGCAGCACGATCTTTTCCGGTTCCGGCAAACCGGCAAGTAGGGGCTGTATTTCGCCGAGCAGGGCGTCCCGCGCCGGCAAGCGCGTCGCGTAGCTGTCCGGGTCCATGTCGTCTTCGGGATCGATGTGCACGAGAACGTCGAGCACTTCCGGGTGTTCGCGCAACACCCTGGCGCGGGCCGACTCGGCAATGCGGTGACCTTCCGAGACGCTGATGCGCGAATCGACCTGGACGTGGGTATCGACCAGCGCCTGATGCGCCATGCGCCGAGTCCGCAGTTGGTGCAGGTCACGCACCCCCGGGGTCGCCAGCAGCGTCGCCCGAATGGCTTCGACCTGCGCGTCGTCGAGGCCGGTGTCGATGAGTTCCTTGATGGCCCCCCAGGCCAGGCGGGCGCCCATGTGCAGGATCATGAAACCCATCAGCGCCGCGGCCAGCAGGTCGAGGAAGGGCCAGCCCATGAGGGCGCCGCCGATACCGACCACAACGACCAGCGCCGAGGCGGCATCGGCCCGGGTGTGCAGGGCATTGCCGATGAGCAGTTGCGAACGCAGCTTTTCGGCGACGCGGATCAGGTAGCGATACAACGCCTCCTTGGAAATGACCGTGGCCACGGCCACCCAGAAGGCGGTCAGCTCGATGATCGGCAGCGCCTCAATGTGCTGGAGACGCATGCCCGACTGCCAGAGAATGCCGCCGCCGATCAAAACCAGCGAGGTCCCGAGCACCAGCGTTGCCGCGGTTTCGACCCGGGCGTGACCATAAGGGTGGGCCTGGTCGGCCGGATGGGCGCTTTGCCGACTGGCATAGATAACGAGAAAATCCGACAACAGGTCGGAAAATGAATGCAGGCCGTGCGCAACCAGGGACTGGGAATGGGCCAGCCAGCCGACAATCAGTTGGGCAACCGTCATCACCAGGTTGACGGCGACGCTGACCCAGGTCGCCTTCTGCGCCTCGGCCGAACGCTCAGCCTGGGTAGCGGGGTGATGCTCAAGTGCCATGATCTCTGCCCTATACTATTGGACTGCAATTTTAACAGTTGAAGATCATGGGAAAGATAAGCGAAATACTGGGTCTGGCTCAGGCTCGTGGCGCCGCGCTGGAGCGCCCCTACCAGGGCGAACTGACGCCGCAGGAAGCGTTCGATCTGTTGCGCCTGGCACCCGGCGCCAAAATCGTCGATGTCCGCACTCGTGCCGAGTGGGACTGGGTTGGCCGCGTCGCCGGCGCCGTTGAGATCGAATGGAACCAATATCCGGGTGGGTCGCGCAACCCGAATTTCGTGGCCGAACTCAAGCGCCAGGTCGATCCCGAGGCGCTGGTCATGTTCCTCTGCCGCAGCGGCGTGCGCTCGGTCGGGGCGGCAAGCGCCGCCACCGAAGCCGGCTTCAACAGCTGCTATAACATCCTCGAAGGCTTCGAGGGGGACAAGGATGCCGACGGGCACCGCAACACCATCGGCGGCTGGCGCAAGGCCGGTTTGCCGTGGATTCAGGGATAATCCCACGGTCAACCGGAAATAACGGCCAAAAATGAAATGGCCAAGGATCAGAGTAAAGCATGCAAACAGCTACCATCGCCTTCGACCCCTTCGACCCCTTCGACCGCCTCTCCGACGAGGCCTGCCATGAACGCATCCGCGTCGCCCGCGCCAAGCTCGGCAAGAAGGCCGTCATCCTCTGCCACCACTACCAGCGCGCCGACGTCTATCAATACGCCGACCTGACCGGCGATTCGCTCAAGCTGTCGCGTCTCGCCTCGCAGACCGACTCGGAATTCGTCATTTTCTGCGGCGTGCATTTCATGGCTGAAGTCGCCGACATCATGACCGCGCCGCACCAGAAAGCCATCCTGCCCGATCTCGCGGCCGGTTGCTCGATGGCCGACATGGCCAACCTGGCCAAGGTCGAGCGCTGCTGGCGCGAACTGAATGGCGTGCTGAACGCCGAGGAAGAAGTGACGCCGGTCACCTACATCAACTCGGCGGCCGACCTCAAAGCCTTCTGCGGCGAACATGGCGGCATCGTGTGCACCTCGTCGAACGCCGGCACCATCGCCGAATGGGCCTTCGCGCGTCGGCCAAAGGTACTGTTCTTCCCCGACCAGCACCTCGGCCGGTGGACCGGCCACAACATGGGCATCGCGATGGACGAAATGGTCGTCTGGGATCCTGACCTCGAACTCGGCGGGCTGACGCCGGCGCAGATCAAGAAGGCCAAGATCCTGCTCTGGAAGGGCCACTGCTCGGTGCACCAGATGTTCCAGAAATCGCACATCGACGCCTTCCGCGCCAAGTACCCGGAGGGCAAGGTCATCGCCCACCCGGAGTGCAATTTCGAAGTCTGTGCCGCCTCGGATTACGTCGGCTCGACCGAACACATCGTCAAGACCATCAAGGAAGCACCGGAAGGCACGCGCTGGCTGGTCGGCACCGAACTGAACCTGGTCGACCGCCTGGCCAAAGAGGTTTTGCCGCAGAACAAGATCGTCCAGTTCATGGCCACCACCATCTGCATGTGTTCGACCATGCAGCGCATCGACCCGCAGCACCTGGCGTGGACGCTGGAAAATCTGGTCGATGGCAAGGTGGTCAACCAGATATCCGTCCCGGCCCACGAAGCAACGCTCGCCAAACTGGCCCTCGACCGCATGCTGGCCATTTCGTGATTCCATGACCCAGCCCGCGCTGCACATCACCACCTACAACATCCACAAGGGCTTTTCGCAATTCAACCGGCGGATGATGGTGCATGAGCTGCGCGAACGCCTGCGCGGCCTGAATCCGGACATCGTGTTTTTGCAGGAAGTGCAAGGCTTGCACCTCGGCCATGCCGAAACGCATGACGATTGGCCCGCTTCGCCACAGCACGAGTTTCTCGCCGAGGACGTCTGGGGCGCCTCGGCCTACGGCCTCAACATGGTCTACGATCACGGCCACCACGGTAACGCCATCCTTTCGCGCTTCCCCATCCTGCATGCGCACAACCAGGACGTCACCCACCTGCAGTTCGAGAAGCGCGGCCTGCTGCATTGCCGGATCGAGCTGCCGAACGGGCCGGTCGTCCATTGCGTCTGCGCCCACCTGTCGCTGTTCGGCTATTCGCGCCGCAAGCAGATGGCGGCACTGGCCGATTACCTCGACGGCCTGGCCGAACCCAATGCGCCACTCATCGTCGCCGGCGATTTCAACGACTGGCGCAATCGCGTCGGCGAGGATCTCACCCGCCGCCTCGGCCTGCAGGAGGTGTTCAGCGGCCCGGCCGGCAAGCCGGTATGCAGTTTTCCGGCGGCCATGCCGATGTTCCGCCTCGACCGCATCTACGTCCGCGGTTTCGACGTCCAGCGCACCGAAGTCCATCACGGCATGCCGTGGTCGGCCATTTCCGATCACGCCGCGCTGTCGGCTCACCTGACCCGGCATGGCCGCTGAGTTTGTGCCGGG
>PHCF01000024.1 GCA_002842145.1 Betaproteobacteria bacterium HGW-Betaproteobacteria-6 | reverse complement strand
CATCTTTGAATACGACAACAACCTCGACGGCGCCGGCCTCAAGGTCGGCATCGTCATGAGCCGCTTCAACCTGCCGGTCTGCGAAGCCCTGCTCTCGTCGTGCGTCACCGAACTCAAACGGCTCGGCGTCGCCGATGCCGACATGACCATCGCCAACGTGCCCGGCGCCCTGGAAATCCCGCTCGTCCTGCAGACCATGGCGCAAAGCGGCAGCTTCGACGCACTGGTTGCGCTGGGCGCCGTCATCCGCGGCGACACCTACCATTTCGAAGTCGTTTCCAACGATGCCTGCCGCGCCATCATGGAAGTCCAGCTCGATACCGGCGTCCCCATCGCCAACGGCATCCTGACCTGCGACACCGACGAACAGGCCGAAATCCGCACCCAGCCCAAGGGCAGCGACTGCGCCCAGGCGGCCGTCGAAATGGCCAATCTCCAGAAAGCCCTGCTCCAATGACCACTTTTCTCAGCGACAGCGAACATCCCCACGACGTCAAGGAACCGCCCAAGTCGGCCCGTCGCCGCGCCCGCGAATTCGTCCTGCAAGGCCTTTACCAGTGGCGCGTCGGCGGTGCCGATGAAGCCGCCATCGAAGCCTATGCGCCAGAACAGGAAGGGTTCGCCAAGGCCGACCGCGAATTTTTCGTCGGCACCCTGCGCGGCATCATCGGCCAGCGCGAAACGCTGGTGTCGCAAGTGACCGCCCACCTTGACCGACCGTTCAGCGAACTCTCGCCGGTTGAAGCCTGCGTCCTGATGCTGGGTGCCTTCGAGTTGAACAACCACCCCGAAACCCCCTATCGCGTCGTCATCAACGAGGCCATCGAGCTGGCCAAATCCTTCGGCGGCACCGACGGCCACAAGTACGTCAACGGCGTGCTCGACAAGATCGCCTCTGTCGTTCGCACCGACGAGGTTGCTGCCCGCAAGCAGGGCAAGTAATTCGATGCAGGGCGAGTTCGACCTGATCAACACCTATTTCGCCCGGCCCACCCCGTCGGCCATCCTCGGCCCCGGCGACGACTGCGCGCTGATCGCGCCGACGCCCGGCAAGCAGCTGGCGGTAACCACCGACATGCTGGTTGCCGGCACTCATTTCCTGCCCGACACCGACCCGAAAAACCTCGGCTGGAAAGCCCTCGCCGTCAACCTGTCCGACCTCGCCGCGATGGGCGCCCTGCCACGCTGGGTCACCCTGGCCGGTGCGCTGCCGGCGGTCGACGAGCCGTGGATCGCCGCCTTCGCCGACGGCTTCTTCGCCTGCGCCGCCGAATACGGCGTCGATGTCATCGGCGGCGATACCACCAAGGGGCCACTCAACGTCTGCATCACGGCCATCGGCGAAGTCGAACCGGGCCGCGCCCTGTGTCGTGACGGGGCCAAGATCGGCGACCAGATCTGGGTTTCCGGCCGTCCGGGCCTGGCCAGCCTCGGCCTCGCCCACCTGCAGGACAAGGTCAAACTGCCCGAGCCGTGGCCCCGCCTGTGTGTCGGCGCCCTTGAAAAGCCCCGCCCGCGCGTCGCCCTCGGCCTTGCGCTGAACGGCATTGCCTCTTCCGCCATCGATGTTTCCGACGGCCTGCTCGCCGACCTCGGCCATATCGCCGAACGCTCCGGTTGCGCCGCCGCCGTCAAGCTCGTCCAGCTACCGCATCTACCCAAGGGTGAAAGCTACGATGCCGACCTCCGGCGCATGGCCCTCGAATGCCAGTTGACCGGCGGCGACGACTACGAGCTGTGTTTTACCGCCCCCGGCACGCAAAGCCTGGCCATCGCGCAGATCGCCGCGACGCTGGAGCTGCCGCTGTGGAATATCGGCGAGATGGTGGCTGGGACAGGCGGCGCTGTTACCGTCCTCGATCCGGACGGTAAGCCCGTCGAGTTTGGCAGCAAGGGATACGACCACTTTGGCCAAGCGACCTGATCTCAATTTCCTGATCGCCCACCCGGCACACTTCTTCGCGCTGGGCTGTGGCAGCGGTCTGGCCCCGAAGGCGCCGGGCACTTTCGGCACGCTGTTCGCGTGGGCGATGTTCGCGCTGTTCCATCACCACTTTTCCGATTTTGGCCTTTTTTTCCTGTTGACCGTAGCCTACCTCGCCGGCATCTGGTTCATCGACGTCACCGGCCGCGGCCTGGGTGATCCCGATCACGGCAGCATCGTCTGGGACGAGATCGTGCCTTTCTGGCTCATCCTCCTGATGACACCAGCCACTTTCCTCTGGCAACTGGCCGCCTTCGTGCTGTTCCGCTTTTTCGACATCACCAAGCCGCAGCCGGCGCGCTATTTTGACGAGCACGTCAAGAACGGTTTCGGCGTCATGGCCGACGACCTTGTTGCGGCCGGCTACACCCTGCTCTGCCTCGCCCTGCTCAAGTTCGTTTTCGCCTGACACGGCGGCACAACACAGGCATAGAATGACCGGCATAACCTGCTCGGAGGTTTGCCATGAGTCACAAGCACGCCCACCTGATGCGCAGCATCTTTCAGGATCCGCCGTCGGCCAACATTCATTGGCGCGAGATCGAGTCGCTGCTCCACCACCTCGGTGCCGAAATTGAACCGGCACACGGCGCCCGCTTCAAAATCACGCTCAACAAGGTCGAAGCCTACCTGCACCATCCGCACAACAGCAGCACCTGCAGCCGGATGGACATAAAAGCCATTCGCGAGATGCTCAGTCATGCCGGAGTGACCTTGTCCGCCTACGAGGCGGGAGACGCTTGAGCCTGTCGCCATGAGCTTCGCTGGCCCGGTTGACCGGATGCGGCGACGTGCCTACCGCCTGCAATGGATTTCACTGTCCATAGCGCTGGTTCTGCTTGGCGCGCAAATCCTGTTCGACCAGATCCATGCCCACGACCGCATCGAAGCCGAGGCCAGAAGTCGGCTGGAAAACCATAGCCAGATCCTCGCCGAGGAACTCGAACGCCGCCTGGAGGCAGTCAACGTCGTCCTCGACAGGCTGCGCGAAAACCCACCCCGGCAACTCTCCGAGCCGAACAACCAGGCCGTCATCACCGACCAACTGAGCACGCTGACCCAGGCCATGGAAGGGGTGCGCACACTGGCCTATTTCGATGCCGATGGAACGGTGCTGGCCAGCAACCGAAGCCAACTGGTTGGCCAAAACTTCGCCCAGCGCGACTATTTCCAGACGTTCCTGAAAAATCCGGCCCCGGAAAAGCTCTATCTCAGCGAACCCTTCATCACGACATTCGGCGCCTACACGATAATCCTGGCCCGCATGGTCAAGGGACCACGTGGGGAGTTCGCCGGCCTCGTTACCGCCACCATCGGCCAGGAAAGCATCCTCACCCTGCTCAACTCCATCCACGCCGGCCACGAAACCAAGCTCTCCGTCGTGCATGGCAGCGGCAAGGTACTGGCGCTCATGCCGGAGGAAACCATAACGGCGACCGAACTGTCGGTGAACGTGCCTGGATCGCTTTTTCAGCGCCACATGGCCAGCGGTCAGCCAGCCAGCCTGCTGACCGGTAATGCCTACGCCCAAGGCAGCGAACGCCTGATGTCGATACGTACCCTGCAACCCGACAAGCTGCACATGAGCTCATCACTGACCATCGGTGCCGCCCGCGATCTCGATGAAATCTTCGCCCCCTGGAAACATCAGGCCACCACGCGTGCCCAGCTCTTTCTCCTGGTCGCCGTCGGCTCGACCCTGCTCCTCTTCCTCTACCAGCGGCGGCAAAAGGCATTCGATCATCAGATGCGGCAAAAAAATGAAGAAAACCAGCGCGCCCTGCTCACCTTCCAGCGCTTCATCGATCACATCCCGGGTACGGCTTATCTGAAGGATGCCGACTCCCGCGTGCTGATGGCCAACCGGGGATTCCGGACCCTGTTCGGCATGGACCCGGACAGCATGATCGGCAAGACCAGCCTTGAACTTTTCCCCGGCGAATTCGGCCAAAAAATGACCGATGACGAACAACGGGTACTGGCCAGCGGAGGCACCGTCGCCATCGAGGAAAGCTTCAACGGCCGCGACTACGAATCGACCAAGTTTGTGGTCTATGACGGACGCGGCAACCACCAACTGGGCGGCATTACCCAAGACATCACACCACGCAAGCAAGCCGAGCGCAAACTGAAGGCGCAGCTCGCGCAGTTGCGCGAACTGAACGGGCAGCTCGCCAACGCAGAAGAGGGCATGCGGCGCCTCACCGCCGCTGTCGAACAAAGCCCGGCGAGCATCGTCATCACCGATCTCGACGCCCGGATCATTTTCGTCAACGAAGCCTTTACGCAGGCCAGCGGCTACACGGCAGCCGAGGTCATCGGCCAGAACCCGCGCATTCTCCAGTCCGGAGAGACGCCGTGGGAAACTTATCGCGACATGTGGCCCACACTGCGCGCCGGCAAGACATGGCGTGGCGAATTCATCAATCGGCGCAAGGACGGTTCTCACTACCTTGAGCTCGCCACCATTTCACCGGTGCGCGACAACGCGGGGGCGGTGACTCACTACGTTGCGGCCAAGGAAGACATCACCAAACGCCGGCAGACCGAGGCCGAACTGCTCGCCCACCGCCGGCATCTGGAAAGCCTGGTCGAGCAGCGCACCAGCGAACTGGCCGCCGCCAAGGAAAAAGCCGACGCGGCCAACCGTGCCAAATCGGAATTCCTGGCTAACATGAGCCACGAAATCCGCACGCCCATGAATGCCATCATCGGCCTCAATTACCTGCTCAGGCAAAGCCCGTTGAAACCGGACCAGCACGAAAAGCTGCTCAAGGTCTCGGCGGCAGCCGAACACCTGCTGCAAATCATCAACGACATTCTCGACCTCTCCAAAATCGAGGCCGGCAAGGTATTGCTCGAAAACTATGCTTTCTCGCCAGCCGAAGTCCTGCAGAACGTCGGCGCGATGATCCGCGACCGGGTCACCAGCAAGGGCCTGGCCCTGCACATCGACGCGAGTCGTTTGCCGGAACGCGCCTTGGGCGACGTCACGCGCCTGCGCCAGGTCCTCCTCAACTTCGCCAGCAATGCCGTCAAATTCACAAAAACCGGATCGATTTCACTGACTGGCGAGCTGCTGGCCAGCCAAGGCGAAACGATGACCTGCCGCTTCACGGTCACCGATACGGGGATAGGCATCCGGCCCGAAGATACCTCGCGCCTGTTCAACGCCTTCGAACAACTCGACAGCTCGACCACCCGGCGTTTTGGCGGCACCGGCCTGGGCCTGGCCATCGCCCGCCATCTTGCCGAACTGATGGGTGGCGAAGTTGGCGTCGAGAGCACGCCGGGCATCGGCAGTCGCTTCTGGATCACCGCGCGCCTCGGCGCAGCCAAGGACGACGACACGCCGGCCCCCGGAAACGGGCCGCCGGGTCAGTTGCAAGGGCGGGTACTTGTCGTCGAGGACGAGCGAATCAACCGCGACATCGCGGTTGAACTGCTGACCGGCTTCGGACTCCAGGTGGACACAGCTACAAACGGGATTCTCGCGGTCGACCGGTATAAACAATCAAATTTCGACCTCGTCCTCATGGATATCCAGATGCCCGAACTCAACGGACTGGATGCAACCAGGCAAATCCGCGCCCTCGACAACGGCGCCGCGGTGCCCATCATTGCGCTCACGGCAAATGCCTTCAAGGCCGATCAGGAACGCTGCACCGAGGCCGGAATGACCGACTTTCTGGCCAAACCGGTATTCCCCGACGCACTCCATGTCATGCTCAAGAAATATCTGCCGGAAAAGGACTCGAGTCCTCGCCTTGCGCCTCCGCCAAACGATGACGAGGCGACCGAAAAAGCCGGCCCCCAGGCACTGCTCAGCCAAATTAACGCGCTAGCCGAGTTGCTGGGCACAGGAGACATCGAGGCAACTCGCCACTTCAATCATCTGAAGGCCGACCTGAAGCGCCTTTTCCCGACCGAATATGAGCAGTTACGCCAGCAAATCGCCACTTTCAATTTCGATGCGGCAACAGCACTGATTGAAAGAATCAAAAAACAGCTAGCCAGAAAATAATTTCTCTTGAGTGAGCTGAATGCCTTGTCTGAGCGAACTCGACGAGGGAGACTAGCATTCGTGACTCAAATGCGTGGGGGGCATGTGGCATGACACAGCAGGACAACAAGAACCAGGGGCAGAGCAAGCCCATTGTGCTTATTGTCGACGACGTCCCGGACAATCTCTCCGCCATCTCGGAAATGATCAGTGATCTGGGCGTGGACGTCCGGGTCGCCAACAGCGGCCCGGTTGCCATTCGCTACGCCAGGCTCGCTCCTCACCCCGACCTCATCCTGCTCGACGTCATGATGCCGGAAATGGACGGCCATGCCGTCCTCCGCACCTTGCGGGCCGATGCGGAAACCCGCGACATTCCCGTGATATTCGTAACCGCCCTCAACGACCCGGAAAACGAGGAACGGGGCATCGCGGAAGGCGCCGTCGACTACATCACCAAGCCAATCAATGCAGCGATTCTCGGCAGTCGCGTCAAATCCCAGCTTGAACTGAAGCGGGCGCGCGACGTTATGGCCGGACAAAAAGCCTGGCTCGAGCAGGAAGTTGCCCGACGCATGGCCGAAAATATCCAACTCGAGACCCGCCTGCAAGTAGCGCTAGCCACCTCCGGCTTCGGCATCTGGGAACACGATCACGAACGTGGAACCAACCAGTGGAGTCCCAGCCTAGCCCGGATTCTCGGCCTGAATGAAGGGCCGGCCACCATTGCCGCCTGCTTTGAAATGATCCACCCGGAAGATCTCGGCAGGATTCTGCAGGGCAAGGAGGCTCCTCCCAGCCGGGGCGACGAGCTACCCGTCGAAGAATTGCGCATGCGCCATGCCGACGGCCACTGGGTATGGATGGAGGAGCGCGGCCGCATACTGCGCCGGGATGCCGACGGAAAGCCGGCGCTGGTCCTCGGCACCATGGCCGACATCAGCCGGCGCAAGGCGTCCGAAGCCGAGCATCGACTGGCATCGGTTGTCTTTACCGGGATCAGCGATGGCATCTGCATCACCGATGCCAACGCCGATATTCTGCTCACCAACCCGGCCTTTTCAAAAGTAACTGGTTACAGCAGCAGCGAAGCGCTTGGCAAAAATCCCCGCATCCTTCGTTCCGGGACGCACGGCCCGGAGTTTTATCGTGACATGTGGGATGCCATCAGCCGGCACGGCAATTGGCAGGGCGAGATCACCAACCGGCGCAAGGATGGCGAACTGGTCAGCGAATGGCTCAACATTTCGGCCGTCAGCGACCAGAATGGCCGCCTGACCAATTACGTCGGCGTATTCAGCGACCTGTCGGAGCGCCATGCCGCGGCCGAGCGTATTCAATACCTGTCGAGCTACGACCCGCTGACCAACCTGCCCAACCGCAGCCTGTTTGCCGATCGCCTCAGCCAGGCCCTGATCAACGCGCACCGTTACAACCGGGAAACGGCAGTGATCCTGCTCGACCTCGACCGCTTTCGCTTTATCAACGACACCCTCGGTCCGCCGGTTGGCGATGAAATACTGATCGAGGTAGCGCGCCGCCTCAACCTGCAGGTGCGCGAAGGCGACACCATCGGCCGCCGCTCAGGTAACGAGTTCGGCTTCGTAATGGCCAACCTGAGCCACGAGCGGGACACTATCGCCTTGGCTCAACGCATTCTCGATGCGATTGCCGTCCCCTTCGAGGTTGGCGGACACTCGATCAGCATGACGGCAAGCATCGGCGTCAGCCTGGCCCCGCGCAACGGCAACGATGTCGACACCCTGATGAAGGGCGCCGATGCGGCCCTGCTCCGCGCCAAAAAAAGCGGCCAAAACCTCTTCCGTTTCTATTCACCGGAAATGGACACCGATGCCGCCCGTCGACTTGGACTCGAGGCCGCCCTTCGCCAAGCCTTGCAACGAAATGAGCTGGTACTTTATTACCAGCCACAGATCAGCCTGGACAGCGGCAACATGATCGGCATGGAGGCCCTCTTGCGGTGGAATACCCCGGAATTCGGTCCGGTATCCCCGGTCGAGTTCATCCCCATCGCCGAAGAAACCGGGCTTATCCTGCCGATCGGCGAGTGGGTGTTGCGCACGGCCTGCCTGCAAGCCCGGAAGTGGCTGGACCTCGGGCTCATTACCTTGCGCGTTGCGGTCAACCTCTCGGCACGCCAGTTTCGCCAGGCCAACCTGCCCGGCCTGGTCAGCCAGTGCCTTGCTGAAAGCGGCCTGCCCGCCGCCGCGCTGGAGCTGGAAATTACCGAAAGCGCGCTGATCGATGACATCGACGAAGCGATCAACCAGTGCCGCAACCTCAAGGCCCTCGGCATCAAGATATCGCTGGACGATTTCGGTACCGGGTATTCGTCGCTCTCCTACATCTCGCGCCTCCCCTTCGACAAGATCAAGATCGATCAAAGTTTCATCCGTGACATTACCGAAAATCCGGTCAACGCGGCCATTGCCTCGGCCGCCATTGTCATGGCGCGCAGCCTCAACCTGTCGGTGCTCGCCGAAGGGGTCGAAACTGAAGCCCAAGCCAGCTTCCTGCGCAGTCGGCGCTGCGATGCGATGCAAGGCTACCTGTTCAGCCGGCCGGTACCATCGGAGGAATTCGAACAATTGCTGGCCGGCAAAAAGTGTCTGCAACTCGCTGAAAAACAACTGGAAAGCAGCCGCACGCTGCTGATCGTTGACGACGAGCCGAATATCCTGACCTCGCTTTCCCGTCTGCTGCGCCGGGAGGGATATAACATCCTGACTGCCGGCTCGCCGGCCGAAGCCTTTGAGCATCTGGCCAGAAACCCGGTTCAGGTCATCCTCTCCGATCAGCGCATGCCCGAGATGTCGGGAACGGAGTTCTTCGCCCGGGTCCGCCAACTGTATCCGGACACTATCCGCATCGTGCTGACCGGCTACACCGATATCGAATCGGTCACGGGGGCAATCAATCGCGGCGCCATCTACAAGTTCCTGACCAAGCCGTGGGATGACGACCTCTTGCGCGAGCAGATTCGCGAAGCCTTCCGGATCGCCAAAAGCTGACCATGGCGCCTAGCTGGCAAGCCTCCTTCCTCTGGCGTTTCCTGCCGGTCGCTTTTGCGATCGTCGTCGGCACCTGGCTCGCGGACCAAGGTGACGGAACGCCTGGAAAATGGATTATTGCCGGCGCGCTGGTCCTTGTCGCAGCGCTTTGCGTCTTCGTCTGGCTACGCATACGTACGCGAGAGTTAAAGAAAGAGGCAAGATTCCGCGCCATTTTTGACTATGCCATGGTCGGCATCGCGACCATTTCTCCGGAAAAAGACTGGCTCTTGGTCAACCCTGCGTTGTGTCGCATCTTGGGCTACAACGCCGACGAACTACGGCAAAAATCATGGGCTGATCTGATGCACCCGGACGACGCGGAGATGGGCATCAGGAAATTTGATGCCGCCTTGCGTGGAGAGTCCGACGGTTATGCGATGGAACAACGCTTTGTCGGCAAAGACGGGGCCACTGTTCACACCGCCATTTCAGCGCGTACGATCCGGAATGCTGACGGAAAAATTGATTCTCTCGTCATCGTTCTGGAGGACATCACCAACTGGGTGCTTGCCGAGCACGAATGGAGTTCCTCGGTCAAAGTCCTGCAGCGGTTTATCGACCACTTGCCCGGAAGCGCTTACGTCAGGGCCGCTGATTCGCGCATCGTAATCGCCAACAAAGGCTTGCGGAGCCAGTTCGGAATCAATCTGGCCGACATGGTCGGCCGCCTTTCGATTGACGTATTTCCCGCTCCGCTCGGCAAGAAAATTGGCGACGACGATGACCGCATTCTGGCCACGGGCGTCACCGAACGCGTCGAAGACGAATGGAACGGGCGCATCTACGAAAGTATCAAGTTCGTGATTCCCCGTGATGACGGGAACACAGAGCTGGGCAGCATCATGATCGACGTCTCCGAGCGGCGTCAGGCTGAGATCAGACTTTCCCAGCAAGCCCGACGTTCCGCCGTCCTGCTGGAATTGCCGCAAAAAGCCGGAGAGCTGCCGGAAAAGGAATTCATGCAGCACGCCTTGGAACTCGCCGAAGAGCTGACGCAAAGTGCCATTGGCTTCATCCACCTTATCAATGAAGATGGCCTGAGCATCGAACTGGTCGCCTGGTCGACCAAGACGCTGAAAAATAACTGCACGGCAGCCTTCGACAGTCATTACCCGATATCAGAGGCCGGCATCTGGGCCGATGCGGCCCGCAACAAACAGCCCGTCATCATCAACGACTACGCCAGCGCCGAGAACAAACGCGGCCTGCCTTCCGGGCATTCGGTCCTGGAACGGCTACTCAACGTGCCCATCATGGAAGGCGGCAAGGTCCGCATGATGACTGGCGTCGGCAACAAGGCAGACGACTACAACGATTTCGACGTCGAAACCGTACAACTGATCGGCAGCGAGATCTGGC
This sequence comes from Betaproteobacteria bacterium HGW-Betaproteobacteria-6, assembly GCA_002842145.1. Lineage (GTDB taxonomy): Bacteria > Pseudomonadota > Gammaproteobacteria > Burkholderiales > Rhodocyclaceae > Azonexus. Next base: position 16,670 of record PHCF01000024.1, on the reverse strand, counting down.
GCATCGTCTGCCGGCAGCGCTCGGAAAATGCGCTACGACTGGCTACTCAGGTAGTCAACGCCAGCCCGGTAGTTTGCTATCGCTGCAGTTCCGGCGACGGGTGGCCAGTGGTCTTTGTTTCGGACAACGTGCGGCAATGGGGCTACACCCCCGACCAACTATTGGCCGGAACGCCAAAAGTTGGCGATTTAATTCACCCCGATGACCTGCTGCGGATAAGCGAAGAAACCAACCGCCACATCGCGGCGGGGCTGTCGCGCTTCGCTCAGGAATACCGTCTGGTCACTGCCGACGGCCAGGTGGTCTGGGTTCTCGGGCGCACTACGATCCATTTCGACCAGCAAGGAAAGGCCGAGTTCTACGACGGCGTTTTGACCGATATTTCCGAGCGCAAAGCCCAGCAAGCCTTGATGAACGAGACCATCAGCCAGCAGAAAAAGCTCAACAAGCGCCTTGAAGAAGCCAACAACCAGCTGATGCAATCCGAAAAAATGGCATCCATCGGCCAGCTGGCTGCCGGCGTTGCCCACGAGTTGAACAACCCGATCGGCTTTGTCCATTCCAATCTGGGCACACTGGATGGCTACGTGCACGACCTGATGTCTATCATTGCTTCCTTTGAAGCCATGCTCTGCAACCCCGGGGAGTCCAGTTCGCACGAGGATGTCATCCGCAGAATCATGGAGCAACACGATTTCGCCTTTCTCAAGGAAGATATTTTCAGCCTTCTCGCCGAGTCCAAGGACGGCCTGGGCCGGGTGCGCAAGATCGTCCAGGATCTCAAGAATTTCTCGCGCGTCGGCGAACAGGAGTGGCAGGAGGCAGACCTGCAGCAGGGCCTCGACTCGACCTTGAACATCGTCTGGAACGAGCTCAAGTACAAGGCCAAGGTGGTCAAGGAATATGGTGAAATCCCGCATGTGTTCTGCCTCATTTCGCAACTCAACCAGGTTTTCATGAACCTGCTGGTCAACGCCGGCCATGCCATCGAAACACAGGGTACGATCACGATCCGTACCCATCGCCAGGGCGACGACAAGGTTTGTGTCGAAATCAGCGACACCGGCAAGGGAATCGCGCCGGAGAACATCAACCGGATTTTCGAGCCGTTCTTTACAACCAAGCCGGTGGGCAAGGGGACCGGCCTCGGACTTTCGCTATCCTACGGAATCATCAAGCGGCATGGTGGCCAGATCGAGGTTGAAAGCAGCGAAGGGCGGGGCTCCACCTTCCGTTTGATACTGCCCATCAATCCGACGCACAACACTCAAATACAGGACTCGGAGACTTCATCATGAGCGAGGAAATCGCCCAACCAACCCTGCTCTTCGTCGATGACGAGCCGGGCATTCTTTCCGCACTACGCCGCCTGTTCCGTCCGCACGGCTACCGCATTTTCGTTGCCGAAGGCGGTGCTGCCGGGCTGGAAGTTCTGGCCAAGGAAGAGATCGACCTGGTCATTTCCGACATGCGCATGCCGGAGATGGACGGCGCCACCTTCCTCAAGGAGGTTCGCAGTCGCTGGCCCAACGTCATGCGCATCCTGCTCACCGGTTACGCGGACATTACCTCGACCGTTGCCGCAATCAATCAGGGTGAGATTTATCGCTACATTTCCAAGCCTTGGGACGACAACGAAATTGTCACCATTGTTGCCGAAGCGATCGAGCACCAGAATCTCAAGCGGGAAAACCTGCGCCTGACGTCGTTGACCCAGGAGCAGAACGAACAACTGAAGGAACTCAACGCCAGCCTTGAGCAAAAGGTCGCCGAGCGTACCGCCGAGTTGAGCCAGGCGCTGACTTTTGTCGAGCAAACCCATAGCGAATTGAAAAAGGCGTTTCTGACCAGCGTCCAGGTCTTTGCCGGCCTGGTCGAACTGCGCAGCGGACCGGTCGGCAGCCAGATGTCGGGGCATGGTCGGCGGGTCGCCGAACATGCACGCAGTGTCGCCCAACGCCTCGGCCTCCCCGACGTCGAGGTCCAGAACATCATGCTGGCCGGGCTGCTCCACGATATTGGCAAACTCGGCCTGCCCGACGAACTGCTTGGCAAACCCTTCAATTCGCTGACCGCTGAAAAACGGGCCATGGTCATGAAACATCCGGTCATCGGCCAAAACATCCTGATGGGCATCGACAAGTTCAAGGAAGCCGCCATCCTCGTCCGCCATCATCACGAAAACTATGACGGCAGCGGCTACCCCGACCATCTGGCGGGCATTGCCATTCCGCAGGGCAGTCGCATCCTTCATGCGGTGAACGAATATGACTCGCTGATCATCGGCACGCTGGCCCAGCGTCCGCTGAAACCCGTCGAGGCGCTCAATTTCCTGATCGAGAACCGCGGCAAGCGCTACGACCCGGCGGCCGTTGACGCCTTTGCTGCCCTGCTCGCCGAAACGGTCAAGAGCGGCTTCACGGAAACTCCGCTGCGCACCATGCATTTGAAGTCCGGCATGGTATTGAGCCGCGACCTCATGCACCGCGACGGCTACCTGCTGCTCGCCAAGGGGACGGCATTGACCGCAGAAATCATCAGCCAACTGACCAGAATGGAACATTCGGAGCAGCAAATGCTCACGGTCTACATTCGCCAGGAGGAAAAATGAGCCGCATCCTGATCGTCGACGACGAGGACTCCATCCTCAAGGCCCTCAAACGCGTCCTGCGCCTGGCACCCTGCGCTTATGGCAACAAGAGCTATACGCTGGAAGTGTTCGATTTCAACTCGCCCCTGGCGGCGCTGGAAGCGGTACGGAACGAGGAATTCGACCTGCTCGTGAGCGACTACCGGATGCCGGGCATGGATGGCATCGAGTTTCTCAAGGCGGCCAAGACCATCCAGCCCGATGCGGCCCGGCTGATTCTGTCCGGCTACGCCGATCTCAACGCCCTGGTTCGCGCCGTCAATGAAGTGGGTATCGACCGCTTTATCGGCAAGCCGTGGAACGACTACGACCTGATGTCGGCCATCGGCCAGGCGCTGGCTCACCGCGACCTGATGCTGGAAAACCGCCAACTGGCCAATCTGGTCCGCCTTGAAATGGGCGACATCACGCCGCAGCAGGTCGAGGCCGAACGACTGGAACGCATCGAACCCGGCATTACCGAAGTCAATTGGGGCCCTGACGGCTCCGTCGTGCTCGACCCCGAGTTTCAGAGCAAGGACTGACGGCCCCATGCCCGAAAGCGATGCCCAGCACCTGACGTTCAAGCTGGTCTATTACGGCCCGGCGCAGAGCGGCAAAACGACCAACTTGCTGCGCCTGCACGACCTCCTTGCCCCGGAACTGAAGGGCGAGGTCATGACCATGGAGACCAAGGACGACCGCACGCTTTTCTTCGATTTGCTCCCGCTTGGCTTTCGTGCGCCATCCGGCCTGCTCATCAAGTTCCGGCTGTTCACCGTGCCCGGGCAGGTCGCCCACGACGGCACACGCAAGGCCGTGCTGTCGCGTGCCGACGGCGTGGTGTTCGTGGCCGATGCCGACCGCGCCCAGGAAACCAACAACGGCGAATCCTTCCAGAGCCTGGCCGATAACTGCGCCCGCGTCGGCCTTGATTTCGAGCACTTGGCGATGGTCGTCCAGTTCAACAAGTGCGATCTGCCGGGCGCCGTGCCGGAAACCGAAATCCGCGAACGGTGGTCGGCGGCCCCCTGGCCGCTGGTCTTCGCCATCGCGCTGAACGGGCAAGGCGTCGAAACGACTTTTGAATTGCTCATTCGCACGGTCTACCGGAATTTTTGCCAAAAATTGAAATTGCAGTCCGCGCACGGACTCAGCGAAGACGCCTTCGTTGCCGGCGCTTTGGGGAAGAACGCATGACCCTGAGTTTCGACCACGAGTGGCGGCTCGACGAATTGCTCGATGGTGCCAGCCAGGAAAAAATCGGCCCGGCGCTCGGCGAATTGCTCGGCGGCGATTTTTCCATCACCGACGATGCAGGCAGGACACTGTGGGGCCAGCCCGTACCCGAAGCGCGCCGCGAACCGCTCATTCTCGAACTCGAACCGGTCGGCTATCTGCTTAGCCGAACTGCCTCGGCCGCCGCCCTGATTGCCGCACGCAATCTCATGCACGTGCTTCTGCGCGCCGAGATTCGTTTCAAGATGGCATCAACCCTGCACCTCGAATCGGTCGCCGAGGACTTTGAGTCCCTGAAACGCGAACACGCTCGGCTGATTGAATCGGAAGCGCGCTACAAAACGCTCTCGGCCGAACTGGAAGCCCGCGTCAAGAAACAGGTCGGCGACCTGGAAGAGCGCAAGCAGATGCTCTACGAGGCGGAAAAACTCGCCTCGGTCGGCCAACTGGCGGCCGGCATGGCGCATGAGATCAACAATCCGCTCGGCTTCGTTCGCAGCAACCTGTCCACCTTCGAAAAATACCTCGGCAAATTTGCCGAACTGAAATCGCACCCGGGTTCGCTTGCCGAGAGCTGGCAAAGGCTGGACCTCGACTTCATTCTCGAAGACAGCGTCGATCTCCTCCACGACAGCGCCAAGGGGATGGAGCGCATTGCCCGCATCGTGGCTGACCTGAAGGCATTTTCGAATGTAGACAGAGCCAGCGAGGAATATACCGACCTCAACCATTGTCTGCGCGAGGCGGTCAGCATGGTCGAAGCGCAAATGCCGCCCGGCGTCCATTTCCGTTTCGACTTGCTCCCGCTACCCAGCATCGTCTGCCTGCCCGGGCATATCAATCAACTGTTTTTCAACGTCATCCGCAACGCCGTCCTGGCCATCGCCGACAGCGGCCGGCCGGGAGAGGTCAAGATCTCGTCCGAAGCCGACGAAGCGGGCATCCACATCCGCATCCACGACTCCGGGGTCGGCATGACCGCCGAGCAGATCGAACACGCCTTCGAGCCGTTCTATACGACGCGACCGGTCGGCTCCGGTGTCGGACTCGGCCTGGCAACCGCCCGCAACGTCGTCCAGGCGCACAGCGGACGCATCAGCCTCGATAGTCAGCCTGACGTGGGAACCACCGTCAGCCTGTTCTTCCCGACACCACCATGACCGACTACTCCTCGCTCTTCACCGGCAAGACAGCCACCCCGCAGGCGCCGGCGACGCACCTAACGCCGCCGCGCTACCGCCTGCTCTTTGTCGACGACGAACCCGGCATCGTCAAGGCGCTCAGTCGCGTTTTCCATCAGGAAAACTACGAAGTCATCACCGCCTGGAGCGCCAAGGAAGGACTGGAAAAGTTCGCCTCCGGCCCCATTCACCTCGTCATCAGCGATTTCATGATGCCGGGCATGAACGGGGCGCAGTTCCTGCAGGAAGTCAAAAAGCGCTCGCCCGACACCATCCGCATCATGCTCACCGGCCACGCCAATACCGATGCCGTGATGGGCGCGATCAACGAAGGCGCCGTTTACAAATTCATTCTCAAACCGTGGAACGACGATGATCTGCGCGTTACGGTTGCCCTCGCCCTGGAACAGTTCGACCTGATCAGCCGCAACAAGAGTTTGCGCGCCGAAAACGAACTCAAATCCAAGGAAATTTCCGCGCTGTCCAGGCTCGCCGCGACCCACCGTAGCCGGCTGGGCATCATGCTGCACAAGAAAAACTTGCTGACCGATGCCCAGTTGCAGGAACTGACCCTGCAGCAAGAGCGGCGCAAGGAGCCGCTGATCACCCTGCTGCTCGAAAACGACTGGGTGCCCGAACGACGCATCCGCGAGCTGCTGAAGACCGACATGATGATCGAGGAAGTCCAGCTTCCGGAATTCCGTGTCGATGCCGCGCTGACCGATCTGATCCCGCGCAGTTTCTGCCTTCGCCAGGGTGTCGTGCCGCTCAAACTCGACGGTCGCCGCCTGACGCTGGCCATGGCCGACCCGCTGGACGAGGGGCTGATCGACGAAGTCCGCTTCACGGCCGGCCTCGACATCAATGCGGTGACGGCCGATATCGCGGCGATCCGCAAGAAGGTCGATGAAATCTACGGCGGCGGCGAGGTCGACTTCAAGGAACTGGAAACGCTGGTCAGCTCGCCCGACCCGTACGAAGGCATCGAGATCGTCATCGAGGAAGAGGATGCCGCCAAGCTCGAAGACCTGTTGCGTGACACCGAGGCACCGCCAGCCATCCGGCTGGCCAACGCGATCATTCTCGAAGCCATCCGCCTGGGTGCATCCGATATCCACATCCAGCCGCGCACCAACAGTGTCGTCGTGCGCTACCGGATCGACGGTGTGCTTGCCGACAAGATTCATATCCCGCACCATCTGCACCAATCGCTCGTCTCACGCCTGAAAATCATGTCGGAACTCGACATTTCCGAACGGCGTCGCCCCCAGGACGGCCGCATCACCGTCAAGACGCCAATGCGCATGGTCGACCTGCGAATTTCCACGCTGCCGACGATCAATGGCGAGAAAATTGTCATGCGCATCCTCGACCGGAACTCGACGGTTCATACCATCGAGAAACTTGGTTTCTCGAGCGGCGACCTGCGTCGGGTCAGCGACATGGTGGCCAAGCCACAAGGCATCATCCTCGCCACCGGCCCGACCGGTAGCGGCAAGACAACCACGCTCTATTCCCTTCTCCAGCACGACGCGACCCCCGACAAGAACTACGTGACTATCGAGGACCCGGTCGAGTACTACCTCGACATGGCCGGCCAGGTGCTGATTCGCGAGAAGATCGGCCTGACCTTTCCAGCCGTCCTGCGCGCCCTGCTCCGCCAGGACCCGGACGTCATCCTGCTTGGAGAAATCCGTGATTTCGACACCGCCGAAGTCGCCTTCCACGCAGCGCTGACCGGGCATCTAGTCTATTCGACGCTGCACACCAACTCGGCCGTCGCCACCATCGCCCGGCTGTTCGATCTCGGACTCAAACCCTATGTTGTCGCGACAGCTCTTGAAGGCATCATCGCCCAGCGCCTGGTCCGCAGAGTTTGCCCGGATTGCAGCCAGCCGGCAGCGCCCGATCAGGCCGTCATCTCGCGACTGGGCAGTACCTTTGCCAATATAGGTGAAATCCGTCGGGGCCGGGGCTGCAGCACCTGCCACGGCAGCGGCTATAAGGGCCGCCTCGGCATTTACGAAATACTGACTCTCGACGACCAGTTGCGAGACTGCATCGGCAGCGGTGCCAGTGTTCTCGAAATCAGCCGTCAGGCCCGGCAAAGAGGGCTGCGCAGCATCATCCATCACGCCGCTGAGCGTGTTCAGGCCGGCGCCACCACACCAGATGAAATTCTCCGGGTGCTTGGCCCGGTGACAGGAGAAGATTGAGCATGGACATTTTTGTCTGGAATGACAGCTTCGTTACCGGCCAGCCCATTGTCGATACCGAGCACCAAGGCCTGGTGAGCCTGATCAACTGGATCATCGAGCACCAGTCCACCTCAACACCGCCAGAAGAAATCGACAAAGTGCTGGTGCAACTGGTTGAGTACGCGGTCACGCACTTTCAGCACGAAGAAGAATTGATGGCCAGCACGGGTTGCGACCCGCGCTTTGCCGAAATTCACCACAACGTGCATGCTGATTTTGGGCAACAAGTGGTCAGGATGCGCGACATGCAGAGCGGCGACCTCGAATTCCTGCTGCGCTTCCTGAGCAGTTGGCTGGCCCATCACATCCTCGGCATGGATCAGTCGATGGCCCGCCAGATCCGGAAAATCCGCGCCGGCATGACGCCGGAACAGGCATTCGAAGAGGAAAAAAGCATGGTCGCCGACCCTGCGACAACCAGCCTGCTCAGCGGCATGAATGCGATGTTCCGGATGATCGCGGCGCGCAACGATGAATTGGAAAAAGCCAACACGACACTGGAAGCCCAGGTGGAAGCACGAACCCAGGCCTTGACGCAGACCAATAAACAACTGGTGGTCGAACAAGGACGCCTGACGCAGGCTATGCAACAGGTCGAAATGACCCAGAAGAAGCTGCTCGAATCGGAACACAAGCGGGCCGAGGCGACCAAACGCAACATGCAGCAATTGCTCGCACAGATTATCGATGGCGACCCGGTACCGACCTTCGTGATTGACGCCAAGCACCAGATCACGCACTGGAACAAGGCCTGCGCGATGATCAGCGGACTGCCGGCAGCGGACATGGTCGGCACGGCAAACCAGTGGAAGGCCTTTTATCCGGAAAGTCGCCCGGTAATGGCCGACCTGATCGTGGACGGTAGCCTTGAGGATCAGTTCGACACCTATTACCACGGCCATTTTCGCCGCTCCTCCAATATCGGTGGCGCCTTCGAGGGAGAAGCTTTCTTTCCCAATATCGGCGAGCAGGGACGCTGGTTGTTCTTCACGGCGGCACCGCTTTGCGACCCTGAAGGACAGCGCATCGGCGCCATTGAAACGCTGCAGGACGTGACCGAGCGCCACCGGGCCGAAGACGATCTGCGAAAGTACCAGAATCAACTGGAAGAACTCGTTGCCGAGCGCACATCTCAACTCGGCGAGGCCAATATCAAGCTGGAGAATGACCGCAAGGAACTTGAACTGCTGCTGCGCAAGGTTGAGGACGCGCAACAACAATTGCTGCAATCGGAAAAGATGGCCGCCATCGGCCAGCTCGCAGCAGGTGTCGCGCATGAGATCAACAATCCGGTCGGTTTCGTCAATTCCAACCTGGGCACCCTCAAAACCTACGTCTCCCAACTGCTCAACGTCATCAGCGCCTACGAAACCGGTGTACCTGACGATATTGCGGCAGCTCGCAAAAAAGCGGATATCGACTTTCTTCGCGAAGACCTTCCATCGTTGGTCGCCGAATCTCAGGAAGGCCTTAGTCGCGTCACCAAGATCGTCCAGGATCTCAAGGATTTCTCCCACGTAGACCAAGCCGAGCACCAGCGCGCCGACCTCAACACGGCGATTGAAAGCACCCTGAATGTGGTCTGGAACGAACTGAAATACAAGGCAGAAGTCATTCGGGAGCTGGGAGACATACCCGCTGTCGACTGTGTCCCCGCCCAGATCAATCAGGTATTCATGAATTTGCTGGTCAATGCGGCCCATGCGATTGAGCAACAGGGCAAGATCTACGTACGCTCGGGCACCGAGGACCAGCAGGTCTGGTTCGAAATCGAGGACACCGGACACGGCATGAGCGAAGAAGTCCGCCACCGCATTTTCGAGCCCTTCTTCACGACCAAGCCCGTCGGCAAGGGCACCGGACTGGGGCTGTCCATTTCCTACGACATCATCGTCAAGAAACACGGAGGAAGGCTGGATGTCCGCAGCGCCCCCGGCCAGGGTACCTGCTTCCGCATCTGGCTGCCTATTGACGCCAAAGAACCATAGCAAGCTGGGGACAACGATGCGACATGAAAAAGGCCACTCGAAAGTGGCCTCAATCATTGAATGCTGGCGCGCCCGAGACGATTCGAACCTTCGGAGGAAACTCCAACCATGAACGTATAGTACGTTTACAATATGAATAATATGGTTAAAAATGGCGTAAATATCTGATGTTTCTATATTTACGATTTCTGAAGGATAAATTTGGGCCACCAAGACAACCCCGATAATAGTCTAACAATTCCACTTAGTACTGACCAAACTAGGTCCTCCCCTTTAGTGATGGAAGAGACTATTGCCCTTCCACGGACTTGGACTGAAATGCTCACATGGGCAAGGGATCACGCCCTCACTGAAGCACTCTTTCGGGTTATCGATTGCGCCGGCCTGACGCAACATCCACACGCAATAGGTCGCGTCATGGCTTCTTTGGACTCTGAGCTCGCGCATAAAACGCTACAAAGATGGGGCTCAGAAAATGAAAACGCGAGCGTTCTTCACCGAATAGCTACGGCACGCCAAGTTCCAGACACGCGGCTCTCAGGATATCGGCCGCTCACCGATGTGGTGCCAGCCACCGCTCACATCACCGAAGATATTGCCACCTACTACCTCACCGCACTTCTAGTCGCACGACTACCTGCGGTTGGGGGTAGCAATCGGGAATGGTTCGAAAGATTGCGCCTCTGGCTATTTACGCATTGCCTTGAACGCGCATCCCTCGGCAACCGCCAAGACAAGCACCTTGAGATGGTGTGCTCGAAACTTCGCCTTGCACACGATGGTAACCAGGGTTGGTTGAATCTATTCAAGCGGCTTCGAACCGACACTCTTGGATTCGAAAGCGTCAGCGTTCAAGTGGGCACCTCTGCTCAGGCGATGCTGAATGAAAAGGCTGGCGTCGAAGAAATCACGCAGACTCAACAACGACTATTGGAGTCTTTGATCTGTGTTGCTCGACATGAGCACGCGCCAAAGATCAACCAACAAAATTTCCCTCTTGTCCTAGAAACAGGCTACGGACTACTAGAGCGGAAGCATTGGGTGCCTTTCTCCGACGCGTACTCAGACTCACGCCCCCTGAGCGCGGTGGACTCGATACAGGCCGTACTCATCCCTGGCATGGACGAAGATGGAGATTTGGAGTCCATCCCTGTAAACGAGAAGGCTTCCTACACGCATCAACGCCTTCAAGCCAACAGCGTTCTGCTAGCCGGGGCAGAAGATCTCCACTTCTTGCCCTGGTCCTGGAATCGTCCCAACCCGCTCGAACTTCCCATTCTTTCTCAATGGGTGCAAAACGGCCTTTCTTCTGACAATCTGGCCCGCAAAGCGACCGCAGTTTTCACATTGATCGCCTTGATGACAGCACGCACTATGCGTCGGGCACTCGATATTCCGCTAGGGGAAAGGCCAAGTCAGGAATGGACTTTGGACTTGATCGGCAACCGCTTGCTAAGGCTGCCACCTCGGAGAATCCCCGGGTGGTCGCCCGCCAGGTCCCTTGATTATGCTTGGGTGGCTCCCATGGCAGACGTGATTTGCGTAGAGATTCCGTCATTGGCCGCAGATTTCCTGAACGACATCGCCAGCGATCAGGCGAAGTCAGAATGCCTTGGGGCACTTTGGAGATCGGACTGGGGAGAATCGCCAGAATCTGCGTTCCTCAAATTTGCGAATGAAGAACTGCCTCGGCTAACGCCTGCGATGCTGAGCAATGTGCTACCGCAATTCGCTTTTCTCCGAACCGGTGACAGCGTTTTTACACGACTGCTTTCGTCCCATCCTAGAAGTGGCTTACCTGGCGCAACGGCTTATTCATCCTGGAAAGATTTTCAGGTGGATGAAGTGTTCAAGGATTTCGTTACCGAGCTTGGGTTTTCGACGCAACTCAGCGCAGCGCCGAACGCCCCCCTTAATGCCCTTGGAAGCCAACTTGATGTCTTGGAAGAGCTGCTTAAGGCAGCAATACAAACCCTTGATGCCAAGGTAGAGGAAATTCGCCAAGGTTCTTCCCTGCTAAATTTCCACAATGCGCTCACTGCAAAATTGCTGGTCAAGCTTTATGCCGCCACCGGAAGCCGCCCCCTCCGCGACCCATTCGCTAGCCCTAAACACTTCGGGTTTGAAGATGAAACCCTCTTCCTAGACGACAAGCACACACGGAAGTCGCGAACTGGCAGGCTGATTCCAGTACCGCGGATCTTAACAAATGAACTCAGGCAGGAGTACCTTAACCATCTTGCATTGCTGGCAAAAGCTCTCGCAGAAAATGCTCCCGGACTGTCGGCAGCCATCGCTGAACTCTCGCAGGGCAATGAATCAAAACGCTTGCCGTTCTTCTTTCTTTTGCGAGTTCAGTCCGAACAAATCCAGTGGTTTCATGCCTCAGAAAAGCATCTAAGAGAACTGGAGCTATTTGATTGCCCACTTCCGCTCAATTTGTTTCGCCACCGTTTAGCGATCAGATTGCGCAACCAAGGGGCAGACCCAGAGTTGATCGACGCATTGCTTGGGCACGCTGAAACTGGCGCAGCAACTCACGGAGACTACTCGTTCCGTGTCTGGCAGGACGACATGAGCGCAATACGGGGGATTCTGGATACCACTTTTGAATCACTGAATTTTGCGAAGACAAGGCTGTGGCCGAAGCCGCCAGAGTCACTTGCCCTCAGTGAGTTGAAATTCTCTGAGGATGTCATTTTCGGGGCGGCAGCGCGCGCCAAAGAACGTCGGGAACGGATACGGTCAGCGATATCGAGCGCAACAGGAATCATCACCGCCCACCGAAAAGGGCGAGACCTGGAGGACCTCACCAAAGAAGAGCTGGATTTGCTTTCTCGAGCTCTACTGACCACTGACAAGGGGTTACCCCATCCCATGGGGGCCTTACGTTTTTCCATCCTTGTGCGGGCAGCGAATCGCATAATTAACGAAGGCGGCAAAAAACTGCGTTTCACCCATAGATATCGCCAACAGGAAGATGAAACCAGCCCATTTACCCCCGAGGCACCAGGCGCCCCAGCAACGCTAAAAAAGGCGCAGAGCTGGACACAAAAGCTAGTGCCACAACTAACCAAGCTGCGATTGGCAAAATCCGATGCCGTAGTCATCGCAGTAGTGCTCTTGATGATCGAGAGCCGCGTGGCCGACCGGAGACTCGTTCGTGACCTCATCAGCGGGACGAACATTCGTCTGATACGGGCTATTCCGGGCTTTTATCTAGAACATGGGCAGAATCTCCGTATTGAGGATCCTGCAGCCCCCGTCCATCGGCACCGGATTTCCAACGCAGCAGCTCGCTTAATCAACATGGCGCAGGATCGCTCACAACTACGATCCACCAACGAACAAGAGATTCCTGCGCCACTCCGACCTCTTGCAGAACATTTGACCAGCAATGGGAGGCTTCGTGAAAACCCCCTGCTTTCCCATCTTCTGGCCACCCTGGCCAATATTGTTGATCAGGCTAATATCCGAACCTACCCTGGCGCTGTTGCTGGATATTTGGCCGGGCGCGTCTCCTCGGTCTCATTGGAGTGGCGAGATTGGTTATGGCTTCGCTGGAAGCGCCGAATTTCGGTTTCTGCCGAGGGCGATAATCTTCCTGAGTTTGATGACTCGGATAGTCTGCCGCCAATCAGCCGTCCAAAATCTGAAGACATTGAGCAATTGCAAAAGGAGGCCAGAGACCTCTTTTCAAAACTCCGGACCGATCTCGATTCAGACAGAAGCGGATCACCGCTTACTGCCAATGCGCGACGGGACATCAAAAGCGCCATGCGAAAGACGCTGGCTGAGCGAGGTGAGCGAGCTCCAACCTCGTGCCTGCTTCTGGGAGCTTGGATCGTCAGTTTGCTTGACCGGAAGTCAGGGCGAGACGGTTTCCTCGCCAGAGGTGCAATCGAGCGATACTTTAGCGCACTGTCACCATCGTTCGCCGAAGTTGGCTACGACGTCGATCTTGAACTAGCCGACGAAGACGAGATAACCGAGTTCTACGCAGATATTCTAGAAGCCCGGGAAATTCAAGGCCGGGACTACCTGTTCGCGCGTCTTAAGGAATTCCATCAATGGCTCTCTAAGCAGATTGATATTGAAGTTCCAATCTGGGCCGAACTGCCGTGTTATGACGGCTCTGTTCCAGTTGATCCGGGCATTGTCATTGAGAGCGATTACCTTCGCGCATTCAACGGACTGCTTAGGTGCTCCAACAATAAAGAACAGTGCAAATATGCCGCTTTTCTCCTGTTGGGGGCGTTCCGATTTGGGATGCGAGGAGGAGAGGTTCTGGGGCTATTGCGTTCCGATTGGCTCAACATCAGCGGGTACCGTTTAGTAGTGATTCAAGACAACCGCTATCGCAAGCTAAAACGAAAATCCTCCCGGCGAGTGGTACCGTTGTTGGGGTCACTCACACCGGCAGAATCGTCGCTGATCGAATGGGTATGTGCAGATGCTGAGGCGCGAGCAGGTGATAAGCATGACGCTCTAATTTTTCCATCCGCGAATCGAATAGCACAGCAACACTTTAGACGGCTTGCACTGGATGCATTGAAGTCGGCTACAGGGAACCCAGACAGCAATCTCCATCGTCTTCGTCACAGCGCTGCGAATCAGGTCCTGCTTTCAGTTGCAGAAATCGACCTCCCATCTTGGAGCCGAATCAGCGAGGCAGGAAAGTGCGACACTCAGAAAGTTCAAGCCCTGCTGCTTGGCCGTGCAGGGCCAACCCGCCGGGCTGCATGGTCGAGCGCCCGACATCTTGGGCACGCCGGGCCTCGCGCCGCTTTTCAAAGTTACTACCACTTCATTTCCGACTTGGCTGAGCACCATATCGCGTTACCCCATGAATCCCCACGTCATTATGCGTCTGCAATCGACTTAACCGCTTTTCCACCCCTTGTGATCAACAAGAGGGTTGAGATTAACAGTCAGTCAGCTGCCGAGCCCAGGAAAACTGAGCGGGCAATCAAGTCTCTGCGCCTGCTTTCGAGAGGAAAGGATACGACCGAAATTGCAAATTGGATGGGGTGGATAGAAGATGAATTGCATCAACTGGTAAGCGCAGTTGAAGAGATCAATTCACGAATGAGCCCGCAACAGCGTGACGGACAAAATGCGTGCTACGAGTGGCTGCGAAAAATTCGCAATGAGGGGTGGAACCGATTACTTAATCATGCAAAGGTAATCGATGCAGAATTTCCGCAGCATGCTTCCACCGGGTGCACATTAGGCTGCTCACGCACCATGGTCGGCAGTTCGCGGCAACTACTTGCATGGCGATCAACGCATTTTCAGACGCTGGATCGATTACGTCATCACTGGAGGATTCCCACGCAGCAGTTTGCTGTCCTGAAGACAGGAAATAACTCGCAGATTAACGAAATCGCCGAGAGTTTTGGCTTTTCCTTGTTGGCCCCCAAGCAGGTTGGCGGCCGCATTGGTGGACAACAGATCGATGCTGCATTTGATGATATGGACCGAAACCTGCGCGTCGCGGCACGTTGTGCATTTTGCCTACATGAGAGTGACAATTCGATCGCAAGAAACAGATACGAACTGCTCGTTGCACTTCTCTCAATCAGCGAAATCGAGAGCGGAGGCTAAAAAACGGGGGCTATAAAGAGCCAGCCCCCGGCACATTACTAAAACAGCTGATTTGAAGCAGGGCTATCAGCCCCGGGAACAAACGAAACTAGGTGATCAATGCTTTTTTCTATCGAAATCCACTCTGTCTCGACTTCAAAATCATAGATTAATTCATCAAGCACGCGGCAACGCAGTTGCTCTTTAAACTTCTCCTCATCAAACAAAATCGGGATTACTTTCTTCTCACCCACGCTGATATAGATGGTGCGCAGTTTGCCGCGGATACCATCAATCTCACCGCTGACATTCCAATTAATTGGAGATGGCAGTGGAGAATCTTTAGCCGGCCGATAAGTTCCAGCCAGGAGATTCTCACTGCACGTCGTTTTTACTAGAAGCGCCTCACCGACTTTCTTTCCGCCATGAGAGCCCAAGAAATCCTCCGCAAATATCAATGTTTTTTCGCGGATTTCGGGCGGAAGTTCAATTGAAAATAGCTGCTCTTGAGCAGAGTTCTCTTGACCAGTTAGAACACTCATACAGAACATGGTGAGCACCCCAGCGATCGTGTTGTTCAGCGAATCGGAGATTTCGACCCCTTCGTTGGCAAAGAGTCCGGCACCTGGTTTAGCCACATGTCGATGTGAGTCGGTATATCTAAACGCCGGCATGACGACGAAATCCTCCTCTTTTAAATCGGTAGTGAAAAGTACCAAATTAAAGATATGCCGAAGTAGCTCTAGTGAAGGCTTCCAGTCGATTGCATGCAAAGCGCCTGGCTGAAAAGAGGGATCGGAGGACGGATAAAACATGACTGGACGAAGAAACTCGAGCCATATGAACGGAGTGCGATGAGTGAACTGCGGAGTATCCGTTCCCTGCAGGGAACGCACAGAATTTTGAGTCTTGTACATTGGTAATTCTCCATATCTAGTGCCGCGCGAAGCGCGACAAATATCACCGGGCGCAGCCGGCGTGGACGATCTATCGACTTAAAGATTCGTCGTTACAGATTTGGAGGCGGGGTAACGATATCAGGCAAGAATTCGTCGAACACGTATTCCGTTGGTTTGCTACACAAGAAAAAGCTTACAAACAGAACAGAACTCGCCGCGACAACTTCGGCAATTCGCCGGTAAGAACTGAAGGCCAGCAAGGAAATTAGTGCGTAACCAATTAGTTGTATGGCAAATACCGGCAGATCATCGGGAATTCCGAAATATCGGTTGAGAGCCAGGAGCGCAATGAAATATCCCCACACCATGACATTCAAGCGGATTCCACTTGCAAACCTCCATCGATGACTTGATGACTGCGCGGCAGGCCGTAAGACGCTGAGCATCGAGGGAGGAAAAATATTTGATGAGGTAAAGCACGACAAAATGCAGATTAGGACTTCAAATCCAAATTGCCGGAAGGTTCGGTCTTCTTGATGGTACTGAGCGCAGGGAAAAGCAGCCACAAGCAATAGCCTATTCAAATGTCGTTTATCGATTGAATTGAGCATCTAAAGAGTTAAACAAGAATAACCGAAAATCGCCGCATCTTCTCGTTGGAAATAGTGCAGAAATAGGCCGAATTATTTCAATTTGCAACTCGGACGCTCCAAGTTTTGCTCCGAAGCTTGTGTTTTCGCTAAGTGCCAACTATCCACAAGCTGCAAATTTTCCTTCGAAGCAAATGCGCTCGACGTCCCCCCGGAATTGAGTAGCACGTGACTTTGGAGTCCAATCCCACCATCAAGGAGATTGGACATGAAGAAGCGATTCACTGAAGAACAGATCAT
>PHCF01000173.1 GCA_002842145.1 Betaproteobacteria bacterium HGW-Betaproteobacteria-6 | reverse complement strand
GCCGAAGGCTCTGGAAATCTAAGGGGTTATCATGGCTGAAGGTTATTTCTACGGTACCGGTCGTCGCAAGAGCGCCGTTGCTCGTGTATTCATGAAGCGCGGCTCCGGCGCCATCGTTGTAAACGGCAAGCCGGTCGATCAGTTCTTTTCTCGCGAAACGGGCCGCATGATCGTGCGTCAGCCGTTGGCGCTGGTTGAGCAGTTGAGCGGTTTCGATATCAAGGTGAATGTTATTGGTGGCGGCGAGTCCGGCCAGGCCGGTGCTGTTCGCCATGGTATTACCCGTGCGCTGATCGAGTATGACGCAGCATTGAAGCCCGCTCTCTCGAAGGCCGGCTTTGTGACCCGCGATGCACGCGAAGTTGAGCGTAAGAAAGTTGGCTTCCACAAAGCCCGTCGCCGCAAGCAATTCTCCAAGCGCTAATACGCTTGCCTATGGAAAAGCCGCCTTTGGGCGGCTTTTTTGTTTTTGTCCTGCGGAGTATCATGCGCTCTCGGTTTTTTGGGAACTCGATCGTGGGCAATGAAGAGGTAATGAGTCGATGCCAACTCCAGCAGTTACCCTGAGGCTAAGGCGGTTTCGGCGACGTTTCGGAATAACAGCGCCCAAGGTGGTGGTGCGAACTCATTTCCCGTGGCAATGGTTGGCTATTCCCGTCGTGTTATTGCTTCTCTTGGTTGGCGCCATAGGCTGGTTGATTGCCCAGCGCAACGAGGCGGGAGCGCTGGCTCAGGAAAAGGAAGGGTTGCGCCAACTGTTGCAGGAACAGCGAGAGGAATTGAATATTCTGCGGTCGACTGCTGGAACTGGTAAAAATGCAGTCAGTATCGAGCGGGCGACCCAACAACAACTGCTCGGGCAAATCCAGAATCTGGAGGCTGAGAATGCAGCTCTCAGAGAGGATGTTCTTTTGTTTGAGCGCTTGATTCCGGCGGCGGGAGAGGGCGGGGTTGTTCGGGTTGAGAATTTCCGAATCGCACAGGAGTTACCGGGAAAAGTCCGCTATCGTCTGCTCTTCGCGTTTCAACCGGATCGGCAGAGTCCGGATTTTCGCGGGCGCCTTCAGTTGGTCGTGAGCTATAAACTCTCCGGTAAGAATCAACGTTTACTGTTGCCTGAGGGGCGAGTTGATTCCCCGGAGTTTCAACTTGAGCTAAAGCATTTTCTGCGCCGCGAAGGAGTATTTGCATTGCCGGATGGTGCCATCCTGCAGCAGGTGGAGGCTCGGGTTTTGCAGGGTGATACACTGAAAGCCAAGCGAGTGGCTCAACTCTAGGAGGAGATTGGATGTTCGGAAAAAAGGATGAAAGCAAACCCTTGGGACGAATCGACAGCCTGATCGGCGCTGGAACGTGCGTCGAAGGGAGTATCCATTTTACGGGGGGGTTGCGCGTCGATGGCGAGGTCAAGGGGAGCATTCTTGCTGCTGAAGGCGCTTCATCTTCAATGCTTGTATTAAGTGAGCATGCGCGCGTCGAGGGGGCGGTGAATGTCGCTCATCTGGTGACTAACGGTACGGTCGTCGGTCCGGTGACAGTAACTCAGTCTATCGAAATGCAATCAAAGGCCCGGATTGCCGGCGACGTCGAATACTCGGTGATAGAAATGCAGCAAGGAGCCGTCATCGAAGGGCGCCTGGTTCATTCCGCCGCCAAGGCCGTGGAACTAAAATTGGCGACATCGGCCTAATCCTCTAGCTGTGAATTGGCCGGTCTAACATAACGAAGCACAGAATTTTCTCAGGAGTTTGCTCATGAATGCAGTAGTTGAAACAACCACCCCCTTTGTGTTCACCGAGAGTGCCGCCGCCAAGGTGAAGGAGTTGATCGAAGAAGAGGGTAATCCGGGTCTCAAGTTGAGGGTCTTTGTTACCGGCGGTGGGTGTTCCGGTTTTCAGTATGGCTTTACCTTTGATGAGGAGGTCAATGAAGACGACACATCCATGGAAAAGAATGGCGTTACCTTATTGATAGACCCCATGAGCTATCAGTACTTGGTCGGCGCTGAAATTGATTACAGCGAAGGACTCGAAGGTTCGCAGTTCGTCATTCGTAATCCAAATGCAACCTCGACCTGTGGTTGCGGCTCGTCGTTCTCGGCCTGATCCGGCTTGCAAGGAAGGAAGAGGAGGCGGCGAAAGCCGCCTTTTTTGTGCTTGTGTGATTTGGGTGTAGGAGCGGAGAACAGGCTGGTCCGAATGGCCCTTGGTGTGATGTTGCGCCAAAACAACAAAGCCGGACAAAAGTGTCCGTGCGTGGCAAACGCCGGTTGCTAGGGGGAAATGCCCTTGCGACAATCGACGCTAAGGAGATTTTCTGATGCAAAAGAAACTGATCGCTCTGGCCATCGCTGGTCTGGCTTCCACCGCTGCTTTCGCACAAACCAACGTCACCGTTTACGGTATTGTTGATGCTTCCGCTTCTGGCACCACGTATTTGGGCGCTGCCGGCAAGCAGACCTTGTTCAAGGTCAATTCTGGTCTCCTTTCTACCTCCCGCATCGGCTTCAAGGGAGTTGAAGATCTGGGCAATGGCCTGAAGGCTCTGTTCACCCTCGAGTACGGCCTGGCAATCGATGACAACCAAGGTATTGGTACCGTCTCTGGTGGAACTAATGGTCGCCAGCAGTTCGTCGGCCTGACCGGCGGTTTTGGTACCGCTCTTGCTGGTCGTCTGCAGACCACCGGTCTTGATTTCTCGGTTGCCGCCACCGCTCTTGGAGGCTCTACTGGCCTTGGCGCAGCCTACAACGCTGGTGGTGGTACGCTGGTTACCTCTGCTACCCGCGCCAACAATGCCGTTGCTTACGTCTCGCCGTCTTTCGGTGGCGTGACCGTTGCGTACAACCACGCTCGCATGACTGAATTGGCCGGCACCAACGGCAATACCGACAATACCGCGAACCTGCTGTCCGTCAGCTACGCCAATGGCCCGATCACCGCTGGTGCGATCTACACCAAGCTTGTTAATTCGCAGACCAACGTGGCTGCTGGTGACAATGTTAAGGAATGGGGCCTGCGTGTTGGTTATGACTTCAAGGTTGTCAAGCTGCAAGCCTTGTACCAGCAGCAAAAGGATGAAGCTGCTGCTGTTGCCGGTGGCAAAGACAAGAAGTGGGCTGTTTCCGCTGCCGTTCCGGTTGGCGCCAAGGTTGCTGTTATCGCTGAATACGCTTCTTTGAACGTTGGCTCCACCGCTAACGCAGATAACGTCAAGGTCGGTACCTTGGCCTCTACGTACGCGCTGTCCAAGCGTACCACCGCTTACGCTGGTATTGTTGCCAAGCGTGTCCAAAGCGATATCGGTACCCAAGGTCTTGACACCAACACCTACGCTGTTGGCCTGCGTCACGCTTTCTAATCTGGTTTAATCCAGTTGGAATAAAAACGGGGGCTTCGGCTCCCGTTTTTTGTTGACCTGAAATTGAATGGCCATAAAACCATTTCATAATTATGGTTATTGACTTAGGTCAAAATGACTACGCCAAAAGGCTATAGCATTTCCTTTTTTCATAACGATGATAGGGAGTGATTTATGGCTAAGAAGATTCTGGTCGCAGCACTGGTCGCCGCTGGCATGCTTTCATCCGCTGTCGTGCAGGCCGAGGGCGGCCCGTTCATGGTTCGTGTTCGCGCGGTTGATGTGCAGTTCGAAAATGGCCAGAAGGATGGCCTGCCCGGCCCGATCGAGGCTGAGAGCCGCTGGATTCCCGAGATTGATCTAAGCTATTTCTTCACCAAGAACATTGCGGCGGAGCTGGTTCTGACCTATCCGCAGACTGTCGATATCACCATGGCGGGGGCCAATATCGGCAAGATCAAGGCGTTGCCGCCATCCTTGCTTGTTCAATATCACTTTACCGATCTCGGCGCCTTCAAGCCCTATGTCGGTCTTGGCGTGAATTACACGCTGTTCTTCAGTCGCGACAACATCCTGAATGGCGCCGCTTCGGTCGACCGCTCGAGCGTTGGCCTGGCCGGCCAGGTTGGCTTTGACTACATGTTCAACAAGAACTGGGGCCTGAACGTCGATGTGAAGTACATCCAGATGGAAACCGATGTGACCCTGAGCGGTTCGAAGATCGGTACGCTTGATCTGAGCCCGATCACCGCTGGTGTTGGTGTTTCCTATCGCTTCTAGGCAAGCCTGGTGCAATGAACAACGGGCGCCTCGGCGCCCGTTTTGCTTTCTGGTCAGCGATGTTGTCAGGCGAGCAGGATGAGGTTGTCGCGATGAATAATTTCCGGTTCGTCGACGTAGCCGAGAACGTTCTCTATTTCTGCGGTGGATTTTCGCGTGATCAACCGGGCTTCGCCGCTGCCGTAGTTGCATAGCCCGCGCGCAATTTCGCGGCCGTCCGGGCTGATGCAGGCAACGGCCGAGCCGCGCTCGAATTCGCCTTCGGCGGCGATGACGCCGATGGGTAGCAGGCTTTTTCCAGCTTTCAACGCGTTGACCGCGCCATCGTCGAGCAGCAGGCGGCCAGCCAATTGCAGGTGGTCGGCCAGCCATTGTTTGCGGGCGGCGAGGGGCTGAGTTTGCGAGACAAGCAGCGTGCCTAGCGGTTCGCCGGCAGCGAGGCGAATGATCGGATCAACTTCCCGGCCGCTGGCGATGGCAGTGTGGGCGCCGCTGCGGGCGGCACGCTTGGCGGCGATGACCTTGGTGATCATGCCGCCGGTCCCCATGCGGGTGCCGGCGCCGCCGGCCATGGCTTCGAGGGACTCGTCGCCGGCGGTGGCTTCGCTGATCAGCTTGGCGTTTGCGTCTTTTCGTGGGTCGGCGGTGAACAGGCCGATCTGGTCGGTGAGGATGATCAGGGCGTCGGCTTCGATGAGGTTGGCGACCAGCGCGCCGAGCGTGTCGTTGTCGCCGAACTTGATTTCGTCGGTGACGACGGTGTCGTTCTCGTTGATGATCGGAACGACGCCGAGTTCGAGCAATGTGCTCAGCGTCGAGCGGGCGTTGAGGTAGCGTTTGCGGTCGGCGAGGTCGTCGTGGGTGAGCAGGATTTGCGCGGTGTGCAGGCTGTGCTTGTTGAAGGCGGCCTCGTAGGCTTCGACCAGGCCGGCTTGGCCGACGGCTGCAGCGGCCTGCTTTTCATGCACGGTTTTCGGTCGGCGCCCCCAGCCCAGGCGTTGCACGCCGCAGGCGACGGCGCCAGAGGAGACGAGCACGACTTCCTTGCCTTGCTGGCGCAGGGTAGCTATTTGCCGGGCCCAGTCTTCGATGGCGGCGAGGTCGAGGCCAGCGCCGTTATTGGTGACGAGCGCCGAGCCGACTTTGACGACGAGGCGTTTGGCGTTGGCTAGGCGGGTCTTGCTCATCATTCTTCCGTGCTGGCTTCTTCGTCGTCATCCGGAATTTCCGGGCGCGCCATTTGTTCGAGGGCTTCGTGGATGGCGTAGATCAAAGGCTTGGTGCCTTCGCCGCTGATGGCGGTGATCGGGAAAACCGGGCCGTCGTACTTGGTGGCCTTCTTGTAGGCTTTCAGGAAGTCCTTGACGGTCTTTTCGCGGTCTTCTTCGGGGATCAGGTCGAGCTTGTTGAGGACCAGCCAGCGCGGTTTGTCGGCCAGTGCAGGATCGTGCTTGAGCAGTTCTCCGACGATGGCCTTGGCGTCGCGAACCGGGTCTGCATCGGGGTCGATCGGCGCGAGGTCGACGAGGTGGAGCAGGATGCGCGTGCGCTGCAGGTGCTTGAGAAAGCGGATGCCGAGGCCGGCACCGTCGGCGGCGCCTTCGATGAGGCCGGGGACGTCGGCCATGACGAAGCTCTTTTCGGCATCGACGCGGACGACGCCGAGGTTCGGGTGCAGGGTGGTGAACGGGTAGTCAGCCACCTTCGGGCGGGCAGAGGAGACGGCGCGAATCAGAGTGCTCTTGCCGGCATTGGGCAGGCCGAGCAGGCCGACGTCGGCGAGGACGCGGAGTTCGAGCGTCAGTTCGTGCTCTTCGCCCTGGTCGCCATTTGTTTTCTGGCGTGGGGCGGGCCAGGATTTCGCCGGTGTTGAGGTCGGAAATGACCGTGCCGACGGGCATGCGCAGGATGATGTCGTCGCCGCCGGCGCCGTAGCAGTCGGCGCCGCCGCCGTTTTCGCCGCGCTTGCCGATGAATTTGCGGGTGTAGCGGTAGTCGACCAGGGTGTTGATATTGCAGTCGGCGACGACGTAGATGCTGCCGCCCCGGCCGCCATCGCCACCGTTCGGGCCACCCATTGGAATGTATTTTTCGCGGCGGAAAGTGGCCGCGCCGTTACCGCCGTCGCCAGCCTTGACGTAGATTTTCGCTTCGTCGATAAATTTCATTTTTTCCGCCTATATATCCTGGGTGCCGCCACCAGAAAATCTGGTGCCATAAACTAAAAAGCCCCATCCTGCGGACGGGGCTTTTGCTTCCGCTTTGCCGATTTATTCGGCGGCCGGAACGATGGTGACCACGCGGCGCTTTTTCAGACCCTTGACGGAGAATTGAACCACGCCGTCCTTGAGTGCAAACAGGGTGTGATCCTTGCCGCAGCCAACGTTGTCGCCCGGGTGGAATTCGGTGCCGCGCTGGCGAACGATGATGTTGCCAGCCAGGATGAATTGACCGCCGTAGCGCTTGACGCCCAGTCGTTGGGCTTGTGAGTCGCGGCCGTTACGTGAA
>PHCF01000172.1 GCA_002842145.1 Betaproteobacteria bacterium HGW-Betaproteobacteria-6 | reverse complement strand
CAGCCCGGCCCATAATTGATTGGCGCCACACACTCCTACATGCAACTTTCCGAACTAAAAACACTACACGTCAGCAAACTGCTGGACATGGCCACCGAACTGGCCATCGAAAACGCCAACCGCATGCGCAAGATGGAGCTGATCTACGCCATCCTCAAAGCCAAGGCCAAGAACGGCGAAACCATCTACGGTGATGGGACGCTGGAAGTACTGTCGGACGGCTTCGGCTTTCTCCGCTCGGCCGATACCTCCTATCTTGCCAACCCCGATGACATCTACGTCTCCCCGTCGCAGGTCCGCCGTTTCAACCTGCGCACCGGCGACACCGTAGAAGGCGAAATTCGCACGCCGAAGGATGGCGAACGCTACGTTGCGCTGACCAAACTCGATCGCATCAACGGTTTCCCGCCGGAAGCCAACAAGAACAAGATCAT
This sequence comes from Betaproteobacteria bacterium HGW-Betaproteobacteria-6, assembly GCA_002842145.1. Classification (GTDB taxonomy): domain Bacteria; phylum Pseudomonadota; class Gammaproteobacteria; order Burkholderiales; family Rhodocyclaceae; genus Azonexus. The sequence goes on along the minus strand of PHCF01000172.1, from coordinate 3,513 downwards.
GTTCGAGAACCTGACGCCGCTGCACCCGACGCGTCACCTCAAACTCGAACGTGAAATCAAGTCCGAAGAAAACATCACCAGCCGCGTCATCGACATGATCGCCCCGATCGGTTGTGGCCAGCGCGGCCTGCTCGTTGCCCCGCCAAAAACCGGGAAGACCGTGATGCTGCAGAATATCGCCCACGCCATCACCGCCAACCACCCGGAAGTCGTGCTGATCGTGCTGTTGATTGATGAGCGCCCGGAAGAAGTCACCGAAATGACCCGCACCGTCAAGGGCGAAGTCGTTGCCTCGACCTTCGACGAACCCGCCACCCGCCACGTCGCGGTAGCCGAGATGGTCATCGAGAAGGCCAAGCGACTGGTCGAGCACAAGAAGGATGTCGTCATCCTGCTCGACTCGATCACCCGCCTCGCCCGTGCCTACAACACCGTCCAGCCAGCCTCCGGCAAGGTGCTGACCGGTGGCGTCGACGCCAACGCCCTGCAGAAGCCGAAGCGTTTCTTCGGTGCGGCACGCAACATCGAGGAAGGCGGCTCGCTGACCATCCTCGCCACGGCGCTGATCGATACCGGCTCGCGCATGGACGAAGTCATCTACGAAGAATTCAAGGGCACCGGCAACTCGGAAATCCATCTCGACCGCCGTATGGCCGAGAAGCGGATGTACCCGGCAGTCAACGTCAACCGCTCCGGAACGCGACGCGAAGAGCTGCTGCTCAAGCCCGACGTCCTGCAGAAGATGTGGGTACTGCGCAAGCTCTGCTACCCGATGGACGATCTCGAAGCGATGGAATTCCTGCTCGACAAGGTCAAATCGACCAAGGGCAACCAGGAGTTTTTCGACGCCATGCGCCGCGGCTAAAGCCACAGCGCACCGGCGGCTTGGGTTTCGCCTCCGCCGGGGCCAATAATATCTATTGCAAGCCGGTGATTATTCAACGATAATCCCCGGCTTCCCAGATCGGCCACATCCGCCGGTCGCTAGACTAAGGACTAAAGATGAAAGCCAATATCCATCCGGATTACAACGATATTCAGGTGACCTGCTCCTGCGGCAGCACCTTCACGACCAAGTCGACCATGAAGAAAGATCTTCACATCGAAGTCTGCGCGCTTTGCCACCCGTTCTACACCGGCAAGCAGAAGATCGTCGACACCGCTGGTCGTGTTGAACGCTTCAACCAGAAGTTCGGCGCCATGCGCGGCAAGGCCGCTGCCTGATCTGGCCGAACTACGGTATAAAAGGCAGCCTGATGGCTGCCTTTTTCATTTCTGGCCGACATGTCTGACTTTCTCACGCTAACTCGCGAAACCCTGCGTCGCGGCATTCGCCTGCCGCCGGCCGGCTGGGTGCTGGCTGCCATCCTGGCCTTCTACGTGCTGGCCGGCCTGTTCGGACGCGACCCCTGGAAGGGCGAGGACGCCATTCACATCGGCGCCGCCTGGCACATGTTGAACTTTGGCGATTGGCTATCGCCCGACCTCGCAGGCCGCCCCTTCCACGAACCACCGCTCTATTACTGGAGCGCCGCACTGACCGGCATGCTGTTCGGCTGGGTTCTGGCCGCGCACGAGGCCATGCGCCTGGCCAGCGGCCTGTGGATCGCGCTGACCCTGATGGGGCTCTACTACGCCGGCCGCGAACTTTATGGCGAGGACAGCGCTGCCGCCAGCCCGCTGCTGATTGCCGGTTGCGTCGGCCTGCTTTTCCACGCCCACGATGCGCAGCCCATGCTCATTGCCCTTGCCGCCTACGCAGGCGGCCTGGGGGCGCTCGCCACGATTGGCCGAAAGCCCCGGCTGACCGGCATTTTTTACGGCCTGGCTGTGGCCGCCTGCCTGCTCGGTACCGGCATCGCGCCGACCTTGCCGCTGCTCGCCATCGCCCCTATTGCCTGGTGGCTGTCCCCGGACCGCCCGAAGGCGCTGCACACCTTGCTGATCGGCTTGGCCATTGCCGTGGTGCTGATCCTGCCCTGGCCGCTACTCTTGCTGACGCTGGAACCGGCCCGTTTCCACGGTTGGCTGGCGACGGAGCTGGCGCCGCTGAAAACACCGTTCTCCTTCGCTGGCGGCACGCGTTTTCTCGCCATGCTGCCGTGGTTCGCCTTCCCGGCCTTTCCCCTGGCCGCCTGGACCCTGTGGATACGCCGGAAAAATCTCAGGGCACCCGAGCTGTTGCTACCCCTGGTTTTTCTGCTGATAACCCTGCTCTTGCTGGCCTGGGCCTACCGTCCGCGCCAAATTCCCGCGCTGCTCCTGCTGCCGCCGCTGGCCCTGCTCGCCACACCCGGCGCCCTCGCCCTGCGGCGCGGCTCGGCCAATGCCTTCGACTGGTTTGCGATGACCAGCTTCAGCGTATTCATGGGCATTGTCTGGCTGGGCTGGTCGGCGATGGCCCTAGGCTGGCCGGCGCAAATGGCCAAACGGGCGGTTGTCCTGCGCCCTGGCTTTGTTGGCGAATTCGACCCGCTGGCCTTGACTATCGGCCTGCTGGCCACGGCATGGTGGATCTGGCTGATCCTGACCGCGCCGCGTTCGCCCTATCGCAGCCTGACCCACTGGACGCTCGGCTGTACGACCCTGTGGCTGCTGGCCACGACGCTGATCATGCCGTGGTTTGACTTCAACAAATCCTATCGCCCGGTCGCCCAGGCTATTGCCCAGGCCCTGCCGCGCGACCATGGCTGCCTGGCCGAACGCCGACTCAATCAGACCCAGCTCGCCTCGCTCTCGTATTTTGTCGGCATCGAACCGGTGGCCGAAGACTCCAAGGCCGGCCAGGCCTGCGCCTGGCTCCTGGTGGTCGGCGAGACGCGGCGCAACCTGGCGGCGCCCAACGGCCAGTGGACCAAGGTCTGGGAAGGCAACCGCCCCGGCGATCGCAAGGAAACCTTCCGTCTTTTCCGGCGCTGACCACAGCGCCGGCGAAGCGATCACCCTTTCAGGAAGTGCTCGCGGTAGTACTTCATTTCGTCGATCGACTCGTAAATGTCGGCCAGCGCCGTGTGCTTGCTCTTTTTCTTGAAGCCTTTGTAAATTTCCGGCTGCCAGCGCTTGCACAATTCCTTGAGGGTGCTGACATCGAGATTCCGGTAATGGAAGAAGGCTTCCAGGGTCGGCATGTAGCGGGCCATGAAACGACGGTCCTGGCCGATCGAGTTGCCGCACATCGGGGAGTGGCCGGCCAGCGAATATTTTTTCAAAAACTCCAGCGCCTCGGCCTCGACGGTCGCCTCGTTCATGGTCGACGCCTTGACCTTGTCGATCAGGCCGGAACGACCATGCGTTTTCTGGTTCCAATCATCCATGCCGGCGAGGATTTCGTCGGATTGGTGGACAACCCAGGCGGGCGATTCGGCGACCATTTCCAGTTCGGAGTTGGTGACGACCATGGCCATTTCGATGATCCGGTCGCCATCCGGGTTCAAACCGGTCATTTCCATGTCCAGCCAGACGAGGTTGTTTGCAGTGCCTGCCATATAATTGCCCGAATCCTTGAAAACCGCG
>PHCF01000023.1 GCA_002842145.1 Betaproteobacteria bacterium HGW-Betaproteobacteria-6 | reverse complement strand
GGCGATGGTTGCCTTGTTGTAGAAGCGCAGCAGCTTCCACTGCCATTGCGAGCAGTCGCGGCGCATTTTTTCCTGGAAGATGTCGGACTTGCCGTCGGTTTCGCGGAAGTATTCCTTCAAGTCCATGCCGGCCGACCAGGATTCGCCAGCCCCGGTCAGCACCAGCACCTGCACGTCGTCATCAAGCTCGAGGGTTTCGAGAACATCGATCATTTCGCGATTGAGCTGCGGGCTCATCGCATTGCGCTTTTCCGGGCGGTTCAGGGTGACCCAGCCAATTCCCTCTTCGACATCGACCTTGACCACCGACCACCGACCTTCATATTTCGACATTGCCATGCTCCTTTTGAAAAGATATCAGGTTGCCTGATATGTTTTGGATGTTATAGGATCCAAACAAAAAATCAAGGGGTGAAATCGATTTCCCAATGGATAATTTTTTCGGCAGGCCGTGACGCGGTGGTGGCGGGTAAAATGAAGCCGCTTGTCATCAGGCAACCTGCCATACTTCCGGTTGCCGCGGAGTCCCCGTTCAGACTTGTAGTTCATGCTCAGGATCTACCCATCGCCATGCCCGAAACCTTGCTTTCCAATCAAGTCGGCAATATTCCCCGTCCGACCGGCACCTGTTACCTGATCGGCCGCCTCGATCACGCCCTCAAGCGCCGCATGCTCGAAGTGCTGGCGCCGCTGGGACTGACGGTCAGCCAGTACACCGCGTTGTCGTTTCTCGAATCGCAGACCCAGATCAGCAATGCACAGTTGGCCGAGCGCACGATGGTTTCGCCGCAATCCGCCAACGAGATGGTCAAGCAGATGGGCGACAAGGGCTGGGTAGAACGTGCGCCGGACCCGTTTCATGGTCGGGTCGTTCGCCTCAGTGTTACCGTGGCCGGCACGGTCGTGCTGCAACAGGCCCATGCCGCCGTGGCCAAGCTTGAATCGGGCATGCTGACCGGTCTGACCAAGCCCCAACGCGCGGCCCTGCAAGGCAGTTTGCGCAGCATCCTGCAAGCCTTGAGTACGCCGAAAGTTGCGCCCGACCAACCGGAATAGGATTGTCGGGCGCCTGCTGGTTTACACCGGACGGCACGAACCGCGAACGTTTCTGCCTTACTCGCCGAAATCGAGGGGCAGGCCGACGTAATTCTCGGCAATTGAGCGCGAGCCGGCTTCCGAATTCAGCAGGTAATCCAGCTCGGCCTCCTGGAACTTGGCCGAAATCGGGCCGTCGTCCGGGAAGCGGTGCATGAGCTGTGTGAACCACCACGAAAACCGTTCTGCCTTCCAGATACGGCGCAGGCAGCGGGCGGAATAGCCGTCGATACCGGCATCGCTGCGCTCCTGGTAGAACTCGACGATGGCGCTCGACAGGTATTTGACGTCAGTCGCTGCCAGATTCAAGCCCTTGGCTCCGGTCGGCGGCACGATGTGGCCGGCGTCTCCGGCCAGGAACAGCCGACCGAAGCGCAGCGGCTCCGTGACGAAGGAACGAAGTGGGGCGATGCTCTTTTCCAGCGATGGGCCAGTGACCAGTTTTTCACGGCCCTCGTCGTCGAGGCGCAGGCGTAACTCCTGCCAGAAGGCCTCGTCGGTCCACTCCTCGATGCGGTCGGTCAGCGGTACCTGCAGATAGTAGCGGCTGCGCGTCTTGCTGCGCTGCGAACAGAGGGCGAAGCCGCGCGGGCTGTTCACGTAGATCAGTTCTTCGGAGACCGGCGGTGTGTCCGAGAGAAGACCCAGCCAGCCGAAGGGATAGACCTTCTCGAATTCGCGGATAGCCGTGCGCGGCACGCTGGCCCGGCAGACGCCGTGGAAGCCGTCGCAGCCGGCGATGAAATCGCATTCGAGGGTGTGCTCGACGCCATCCTTCCAGTACGTGACGCGCGGTTTGGCGCTGCCGAAATCGTGGATGGCGACATCCTTCGCTTCGTATACGGTCGGCAGGCCGGCGGCTTGCCGGGCATCCATCAAATCGCGCGTTAGTTCGGTCTGGCCGTAGACCATGACGTTCTTGCCGCCGGTCAGCTTGTTCATGTCGATGCGATGCCGGGTGCCACCGTAAAGCATCTCGAAACCGCCATGGACCAGGCCTTCCTGGTGCATGCGCTGGCCGACACCGGCTTCGTCCATGAGGTCGATGCAGACCTGTTCCAGCACGCCGGCGCGGATGCGGCTCAGCACGTAATCGCCCGTCTGGCGCTCGAGGATGACCGCCTCGATGCCGGCCTTGTGCAGCAATTGGCCGAGCAGCAGCCCGGAGGGGCCGGCGCCGATGATGGCGACTTGGGTTCTGTTGGGGATTGGGGTGCTCATGGTTGTTCCTCTTTATTTTGATTGTGTATTCAGCGGGCCGGCTGGCCCGGCCAGACGTCGGCCGGCACCATGACTTCGCCGCGCATGATCAGGCGCGCCGTGCGCAGCAGCGCGGCGCGGGTGACCTTCTGGGGATCGGCCGGATCGAGCTCGAGCTCGACCGAGAATTCGCCGGTCGGGTGCTCGACCGACACCCGTTTCGGATTGCCCTCGGCCAGTTGTGCCACGCCGGCCGCCACCGAGCCGGCCAGTACGCAGGCCGTGCCCACCGTCACCGCGGCCAGCACGCCGATCGCGTCGTGGCAGACATGCGGGATGAAGCTGCGGGTGGCAATGCTGCCGCCGGCTTGCGGTGGGGCAACGAGCGTCATCTTCGGATAGTTCTTGGCCGTTACATCGCCGAGGCCCATAACCTGGCCGCAGGTAATGCGCAGGCGTTCGATACGGGCTTTCAACTCAAGGTCGCCGTTCAGTTCGGCAACGCTCTCGTAGCCTGTGCATCCAACATCGGCCGCCCGGAAAATGACCAGCGGCATGCCGTTGTCGATACAGGTGACTTCGATGCCATCGATCATGTCGACCACATGGCCTGTCGGTAGCAGACCTGAACAGACGGAGCCAGCGGTATCAAGGAAATTGATGGTGATCGGCGCCGAGGTTCCGGGCACGCCGTCGATGCGCGCCTCGCCGTCGTAAGCGACATGGCCGCCCGGCGTGCTGACGGTAATGTCGCACTGCATATCGGTATTCAGTGTCAGCACGCGCAACGTCGTCGTTTCGCCCTGGGCCGCGACCATGCCGGTTTCCAGTGCGAAAGGAACGACGGCGGCCAGCATGTTGCCGCAGTTGGGCGTCGTGTCTACCGTCTCCTTGTCCGGCTGCAACTGAGCGAACAGGAAGTCGAGATCGACGCCCGGCGTCGTGCTCGGCCGAACGATGCCGACCTTGCTGGTTAGCGGATGGGCGCCGCCCAGGCCGTCGATCTGCCGCTTGTCCGGCGAGCCGAGGGCGGCGAGCAGCACGCGGTCGCGCGTTGCGATATCGGTCGGCAAGTCGGCTTCGTTGAAGAACGGGCCGCGCGAGGTGCCGCCGCGCATGAAGAGGGTTTTGATGGCTGTCTGCATGGGGCGATTCTTGCCCGACCCCTCCCCCGCCGAAAGGGAAGCGCGCTACTATCAGCTATACAATTTTGTTATGGAGTGACAAAAATTGGATCTGAAACAGCTTGAGTATTTTGTACACGTCGCTGAATTGGGCAGTTTCACCCGCGCCTCGATCACGCTCGACATCGCTCAACCGGCGCTGAGCCGGCAGGTTCGTCTGCTCGAAGTGGAGTTCGGACAAAACCTGCTGCTGCGCAACGGGCGCGGCGTCACCACTACCGATGCCGGCAAGCTGCTGCTCGAATACGGCCGCGGCATCCTGCACCAGGTCGAACGGCTGCGCGAGGAACTCGGCCGGGCGCGCGGCGCCTTGGTCGGCCAGGTCGCCCTCGGCCTGCCGCCCAGCCTGTTGAAGATACTGGCGGCGCCAATCTTCCGCGCCTTCAAGGCGAGCTTTCCGGCAGCTACGCTATCGATCCGCGAAGGGCTGACCGCCGGTATGCAGGAATCGCTGGTTTCCGGGCGGCTTGACGTCGCCCTGTTGTACAACGCCGCGCCGTCGTCTGATGTCGATTTGCAACCGTTGCTCGAAGAGGAATTGTTCCTGGTTTCGCCGATCCACGGCGCAGCGCATGCCGCCTCGTTGCCCGAAGCGGTTGCCGTGCGCGACCTGCCGGCTTTTCCGTTGATCGTGCCGAGCCGGCCGAACGCCCTGCGCATGCTCATCGAAAATGAACTGGCCAATCTCGGCTTGCGCCCGACCATCGCCTTTGAAGTCGATGGTGTCGGCGCCATCCTCGACCTGGTCGGCGAAGGTTTCGGCCATGCCATCCTGTCGCGTAACGCGGTGACCAACCTGGGCAGCGGCCAGACCTTGCAGATCCGCCCCATCACCGCTCCCGGTCTGCACGCCAAGCTGTCGTTGGCTGTCAATGCGCACCGGCAGATCACAGCGACGCAACAGGCCTTGATCGAATTGGTGCGGACCGTCGTCGCCGGGAAATTGGTGATGGTGACCGACCACGCGACGCCGGTGCTGCGTTAAGCCAGCAGGCCGTTGAGCAAAAACGCTTCGTCGGCCGCCTGCTCCGGCGTCGGCGACAGCCCGCGGTCGAGCAACTTGCGGCCGGCCATGTGGTCTTGCGGGCGGTTGACGCTGTCGATGCCGATCAGTCTGCCTTCGCGGAAATAGAATACGGAGAACTTGCCGTCGTCCGGATTGCCGCGAATGACCATCTGGTCGTGGCCGGCGCTGGTGCCGACCATTTGCAGCTTGGCGTCGTACTGGTCGGACCAGAACCAGGGCGTGGCGACGAAGGGTTTTTCCTTGCCGAGGATCGCGGCGGCGACGGCTTTGCCTTGCTCGACGGCGTTCTGAACCGATTCGAGGCGGCGCAGGCTGCCATCGGCCAGACAGGTGGCGGTGCAGTCGCCGGCGGCGAAGATGGCCGGGTCGGTGGTGCGCCCGCAGGCGTCGACGATGACGCCGCGGTCGACGGGCAGGCCGGCAGCGGCGGCCAGTTGGTCGTTGGCGATGACGCCGACGCCGAGGACGACGAGGTCGGATTTCAATTTTGGCCCGTTTTTCCGGTTGACCGTAGCAATCCGCCCGTTCTCGCCGGCAAAGGCGGAAAGCTCCGCCCTAAGGACGATGTCGACGCCATGGCGGGCGTGCAACTGCGCATACCACTCGGAAATGAAGGGCGAAACAGCGCGGGCCATGAGCCGTTCGCCGGCTTCGAGCACGGTCACCGTCTTGCCTTTCTTGCGGGCGACGGCGGCGAATTCCAGGCCGATGAAACCGCCGCCGATGACCGTGACGTTCTCCGCCGTTTCAAGGGCGGCGCCGATCTGCCGGCAATCGTCGAAGCCGCGCAGCCCGAAGACGCCGGCCAGGTCGGCGCCCGGCAGGGTCCGGGCGCGGGCGCCGGTGGCCAGCACCAGGCGGTGATAGGGCAGGCTGCTGCCGTGGCTGAAATGCAGTTCGCGGCCGCTGCGGTCGATGTGATCGACGCAGATCCCGGTGCGCAGGCTGATGTTCTTGCGGGCCAGGGCTTCCGGGCCGCGCATGGTGAGCTGTTCGGCCGTTGCTTCGCCGAGCAGGTAGGCTTTGGACAGCGGCGGCCGGTGGTAGGGCGCGTGCGGCTCGTCGCCGAGCAGGATGATGTCGCCTTCCCAGCCCTCGCTGCGCAGCGATTCGGCAACCTGGAGGCCGGCCTGGCCGGCGCCGACGATAACGATGGGACGGGTCGGCATGCTCGGATCAGACCTGGGTTTCGGGCAGGCGGACGACGATGCCGGCCAGTCCGTCGTTCATCTTGATCTGGCAGGCCAGACGGCTGTTCGGGCGGCGCTCGGCGGCGACGTTGTCGAGCATGGCGAGTTCGTTTTCAGCCGGGGCCGGCAGCAGTTCTTCGTGGCTTTCGACGTAGCAGTGGCAGGTGGCGCAGGCGCAGGAGCCGGCGCATTCGGCTTCCATGCCGTCAACGCCGTTGCTGGTGGCGGCCTGCATGAGGCTCCAGCCGTCGGCGACGTCGACGTCAACGGCGTTGCCGGTGGGTTCGATAAAAGTGACTTTGGACATGATTTTCTCCTTGGGGAATGGCAAAAACCCGCCTGCCGGGCGGGCCGGCGGCGGGTTGGTACAGGGCGACTCAGGGCCGGGCGAGCACCAGGCGCAGCGGGCTGCGGAAGGTGGACGACGGCATCCAGGGCAGGTCGGCCTCGACGCGATGGAACTCCGGGATCACCTTGAAGAATTCCTCGAAGGCGATCTTGATCGCGATGCGGGCGATGGCGCTGCCCAGGCAGGCGTGGACGCCGCCACCGAAGCCGAGATGCCCCTTCGGCTTGCGCGTGATGTCGTAAACATCCGGGTTGGCGAACTGCCGCTCGTCGCGGTTGCCCGAACCGTAGGCCAGGCAGACGAAATCGCCGGCCTTCATGGTCTGGCCGTGCAGCGTGACGTCCTTCTGCAGACGACGCCGGAAGCGTTGTGCCGAGGTGTTGAAGCGCAGCGACTCTTCGACCGCATCGGCAATCAGTTCCGGGTTGGCAGCCAACTGGCGGCGCGCCTCGGGGAAATCCGCCATGTTCAGCGCGAACATCGACATGAAACCGCCCAGCGACTCGATGCCGGCCATGATCAAGGTCGTCGTCGTGAGCAGGACTTCCATTTCGTCGAGCTTGTCGCCGTCGATTTCGGCCATCGAGAAATGCGAAATCAGGTCGTTCTGCGGGTTCTTGCGGCGTTCGGCGATGACCCCGGCGGCGTAGTCGCGCATCCAGTTGTAGGCGGAGATATGCTCCGGCCCCTTGGCGCGCGTCTTCGGGTCGGACTGCACCATGAGGACGGCCTTGTCGCGTACCGTCTGCTCGTCGCCGAGCGGCAGGCCGAGGGCGGCGAAGAGCACGCGGACGGTGAACTTGGACGAGAAGTCGGCGATGAAGTCGAACTCCTTGGCATCCTTGATCTCTGCCACCGCTTCACGCGCAATCGCCCGCATCGGCTCGGCCAGCGCTTCCAAATTGCGGCGCAGGAAGGCGTGCTGAACGAGCCCGCGCAGACGGTCGTGGCGGGGGGGGTCACTGGTCCCCAGCGTCGAACCGGCGCGGTTCGGCAATTCGGTCATCAGGTTGCCGCTGGCCGACGAATAGGTCTGCCAGTCGTTGAGCGCGGTGACGATGTCGGTGTAACGCGACAGCACCCACATCTCGGCTTCCGGACTCCAGAAGCACGGATGCTCGTCGCGCAGCGTCTTGTAGAACGGGAACGGGTCCGCGTCTACCGCTGGCGAATAAGGATCGAAACTGAACATTTGGTCTCCTTGATTATTAAACCCGCTCGCGGCGGGATGGGAGAAGCATAGTGTTCAGGGGCCGCCGGCCGAATGCACAATGACGACGAAGACTTGCACTTTTCTGACAAACAAACGCAGAATATGACCTGATTTAGCCAATAAACTTGCAAATAATCACCAGGCCAAACCCCGATGAGCGTCCTTGTTCCGACCTTCTCGCTGTACGGCGAAGCCCAGACTGCCGTCAGCCGCGAATTCATCCACATCGAGGAAATCTCGGCGCGCAGTGCCGCTCGCAACTGGCAGATCGACACCCACACCCACGAAGGTCTGCTGCAAGTGCTGTTCGTATTTTCCGGCACGGCGCGCGTTCGCCTCGACAACCTGGAACAGGACTACGAACCGCCGCTCGCCGTCGTCATCCCGCCCGGCGTCATCCACGCCTTCAAATTCATGCCGCAGACCGAAGGCTGCGTCCTGACCCTCGATTCGGCCGGGCTGGCCAGCCAGTCCGAGGATGCGACGCAGATGTTCGCCGTCCTGCGCGGCGCCGCCGAAGTCATCCACCTGAGCGGTGAGGATGGACAGTCGGCCCGCCGCATCCGCGGCCTGCTCGACCAGATCGAAGCCGAATTCCGTGCCCCCGGCGCCGCCAGCGTGCGCCTCCAGGTCTGGCTGGTGCGCGCCCTGCTGCTGCTCCTCGTCCGCGAACGCCTGCGCGCCGACGAAAGCGCGGAGGGCAAGAGCAACGCCCTGATGGAAAAATTCCGCCAACTGGTCGAAGCGCATTACGCCGAACACTGGCCGGTCGAAACCTACGCCGCCGCGCTCAACCTCACCGAAAGCCGCCTCAACCGCCTGAGCCGAAAACTCAGCGGCCAAACCGCCTTCGCCCTGACCCAGGAACGCCTGCTGCTCGAAGCGCGCCGCAAACTGATCTACACCGCCACGCCGGTGTCACAACTCGCCTACGAACTGGGCTTCTCCGACCCGGCCTATTTCTGCCGCTTCTTCAAGAAACTGAGCGGCCAGGCACCGAGCGTATTTCGGGCGAGCAGTACGCGCTAGCGCGTCGCCTCTGCGGTGGTCCGTCGCGCAGTCCTGCGGTCGACGGGTGAAAAAGGCCAAAAATCAGTCGACATTGGCGTCGATCGTAGGGGCTGGTTCTGGAACAGGTCGCAGATCGTACGCCGCTGCCACACTTTGGCCGGGGAGATCAGCTTCGTAATGAGCAGGTCTCGCTGGGCTCGCTGGCAGGGTTTCCGGAAAACGGATTGATGGCCCGATGTGGCTGCTTATTCAACCGGTTTGAACAGTTTGTCGTAGCGCAGGCCGATCTGTGCATGTTCGCGCATCAGCATTTCGACGCGGGCCGCTTCGCCGTTTTCCAGCGCGTTGAAGACCAGGCGGTGGTGCAGTTGCGCCATGCGCAGGCGCTGGTGGGCCTGTTCCAATTCGCTGCGGTCGATGATGATCGAGTCGGCCGAGGCGAAGGGCAGGTGGTTGTTGCGGGCGATGGCGTCGGCAATGACGCGGCGTTCGTCGGCATCGACGATGGCGGCGTGGAAGCGGGCGTTGACCTCGCTCCAGGCGCCGATGTCGGCTTCGCTCAGTTGCTCGCCGCCGACGATGGCTTCGCCTTCGCGCAGGCAGTCGTGCAATACCACTCTGGTTTTGGGATCCAATCCGCGTTCGGCTAGCAGGCGGGCTGCCAGGCCTTCGAGTACGCCGCGCACTTCGATCGCACACTGCACGTCGGCTGGCGAGAATACGCGCACGGCCAAGGCGCGTTTGCCGACGCGCTGCAGCAGGCCTTCCTGCTCCAGTGTGCGAAAAGCCAGCCTGACCGGGGTTCGGGAGACGCCGAGGGCTTCGGCGACGGGGATTTCGGCCAATCGTTCGCCCGGCGCGTAGTGGCCGTCGATGATGCGTTTACGCAGCGCGGCGACGATGCTGCTGTTGTCGGAAGTCATGGCTGGATCCATAAAATTAAATATTGGTTGATCGATTACGCAAATATAGCTACGATTGGATCCAATTTATTTGGATCCAACAGAGAGGAGTCACATTATGTTCCCAAAAAATACCTGGTATGTTGCCTGCACTTCCGACGAGGTCAAGGACAAGCCGCTCGGCCGGCGCATCTGCAACGAATTGATGGTCTTCTTCCGCGACGAGCAGGGCGAGATCGCGGCGCTCGAAGATTTCTGCCCGCACCGTGGCGCCCCGCTGTCGCTTGGTTTCGTCAAGGAAGGCCGACTGGTCTGCGGTTACCACGGTCTGGAAATGGGCTGCAAGGGCCACACGGTGGCGATGCCCGGCCAGCGCGTGCGCGGCTTCCCCGCGATCCGCCATTTTCCGGTGGTCGAGCGCCACGGCTTCATTTGGGTCTGGCCGGGCGATGCCAGCAAGGCCGATATCGCCGAGCTGCCGCATTTCGAATGGCAGGGCAATCCGGAATTCGCCTACGGTGGCGGGCTGTACAACATCGCCTGCGACTACCGCCTGATGATCGACAACCTGATGGACCTGACGCACGAAACCTACGTCCATTCGACCAGCATCGGCCAGCCGGAAATCGACGAAACGCCGTGCACGACCAAGGTCGATGGCGAGCACGTGATGACTAGCCGCTTCATGAACAACATCGAGGCGCCGCCGTTCTGGAAGGCCAACCTGCGCCTGAAGGGGCTGCCCGACGACCAGCTGGTGGACCGCTGGCAGATCTGCCACTTCAACCCGCCCAGCCACATCATGATCGAGGTCGGCGTCGCGCTGGCCGGCAAGGGCGGCCACGACGCGCCCGAGGAATTCAAGGCGGCGAGCTGGGTGGTCGATTTCATCACGCCGGAAACCGATACCTCGATCCACTATTTCTGGGGCATGGCCCGCAAGTTCCGCGTGGACGATCAGGAAGTCACCGACCAGATCCGCAAGGGGCAGGGGGCGGTCTTCGCCGAGGACCAGGACATGCTGGAACTGCAGCAACGCAACCTGCTGGCGTGGCCGGATCGCAAGCTGTTGTTGCTCAACATCGACGGCGGCGGCGTCCAGGCGCGCAAGATCATCGAGGCCCGGCTGGCCGCCGAGTCCGGCCTGGCCCGCGCGGCCTGAGGGGGGCGCCATGAGCACGCTGCGTGTTCGCCTGGCCGTCAAGACGCCGGAAACGCCGGATATCTGCCGGCTCGAACTGGTGCCGGTGGCGGGGGAGGCCCTGCCGGCGTTCACCGCCGGCGCCCATATCGACCTGCATCTGCCGGGCGGTCTGGTGCGTTCCTATTCGCTTTGCAACGACCCGGCGGAAAGCCATCGCTACGTGCTCGGGATCTTGAGGGACGCCAATTCGCGCGGCGGATCGAAGGTGGTGCACGAGGCCTTGCAGGTCGGCGACCAGCTGACCATCAGCCGGCCGAGCAACCATTTCGAACTGGATCCGAGCGCGACGAGCAGCCTGCTGCTGGCCGGCGGCATCGGCATCACGCCCCTGCTGGCGATGGCCGAACAACTGCACCGGGCCAAGGCCGATTTCGAACTGCATTACACGGCGGCGCGGCGCGACCGCATGGCCTTCGCCGGCCACCTGGCGGCGGCGCCTTACGTCGAGCGGGTGCATACCTATTTGAGCCAAGAAGACCCGGCACAGCGGCTCGACCTCGATGCGCTGCTCGCCAAGCCGGCAGCAGGACGGCATCTCTATGTCTGCGGTCCGCAGCGCTTCATCGACGCGGTGCTCGACAGCGCCCGGCGTCAGGGCTGGGACGAAGCCGTCCTGCACTGGGAGTTTTTCGCCGGGGCCAACATCGACAGCACGGCTGACCGCGCCTTCGAAATCGAAGTCGCCAGCAGCGGCCAGATCGTGCCGGTGGCACCGGGGCAAACCGCCCTCAAGGCGCTGGCGGCGGCCGGCATCGATGTGCCGATGGCATGCGAGCAGGGCGTCTGCGGCACCTGCCTGACCAAGGTGCTGGGCGGCGAAGTCGAGCATCGCGACCTCTACCTGACGCCGGAGGAGCAAGCCGCCGGCGACCAGTTCCTGCCCTGCTGTTCGCGTGCCAGCTCGGCCCGGTTGGTGCTCGATTTGTAAGCCTCCCCGGACGGGGGCGCCATGTACCCGATCCGCCTCTGGTCCGTCCGCCATGCCCGCACGCTGAGCCTGCAAGCTGCTCTGCGTCCAGCGCCTGGAGGCCGCCTTGCGGCCGCTCGAACAGCGGGCCTACAGCCATTGCGAGGTCAATCCCGACATGCGCTGAGTGTGGGTCGAGGCGACGGCCGGCGCCAAGCGCGTCGGGCCCGACCACCTGGCGCACTCGACGCCGCTGCTGCCTGCGGTCGACCAGCGAAAACGGGATAAATCCACCGGGATCGAGGTCGTGCGCGGTCGCAAGGATCCGGCCTTGCCGCCGCCGCTGAAGACCTGGCTGGGGGCCGATCGGCGCCGGGCAGATTGCGCCCGGCTAATGCTTGGCAACTTGTATAAACCTGGCTTGAGGATGGCCGGGGCGGGGCGACGATGCGCCCCGCTCAGCTCAATGCGGCGAATATTTATCGACCAGGGCAACGGCTTCGTCGTGCAACTGTTTGCCGTTGAGGCCCTTGGCCGAGATTTCCTTGATCCACTCTTCGGTCACCGGCTTGGCCGCCGCCTGCCACCGGGTCATCTCGGCCGCCGGGATCGGGAAGATCTTGTTGCCGTTGTTAACCGTGGCTTTGAGGCCCGCATCGTCGCCCCGTTGCATTTGCAGCGTGAACCATGCCGAGGCCTCCCGGCCGCTGTTGCGGTCGATCACCGCCTTGAGATCGGCGGGCAGGCTGTTGTACTTCTTCGCATTCATGATGAACATCATCGTTGTCGCCGTCATCGTGGTGTCTCCGGAAAATTCCGTCGAGTTCCTGGTCAGTTCCTGGACCTTGAAGGCAGGGACCACTTCCCACGGGAGCAGGGCGCCTTCGATAACACCCTTCGACAGGCTTTCCGGAATTTGCGGCACCGGCATGCCGACCGGCGTGGCCCCTAGCGCTTCGAGCAATTTCGTGCCCAGGCGCGACGGGGTACGGATCTTCAGCCCTTTGATGTCTTCGAGCGTGCGGACTTCCTTGTCCCGCGTATGCAGGGCGTAGGGTCCGGAAACCCACAGCGCGATCGGTCTGACGCCGGCAAACTCCTTCGCCGCATTTTTCTCTGCGAAATCCCACAGGGCGCGGGACGATCCATCCCGCGTCCGGTTGATGAACGGCAACTCAAACACCTCGGAAACCGGGAAGCGTCCCGGCGTATAGCCGGGCAAGGTCCACACCACATCGGCCACGCCGTCGCGGACCTGGGTCAGCAATTGCGGCGGCGTGCCGCCCAGTTGCATGGCCGGATAGATCTGGCATTTCATCTTGCCGTGCGATTCGGCTTCGATCTTTTCGCACCAGGGAACGATCATCTTGACGTGCCCTGGCGCCGTCGGCGGCACCGGGTGCGCCACTTTCAGGATTATTTCCTGCGCCTGCGCGAAGCCGGGCAGCAGCGCAGCGAGTGCCATGCCGCGGGCGAATTGGGTGAACTTCATGCTTGTCTCCTGTTATGTCCATGCAGAGGCTTGCCCTCCTGCAGGCAACACATTGGCGCAAAAAGGAGTACTCGTGAAATGTCAATGAATCACTATCAGCTATGCATTAATGGCATAGCTGTCGGGCGACCGTTACCCCCTCCTGTCATATCACTCCCGGCTCAAAGGACGGATTGGCCTGGGGGCTGCCGTGTTTTCGCGCACTGGCGAAGAATTAGCGGCATGGAGGTTACACACCGGTGAAAGTGATGGGTTGCCCTGTCGGGTTCCTACGGTCAACCGGAAATTTTGGCCAAAATTGAAATCCCGGTTGCCCCTTCACGCCCGCTTAGCGCTTCTGCAGGCGGTAAGCCAGTTGAGCCCGCGACATGCCGAGCAGGCGCCCGGCAGCGGCCAGATTGCCGTGCGAACGGGCAACGGCTTCCTCAACAACTCTCAACTCCAGTGCTTCTAGCGGCGCCATGCCTTGCGTTTCGTGGCCGAGCACCATATCGAGCAGACTGGTGCTCGCCTGTCCGTCCGCCTTGGCCGACTCGGCGGCAGTATCAGCCAACGCCCCATTGCCACCCAGTGCATACGTCGAATCGAGGCCGACTTTTTCGGCACGGAAGATGTGCGGCAGATCGACAAGTTGCCCATCGTCGGCCGAGATCACGCCGCGCTCCACCAGGTTTTGCAACTCGCGGATGTTGCCCGGATAGGCATAGTTGAGCAGCGCCCGCACCGCCCGCGAGGTAAACCCTGGCAGATTGCGGCCGTGGCGCAGGCAGTAGCGCCGGAAGAAATAGCTGAGCAGTAGCGGAATGTCGTCGCGCCGCTCGCGCAGGGGTGGCAGGTGGATGGGGTAGACATTGAGCCGGAAGAACAGGTCTTCGCGGAAAAGCCCCTTGCGGACGGCGTCCTCCAGATCAACATTGGTCGCTGCAACGAGCCGGACATCGACTTTCTGCGTCCGGGTTCCGCCGACCCGCTCGATGATGCCTTCCTGCAGCGCGCGCAGCAGTTTGCCCTGGGCCACCATGGTTAGCGTGCCGATTTCGTCGAGGAACAACGTGCCGCCATCGGCCCGCTCGAAGCGTCCAGGGCGGGATTCGGTGGCGCCGGTATAGGCGCCGCGTTCGACCCCGAACAGCTCCGATTCGACCAGGGTGTCGGGGATGGCCGCGCAGTTAACCGAAATGAATGCGCCGTCTTTCCGGCTGCTGATGTCATGCAGCATGGATGCGAACAATTCCTTGCCTACCCCGGATTCGCCTGTAAACAGGACCGTTGCCTGGGTCGAGGCAACCCGCGTCAGCATGTGGCACGCACTATTGAATGCGGCAGAAATGCCGACCATGAGATTTCGGCCGCGGGCCGGCGGATTCTCCTCCGGCACCGGCAGGTCGGCCGCTTCGTATTTCTTGCCACCGCCAAAGGCTTCGCGGTTCACGAAGCTCTCGGGGTTGAGATAGCGCAAATCCTCTTCGACATCGGGCCACTCCTCGGCCGGCTTGCCGATGACCCGGCAGACCCGAGCGCCGGCCGCGCGGCACTCGACCTCGCGAAAAACAATCAACTTCCCGAGAAACAGCGTGCTGACATAGCCAGTGGCATAGCCGACCAGATTCCAGCAGGCCGGCTCGTTATCGACGCCATGCGCCGCCACGTGGACATCGACCTCACACGAGTTGTGCCAGAGGAATTCCCCGTAATACGACCCCTTCTCGTAATCGGTCTGCACCAGTACCGGTTCGACCTTGACCATGCCTTCGAGGGCATGCAGGCGCGTCCCGGCCAGCAGTTGTGCCCCCTGGTCGGCGTGCGCCCATTTTTCGCGAACCAGTTGGGCGTCGCGCATCCCCGAGGCGTAGCCGGCGCGAGTCAACAAGCCGCGTGCGCCCTCGATGCCGAGCGTGGAGATCAGCTCCTTGCGCAACTGGCCGTAGGTGCTGTTGCGCATCAGCAACATGCGTTGATCGTCCAGCCAGATGCGCCCGTCGCCGGGAGAAAAGAACAGGCACTCGGTCAGATCGCTCAGGCTGGGGCTTTCCCCGAAATCGGCATCGCTTCCGGTCAGCAACATCGTCCCGGTCGTTCGCGACACCTCGGCCAGAGAAATTCGCTTGGTCATCTCGTCTCCAAAATTCTTATAAAAATTTCACTTCGCTTTGGCTTTCCTTGCCCAAAAAGTTCAAAAAATCGAACTTTTTCCCTTGTGTCAATTTTTGTTGCGCTGCACGGCAGGCGAACAAAAAACAGGGTGCTTCGTTTTTCAACTCAGTCAGTTAGCTGCCATGCAAACGCAGCAAAAGCGGGTTGATGCGGTGTTGGCACGTCAATTGCGAATAGCGATACGAGTTTAACCATATTCAACGCACAACGGAGACACCATGTCCGACATCAACAAGCTGCTCAATCCGGCTCAGTGGAAAGGCAATATTTTCAATGGTCAATGGCACGCCGCCCAGGGTGGCAGCCTGACAGTGCGCGAACCGGCTACCGGCGAAGTGCTGGCCGAAATCGGCCAGGCCAATGCCGCCGATGCCGAACAAGCCATCCAGAGCGCCGTCGCTGCCCAGCGGGCCTGGGCAGCGGTGCCGCCGCGCGAGCGCGCCGCCATCTTCCGCCGGGCTGCCAACATTCTCCAGGCGCATTTCGACGAGCTGGTCATGTGGGTCGTCCGCGAAACCGGCGGCATCGTGCCCAAGGGTCAGCTTGAAATCAATGAAGCCATCGAACTGTTCAGCATGGCCGCCGCCATGCAGCATGAAAACCAGGGCATCGTCCTGCCCAGCGCGGCCGGCCGCCTGAGCTACGCCAAGCGCGTGCCGCACGGCGTGGTCAGCGTCATCTCGCCGTTCAACGTGCCGCTGGTCCTCTCGATGCGCGCCGTCGGCCCGGCGCTCGCTGCCGGCAATGCCGTCGTGCTCAAGCCGGATCCGCAAACCCCGGTTAGCGGCGGATTGATGATCGCCGCCGTGCTGCAAGCCGCCGGCCTGCCGGAAGGCGTCTTGCACGTCCTGCCGGGCGGCGCCGAGCCGGGTTCGGTGCTGTGCGACTCGCCGCTCGTCAAAATGATCGCTTTTACCGGGTCGACCGCAGTAGGTCGCCTGGTCGCCGAAGCTGCCGGCCGCCACCTCAAGAAAGTCACCGTCGAACTCGGCGGCAAGAGCCCGCTACTCATTCTCGACGACGCCGACCTCGATGTCGCAGCCAGCAATGCCGCCTGGGGCGCCTTCCTGCATCAGGGCCAGATCTGCATGGCCTCCGGCCGCATCCTCGTCCAGGAAAGCATCGCAGAGGAATTCACCCGCCGTCTGGTCGCCAAGGCGACGCACCTGCCGGTCGGCAATCCGGCCACCGAACAGGTCGCCCTCGGCCCGCTGATCAGCGAACGCCAGCGCGACCGCGCTCACGCCATCATTCAAGACAGCGTCAAAGCCGGCGCCAAGCTCGAAGCCGGCGGCACCTACGACCGCCTGTTCTACAAGCCGACCGTGCTCTCCAACGTCAAACCGGGCATGCGCGCCTATCACGAAGAAGTGTTCGGCCCCTGCGCCAGCATCATCACCTTCAAGACCGACGACGAAGCCATCGCCATCGCCAACGACACCGAATACGGCCTGTCGGCCGGCATCATCACGGCCGATGTTGGCCGCGCCATGCGCCTCGGCGAGCGGATCGACTCCGGCATGCTGCACATCAACGACCAGACGGTGAACGACGAATGCTGCAATCCCTTCGGCGGTCGTGGCTGCTCGGGCAATGGTGGCAACGTCGGCGGCCCGAGCGCCTGGGAAAACTTCTCGCAGTTGCGCTGGGTGACCGTCCAGTCCGCTGCCCATCCGTACCCGTTCTGAAGTCGGGGATATCGCACATGCAAATCACCGCTGCCGTCGCCCGCGAAAAGGGCGGTGCATTTTCCCTGGAGACCCTCGAACTCGAAGAGCCGCGGGCCGGTGAGGTACTCGTCCGCGTAGTCGCCACCGGCGTCTGCCATACCGACATGGTCGTGCGCGACGGTCACCTGCCGACGCCGATGCCCGTGGTCCTTGGCCACGAAGGTTCCGGTGTCGTCGAAAAAGTCGGTGCCGGCGTCAGCAAGGTCGCCGTCGGCGACCACGTCGTGATGACCTTCAACTCCTGCGGCCATTGTCCGAGTTGCGCGGAACACGAGCCGGCCTATTGCCACGAGTTTTTCCCGCGCAATTTCTTCGGGACGCGGGCTGATGGCAGCAGTGCCCTGTCCCGCGACGGCGAAGTCGTGCATGGCAATTTTTTCGGCCAGTCGTCCTTCGCCAGTCACGCCATCTGCCATCAGCAGAACGTCGTCAAGGTGCCGAAGGACGCCGATCTGGCATTGCTCGGGCCGCTTGCCTGCGGCATCCAGACCGGGGCCGGGGCGGTGATCAACGCCCTGCAACTGAAAGCCGGCAAATCCTTCGTCGTTTTCGGTGCCGGCTCGGTCGGCCTGTCGGCGCTCATGGCCGCCAAGGCCAAAGGCGCCGCGCAACTCGTCGCCGTCGACACCAACGATGACCGCCTCGCTTTCGCCAAAACCATCGGCGCCACGCATACCTTCAACCCGCTGCGCGACGACGTGGTCGCCGCCCTGCTCGCCATCACCGGCTACGGCATCGACTATGCGGTGGACACCACGGGCATTCCGGCCGTCATGCGCAATGCCGTGATGAGTCTGGCCCCGCGCGGCACCTGCGGCATCCTCGGCGCCTCGCCGATGGGTACCGAACTGAGCCTGGACGAAGTGCATTTCATGAGCGGCGGTCGGCGCCTGGTCGGCATCGTCGAAGGTTCGGCCAATCCGGACGAGTTCATCCCGCAACTGATCGAGATGTACCGCAGGGGCGACTTTCCCTTCGACCGCATGGTGCGTTTCTACCCGTTCAATGAAATCAACGCCGCGATTCACGACAGCGAAACCGGCAAGAGCATCAAACCGATCGTTCGTATCGGCTAGCTTTTTCACCACAACAGAAACACATAACACTACTGGAGGAATCAATGCTGACAAAGCAACCAAGTCGTATCGCCTTGGCACTGGCCGCGACATTCGCCATGCCCGCGGCTCACGCCTTCCAATTCGACATGGGGGAGTCCGACGTCAAGATGCGTTGGGATAACACCGTCAAGTACAGCACGATGTATCGCGTGCGTGATCCGAATGCTGCCCAGTTGACCGCTCAAACCGGCAGCCCGGCCGGTGACGGCAACCGCAACTTCAAGAAGGGCTTCACCTCGCAACGCCTCGACCTGACCAGCGAATTCGACATCACCAAGGGCAACTTCGGCGCCCGTATCAGCGGTGCCGCCTGGTATGACGATATCTATATGAGGTCCAACGACAACGCGTCGGGCATTACGCACAACATCAGCACCGGTTCGAACCAGTTCACCGACGGCACCCAGGATGCGGTTGGCGCCAACGTCCGTTTGATGGATGCCTTCGTTTTCGCCAAGGGCGATCTGGGTGACATGTCGGGTCGCCTCACGCTGGGTCGTCATGCCGTGATCTATGGCGAAACCCTGATGTCAGGCAACAACGGCGTCGCGGCAGCGCAGGGCGCTGTCGACATCACCAAGGCGGCCACCGTGCCGGGCGCTCAGGTCAAGGAGTTCATCATGCCGACCGAACAGATATCCGGCTCGCTGCAACTGACCAACAAGCTCTCGGTTGGCGGCTACTACCAGTTCAAGTGGCACAAGTCGCCGTTCTTCGCGGCCGGCAGCTTCCTGTCGCCCAATGACTTCTTGACCGATGGTGCGGAGTCTTTCCTGAGTACGCCGGGGGGCGGTCTGTTTGCTCGGGGCGCCGACCTGAAGGCACGTGATGGCGGGCAGGGCGGTCTGCAATTGCGCTACAGGTCGGATGCGCTGGATACCGAATTCGGCGTTTACGCTGCTAATTTCCATGACAAGACCCCGTCAGCGGCCTATTTCGACCCCGCTCGTGGCAACTACCGCCTGGTCTACCAGGAAGACATCCAGGTCTACGGCGCCTCGGCCAGTACGGTTCTGCTCGGTGACAATATCTCTATCGAAGCATCGATGCGCCATAACATGCCGATCACCGGCGGCACGGCGATCGTTCAGCAAATTCCGGGGCAATGGAACAACTTCGACAACAAGGACAACCCAGCCTATGCGGTCGGTAATACAGCCCATGTCACGGTTGCCGATATCCATCTCTTCCAGCCGAATTTTTTTCTGAAGGATGGTGGTTCTCTGGCCATCCAGTACGACTGGCATACGGTCCTGGACATCGACAAGAACCCCAACGCCATCGACAAGGGCACCACGAAAAGCGCTTCGCGCCTGACGGCAGCCTTTACCGCCGATTTCTTCCAGGTCTTCGACGGCATCGACTTGTCCATCCCGGTTGTCTACAGCCATGACTTCCAGCGCTCGCGCGTCTTTGTTGGCTGGGTTGAAAACGGCGGTGCGCTCGACGTCGGCGTCAACTTCAATTACCGGAACACCTGGAAGGGCGGTCTGAACTACCACCGCTGGATCGGTCGGCACGGCACCGATATCGGCACCAATGCGACCACCGGCGTCGTCAGCTTCGACCAGACCATGTGGGACCGTGACTACGTCACTTTCAACATCTCCCGCAGCTTCTAACAACAGAGGATACCCAAATGAAAATGCGCATCACCATTCTCGCCGCGCTGATCGGCGCGGCCATCTCCGGGCAGGGTTTCGCGGCTGTCAGTGCCGACGAGGCTGCCAAGCTCAAAACCACGCTGACCCCGATGGGCGCCGAAAAGGCCGGCAACAAGGACGGCTCCATCCCGGCCTGGACCGGCGGTTACACCAAGGCCCCGGCCGGCTACAAGTCGGGCGCCACACGGCCTGATTTCTTTGCCGGGGAAAAGCCGCTCTACACGGTCGACGCCAAAAACATGAGCAAATACGCCGACAAATTGACCGATGGCGTCAAGGGCTTGCTCGCCAAGTATCCGGACTTCAAGCTCCAGGTCTTCCCGACGCACCGTAGCGCCGCGGCGCCGCAGTGGGTGTACGACAACACCCTGCAGAACGCCACCCGGGCCAAGCTGTCCGGCAATGGTTATACGGTGGAAGGGGCCTACGGCGGCATTCCCTTCCCGATCCCGAAGAGCGGTACCGAGGCGATGTGGAACCACGTTCTGACCTGGCAGGGTGAGGCCATCAATCACCCGATCAATGCCTGGATGGTCACCCGCGACGGCAAGCTTTCGGTGGTCAGCGAAGGCGACGAAAACAAGCTCAGCCCGTACTACGACAAGAACGGCAGCCTGGAAACCTACAAGGGCGTTTACCTGTACGGCCGTTTCGTGCAAAGCGCCCCGTCCTCGAAGGCAGGTGAATCCATCCTCGTGCATGAAAGCAGCACCGCCGACAAGGGACGCGGTATCTGGCAATACCTGGTCGGTCAGCGCCGCGTTCGCCGTGCCCCTTCGGTGTCGTATGACACGCCGGACTCGGTGACTTCCGGCATGGGCTTCTTCGACGAAGCCTTCATGCTGTTCGGACCG
This sequence comes from Betaproteobacteria bacterium HGW-Betaproteobacteria-6, assembly GCA_002842145.1. Classification (GTDB taxonomy): domain Bacteria; phylum Pseudomonadota; class Gammaproteobacteria; order Burkholderiales; family Rhodocyclaceae; genus Azonexus. The sequence continues at coordinate 7,441 of PHCF01000023.1, read as the reverse complement.
TGGGATCACCACGAGTACAAACTGGTCGGCAAGAAGGAAATCCTGATTCCCTACAACAACAACAAGGCTGCCGCCGCCAAGCCGGAAGAGTTGATGGGCAAGGATTTCCTGAACCCGGAACTGGTGCGTTGGGAACTGCACCGCGTCTGGGAGATTGAAGCCAATCTGGCGCCGGGCAAGCGCCACGTCGTGGCCAAGCGCAAGTACTACCTGGACGAGGATAGCTGGCAAATCATCCTGATCGACGGCTGGGATGCGCAAGGTCAACTGTGGCGTACCAACTACACGCTGACGCTGTTGGCTCCCGATGTGCCGGCGCTCTTCGGCAACGTATTCTGGGGTACCTACAACCTGCAGAACGGTGGCTACTACCTGAACGCGGCCTCGAATGGCACCAACAAGCAAGTCGCGCCCGCACCCAAGCTCACGGAAAAGTTCTTCACGCCTGAAGAACTCGCCAACCTGGGCGCCCGCTAAGCCATACCGGTTGCGGCGGCCTTAATCGGGCCGCTGCAACCAAGCTCTGTTTGCATCGATCTCTCTGCGTTTGCCGGGAGTTGCTTCTCCGCACTCCCGGTTCTTTTTGGCAAATCATGAAAAAAACGATCATTTATCTGTGCATGGCCGGCTTGTCTTCCGCCGCTTTGGCACAAAGCGCTCCGCCGCCGCACGCCCCCTTTGCGCTCGATTTTCCTTCCCTGATTTCCGGCAAGGCGAGCCACAGCGCCATGCTGACGATCACCCGGGCGGGTGAGCGACTGATCGCGGCGGGCGAACGCGGCATCGTTCTTTACTCGACCGACAACGGCAAGCAGTGGACGCAAGCGGTGACCCCGACCAGCGTGACGCTGACCGCCTTGCGTTTTGTCGACGCCAAGCGCGGCTGGGCGGTCGGCCACATGGGCCTCGTGCTCCACACCGAAGATGGCGGCGTAACCTGGCACAAGCAGCTGGACGGTATCCAGGCAGCCCAACTGGCCTATGAAACAGCCATGGCTGGTGGTGACGAGAAGGCGGTGCGTCAGGCCACCTACCTGGTCACCGATGGTCCGGACAAGCCTTTCTTCGACCTGCACATCGACCAGTCGGGGCACGGTTTCATCGTTGGTGCCTACAACCTGATTTTCCGCACGACCGATGGCGGCAAGACCTGGCAAGACTGGTCGGCCCACGTCGACAATCCGAAAGCCCTTCACCTCTACGGCCTCGCCAAAAGGGGCGCCGATCTTTACCTGGTCGGCGAACAAGGTCTGATCCTGCGGTCGACCGACGGCGGACAGCATTTTTCGGCCCAAAGTTCGCCCTATGTCGGCACCTGGTTTGGCGCGCTGACTACCGCCAAGGGTCTGCTGCTCTACGGCCTGCGCGGCAACGCCTACCTGTTGCCGGCGAGCGGCGAGGGCTGGCAACAACTACAGACCAATACCACCTCGGCGATTTCTGGCGCTACCCAACTGACCGATGGGCGCCTGGTGCTGGCCAGTCAGTCTGGACAACTGCTGGTCGAACAAGCACCGATGAAATTTGTCCCGCTGCCGATGCGCTCCGCCGGCCCGTTGACCGCCGTGATCGAAGGCAGCGACCGGGGCGTGATCGTGACCAGCCTGCGCGGTGTCGTCACGGCGCCGATCGCCACAGCCAATAACTAAAACCATCGACGGAGAAGCACTGTGCATACCCCCCATCACAACGATCATCAGCCGGTCATCGAACGACTGGAAGACTTCGACACAAAATCGGGCAATTTGGCCGAGCGCGTGTTGTTCAATAACCGTTTCTGGGTCGTCCTGTTCTGCCTGGCCGGCACGCTGCTGCTCGGCTGGCAGGCGACGCGCATCAATCTCAATGCCAGCTTCGAGAAGATGATTCCGGCGACCCATCCGTACATCGTCAACTACCTCGAAAACCGGGCAGACCTGGCGGCCCTCGGCAACTCCATGCGCATCGCCGTGGAAACGACCGAAGGCACCATTTTCGACCAGGAGTACATGGCCACCCTGCAGAAGATGAATGATGAAATCTATCTGCTGCCCGGTGTCGACCGGCCATTCATGAAATCGCTGTGGACCACCGCCACGCGCTGGGCGGCGGTCACCGAAGAGGGGCTGGAGGGGGGCACCGTGGTCCCCGACGACTACGACGGTTCGCCGCGCAGCCTCGACCAGGTGCGCCAGAACGTCGAACGCTCCGGCGAGATCGGCCAGCTGGTCGCCGCCAATCTCAAGTCGAGCATCATCTTCGTGCCGCTCCTTGACCGCAATCCGCAAACCGGCCTGGCGCTCGACTATCAGGAACTGTCGGCCAAGATCGAGCAGATTCGCGCCAAGTACCAGAACGGCAAAATCAAGGTTCACGTCACCGGCTTCGCCAAGGTTATCGGCGACCTGATCGAGGGCCTGGCCCAGGTCCTGGTCTTCTTCGCCGCGGCCATCGTCATCGCCACCGCCATGCTCTTCTGGTACACCCGTTGCGTCCGCTCGACGGCGCTCGTCGTCGCCTGCTCGCTGGTTGCCGTGGTCTGGCAATTCGGGGTCATCACGCTGCTCGGTTTCGAGCTCGACCCCTACTCCATCCTTGTTCCCTTCCTGGTCTTCGCCATCGGCATGAGCCACGGCGCGCAGAAGATGAACGGCATCATGCAGGACGTCGGCCGCGGCACGCATCGCGTCGTCGCCGCCCGCTACACTTTCCGTCGCCTGTTCCTGGCCGGCATGACGGCGCTGCTCTGCGACGCTGTCGGCTTCGGCGTGCTCATGCTGATCGAGATCAAGGTCATCCAGGATCTCGCGGTGATCGCCTCGATCGGCGTTGCCGTACTGATCTTCACCAACCTGATCCTGCTCCCCATCCTGCTCTCCTACACCGGCGTCAGTCCGAGTGCGGCTGCCCGCAGCCTGAAATCCGAGCAGCTCGACGAAGCCGGCGCCAAGCACTGGCTGTGGGAATTCCTCGACCTGTTCACCCAGCGTCGCTGGGCGCTGTTCTCCGTGCTGCTCGGCATCGCCATGGCCGTCGTCGGCTATACCGTGAGTACCCATTTGCAGGTCGGCGACCTCGACCCGGGCGCCCCCGAACTGCGTGCCGACTCGCGCTACAACCGCGACAACGCGTTCATGGTCGAGAACTACGCGGCGAGCGGCGACATTCTGGTGGTCATGGTCAAGACTGCCGAAGACCAATGCACCCGCTATCAGAACCTGTCGCTAGTCGATGAACTGGGTTGGCAACTCGAACAGTTGCCCGGCGTCGAAGCCACCAATTCGATGGCCAAACTGTCGCGCATCGCCACCGCCGGCTACAACGAGGGCAACTTCAAGTGGCTCGACCTGGTACCGAACAACGACGTGCTCGGTGGTGTCCAGACCCGTGCCCCGCGAGAATTGTTCAACCAGACCTGCAGCCTGCTTACCCTTTATGTCTACCTGCAGGACCACAAGGCGGAAACGCTGAGTCGCGTCGTCAATGCCGTCGAAGCCTATGTTGCCAGCCACGACAACCCGGAAGCCCGCTTTCTGCTGGCCGCCGGCAGCGCCGGCATCGAGGCGGCGACCAACATCGTCGTCAAGCAGGCCACCCACGACATGATGTTCTGGGTCTATGGCGCCGTGACGCTGCTCTGCTGGATCACCTTCCGCTCCTGGCGGGCCGTGGTCTGCGCCGTGCTGCCGCTGGTCCTCACCTCCATCCTCTGCGAGGCGCTGATGGTCGCCTTCGGCATGGGTATCAAGGTCGCCACCCTGCCGGTCATCGCGCTCGGCGTCGGGATCGGCGTCGATTACGCGCTCTATGTGCTGTCCATCATGCTCGCCCGCATGCGCCAGGGCGACAGCCTGTCGGAAGCCTATTACCAGGCCCTGTTGTTTACCGGCAAGGTCGTCATGCTGACCGGCTTCACGCTGGCCATCGGCGTCGCCACCTGGGCCTTCTCGCCGATCAAGTTCCAGGCCGACATGGGCATCCTGCTCGCCTTCATGTTCATCTGGAACATGCTCGGGGCGCTGTTGCTGCTGCCCGCCCTGGCCCATTTCCTGTTGCGCCCGGCGGCGCCACAAACGACCGGCGACGCCCCCCAGGTGCCGATGGCAACGGCGGAAGCGGCCGCCTGAGATGAGTCGCGTCGTCCGCTTTCACGCCTACGGTGGCCCGGAAGTGCTGCGCATCGAGGATGAGCCGTTGCCGGCGCCCGGACCGGGCGAGATTCAGGTGAGCATCGAGGCGATCGGCCTGAACCGCGCCGAAGCCGCCTTTCGCGCCGGTCAGTATCTGGAGTCGGCCGACTTCCCGTCGCGTATCGGTTACGAGGCATCCGGCATCGTCGAGGCCCTTGGCCCCGGCGTTGCCGGCTTCCTGCCGGGCGATGCCGTCTGCGTGATCCCGGCCTTTTCAATGACGCGCTACGGAGTCTATGCCGAGCGTGCCAACGTCCCGGCTAGCGCCGTCCTCAGGAGTCCGGAGGGGCTCTCCGCCGATAGTGCAGCCGCTTTGTGGATGGCCTATCTGACCGCCTACGGTGCGCTGATCGACATTCCCCGTCTGGGCCAGGGCGACAGCGTGGTGATTACCGCGCCGTCAAGCAGTGTCGGTCTGGCCGCCATCCAGATCGCCAATCTGGTCGGCGCCCACCCGATCGCCATTACCCGTTCGCCGGAAAAACATAAAGCCCTGCTGGCTGCCGGCGCCCGCCATGTCTTCAGCCCTGCCGACGATGCCGCCTTGATCGCGGCGGTGATGACGGTGACCGATGGCAAAGGGGCGAATCTGGTGTTCGATCCGGTCGCCGGGCCGGGCGTCCAAGCCCTGGCCGGTACCCTGGCAACGCAAGGCAACCTAGTCATCTACGGCAACCTGAGCGGGGCCGGCGAAGCCACGCCCTTTCCCTTCCGGCTGGCCGTGGGCAAAGGCTTGAGCCTGCGCGGCTACCTGGTTTTCGAGGTCATCGCCGACGCCGACCGGCGGCAGCAGGCAGAAAGCTTCATCCGCGAAGGCCTGCGCCTCGGTGCCCTGCGGCCAACCATCGCCCGCCGCTTCGCCTTCGACGACATCGTTGCCGCCCATCGCTATCTGGAATCGAACCAGCAACTGGGCAAGGTCGTCGTCACGACCACCCCCCTCGCCAACGAGCAGCAGGAGTAAACCATGCTTGATCTCGAACTCGCCAGCTTCCTGGAAGACGGCCGTGCCAGCGGCGCTCCTGACCTGTGCGAACTGCCACCCAACGCCGCGCGCGGCCTTTATCGTTCGCTGACCGGCGCCGGCGACCGGCCCCCGGCCGCGGTACCGTTCGAGTCCCGGCACATCGCCAGCCTCGATGGCATTCTCCCGCTACGCATCTACCGTCCGGAGCAGGCCGCCAAGGGGATCGTCCTCTATCTGCATGGCGGCGGCTTTGTCGTCGGGGACCTTGAGTGCTACCACTCGATCTGCAGCAATCTGTGTGCGCGCTCCGGCTGTACCGTCGTCGCCGTCGATTATCGTCTGGCGCCGGAAGCCCCGTTCCCGGCCGCGGTGGACGACTGTTACGCAGCCCTGTTGTGGACGGCTGCCAATGCGGGGGAACTGGCTGGCGAGGCGCGTCGTATCGCTGTCGTCGGTGACAGTGCCGGGGCGAATCTGGCGGCGGTCCTGGCCTTGCTCAGTCGCGATCGCCAGGGCCCGGCGATTGCCTTTCAGGCCTTGGTTTATCCGGTCACGGCGAGCGCGCCGGGGCAGTTCCCCTCCTATGAAAAATACGGCGCCGGCTACACCCTGACCCGGCGCAGCATCGACTATTTCAACCAGCACTACTTCGGCCCGACGGGTGTTGCTTCCGATTTTCGCGGCGCGCCGTTGCTGGCCAGCAGTCTCGCCGGACTCCCTCCCGCCCTGGTTCAGGTTGCCGGTTACGATCCCTTGCACGACGAGGGTATTGCCTACGCCGAGCGTCTGATGGCCGATGGCGTGGCGGTCAGTCTCGTCGACTATCCTGGCCTGGCCCACGGTTTCATCAACATGACCGGTCGAGTCAAAACCGCAGCCGCCGCCTTTGATCAGCTGTGTTCAACGCTGCAGCAGGCTCTGGAGGCAGGCGCATGAAAACCCTCTGGCAGCGTCTTAAAGGGAAGCCCGAAGCAATCGGTCTGGTAAAAGACGAACTCGACAAGCTGGAAGCCGATATTCGGGCAGATCGCTTCGACATGGCGCTGACGCGCTGGTCGGCAGCCAGGCCGGGCAGTCTGCTGCAGCGCCTGTTCGCCTTGCCGCAAACGCTTGGCCAGCGGCAGCGTGAGGCGTTGTCCACCCCGTCCGTTCTGGAGGCGACACATAGTCGGCTGGCGACCAGTCTGAAGGACATTTCCAGCCAATTGCAGACCACCTTGCCGCCGATTCGCAACGATCTGGCCGACTGGCAAAAATCGCTGGTGCTCAGCCTGGAACATACGAGCCACGCCGGAACGATTGCCCGCGCCGCGGCAGGAAAGATCGATCTTTGTTACGAAAAGGTCGGCAGCAGCGCCGTCGATATCGAGCAACTCGAACGACACAACCAGGACATCGCGGCGGTATTCACCGAGCTGACGGCGCAATCGCAACGCATCGGGCGCATTGTCACCAGCATCCAGGAAATTGCTGCCCAGACCAATCTGCTGGCCCTCAACGCAGCCATCGAGGCGGCTCGGGCCGGCGAGCAGGGGCGTGGCTTCGCCGTCGTTGCCGACGAAGTGCGCAAGCTCGCTGAGCGGGCCAATCAATCGAGTCAGGAGATCGGTGGTATCGCCCAGGATCTTCAACATACGGCCGAGCAAGCCGGCAGCGGCGTCGAGCAGGCTGCGCTTTCCGCTACCGGGGGCTTGAGCAACATCCGGGACGCGCTGGCGGCCATGGATGAAGTCAGGTCGGGAACCGTCGTTCGCGCCGGGATCGTCAAAAAAGCCGTCGAGCAGTTCGAGGTTCAGCAGGCGCTGTGCGCCGCCATTACCGAGCAGGTCGAGGCATTGCAGGAGCAATCCCTGGCTTGTCACCCATTGGTGTCATGACGCACCGAGCCGAACGGTGAGATGGCCCAAAGCAGATTTATATCGCAGTCCAACCCCACTTATCAGTGACTAGTTACTAAGTAAAAGGAATCAAAATGGCAAATTACGAAAACCGCTGGCAGGCCGTGAAGGTCGATGTCGAACAAGGCATCGCCTGGGTCACCCTGAACCGCCCGGAAAAGCGCAATGCGATGAGCCCGCAGCTCAATCGCGAAATGATCGATGTGCTCGAAACCCTTGAGCTTGATGACGACGTGCAGGTGCTGGTGCTGACCGGGGCTGGCGAATCCTGGTCGGCCGGCATGGACTTGAAGGAATACTTCCGCGAGACCGACGGCAAGTCCGACATCTTCCAGGAAAAAATGCGCCGCGACTGCTCGCAATGGCAGTGGAAGCTGCTGCGCTTCTACAACAAGGCAACCATCGCC
>PHCF01000171.1 GCA_002842145.1 Betaproteobacteria bacterium HGW-Betaproteobacteria-6 | reverse complement strand
CCGCTCGGCAACCGCCTCGCCATCATCACCAACGGTGGCGGGCCGGGCGCCATGGCCGCCGACCGGGCTGGCGACATGGGCATTCCGCTGGCCGAACTGTCCAACGAAACGATGGCCGTCCTCAACAAGGAGATGCCCACCAACTGGTCGCACAGCAACCCCATCGACATCGGCGGCGACGCTACGCCGGAGCGCTACCGCGACGCCATCATGGCCGTCACCCACGACCCCAACGTGGACAGCACGCTGGTCATGCTCTCGCCGCAGGCAATGACCGATCCGATGGCCGTCGCCCAGGCCATCATCGAGGTCGCCGACAAGCTCAACCGTTCGCTGATCTGCTGCTGGATGGGTGAAGACCAGGTGCGCGAGGCGCGCACCATGCTCGAGAACGCCGGCATCCCGGCCTTCCGCATGCCGGAAACTGCCATCGAACTCTTCCACCACATTTCGAAGTATTACCGCAATCAGAAGCTCCTGCTGCAGACGCCGGAACCGACCCGCCAGCACGGCCGGCCGGAAGCCGAGGGAGCCAAGATGCTGATCGAGGCGCTGCTTGCCGAACGCCGCAAGGTGCTCTCGGAAATGGAGTCGAAGGCCATCCTGCGCGCCTTCAAGGTACCGGTCGCCCAGACCATGGTTGCCCGCACGGCAACCGAGGCGCTGCTGCTTGCCGAGCAGATCGGTTTCCCGATCGCCATGAAGGTCGATTCGCCCGACCTGCCGCACAAATCCGATGCCGGCGGCGTCCGCCTCAACATCACCAATGCGCCGGCCGTCCGCAACGCCTACCACGACATCATCGACACCGTGCAGAAACGGCATCCGACAGCCAAGATCAACGGCGTCTCGATCGAGCCCTTCCTGTCACGCCCGAATGGCCGCGAAGTCATGATCGGCGTCTTCCGCGATCCAATATTCGGGCCGGTCATCACCTTTGGTGCTGGCGGCTTCGACGTCGAAATCTTCAGCGACCGCTCGGTCGCCCTGCCGCCGCTCAATGAATTCCTGGCCAAGGATCTCATCGACTCGACGCGGGCCTCGTTGATCCTCGACCAGTTCCACAACATGCCGCCGGTCGACCGCGCCGCCCTCAAGGAAGTACTGCTGTGCATTTCCGAAATGGTCTGCGAACTGCCGTGGATCCAGGAGCTTGACCTCAACCCGCTGATCGTCGACGAAAACGGCGCCATCGCGGCCGATGCCCGCATCGTCATCGACCATGCCGCCAACGCTTCGGGCGACCGTTACGCCCACATGTCGATCTATCCGTATCCGGTCCATCTGGTTCAGGAATGGCAGATGAACGACGGCAAGGTCGTCACCATCCGCCCGATCCGCCCGGAAGATGCCGACATGGAGCAGGAATTCGTCAAGAACATGTCCGACGAATCGCGCTACTACCGCTTCATGGATACCCTGCGCGAACTGACGCAGACCATGCTCGTCCGCTTCACACAGATCGACTACGACCGCGAAATGGCGCTGGTCGCGACGATCACCAAGGAGGTCGACGATAACGTTGATGATGTGGATCCGATCGAACTCCAGATCGGTGTGGCGCGCTATGTCGTCAATCCCGACGGCGAGTCAGTCGAGTTCGCGCTGGCCGTTGGCGACGACTGGCAGAAGTGCGGTGTCGGCCGCAAGCTCATGACGGCGCTCATCGAATGCGCCCGCATGAAGGGCTACCGCGCCGTGGTTGGCGACGTACTGTCGACCAACTCCAAGATGTTCCGCCTGATGAGCAGCCTCGGCTTCACCATCCACCCGCACCCCGACGACACCGCCGTCAAGCGCGTCGTCAAGCCACTGACCGGTTAATTACCCGCGCCGGCAGGTCCGGCTCGCAGGCAAACAAAAAGCCGGTCGATGACCGGCTTTTTTAACGACTCGATTTCGGCGGAGATTATTCGCCGAAGAAATTCACATCGTAGGGATAAGGCTTCTGCGCCACCTTCGAGCCGGCGTTGCGGGCCGCGGTATCGACATCCTGCTTCTTGTCCCACCACAGGGCGCGACCGGCCTTCTGGTCTTCGACCCACTGCGGATTCTTTTCGAGTTGCTCGTTCATCCAAGTCTGGTGATCGGACACGTAGCTGGTGTTAACTTCCGCCATTTCGCTGCTTCCTCAAGATATTCAAGACAATACCGCGATTCTAGCACGCCACTCATGGCCCATGAGAGTGCCCTTGAATTCTCGACAGGTGAAAACAAGGGGTTTGATCTGGATCAGATGTACATTAGCGTTATCTTATATTGTTGACTAAAGTAGTAGCTGCAAGCCTGCGAGCAATGACGGCTCTGATCCTGAACAGATCATCCATTCTGCGAAAACCAAAGGAGACTAGGTAATGGAACATTTACGCAGGCTTTTTGCAGCAGCCTTGCTGGGAGCGGCCTTGCTCGCTCAGGCAGCGGAAGGACCGGTGCCGCCACCGGCCATCGGCAAGGCCGAAATATTGAACTCGACAACCGATCACAGCAAGCTCGAGGCATTGAAAGGGCCATTCAAGACCGGCCCGGAAGTGACCAAGGCTTGCCTGTCCTGCCATAACATGGCAGCCCATCAGGTGATGAAGAGTATCCACTGGACCTGGGAAACAAAGAGCCCGACCACCGGCAAGACCCTCGGCAAGAAATGGGCTGCCAACAATTTCTGCGGCTCGCCCCTTTCCAACGAGACGCGCTGCACCAGTTGCCACGCCGGCTATGGCTGGACAGACAAGAATTACGATTTCACCAACCAGGACAATGTTGATTGCCTGGCGTGCCACGACACAACGGGCACCTACAAGAAATTCGGTCCCGATGCCGGCCACCCGCTGTATGCGGACCGGGAGTTCGAACCGATGGAAGGGCCGCCAGGCAAGAAGCTGTTCAAGGCGCCCGACCTCACGAAGATCGCCCAGCATGTCGGCCAGCCCGGCCGCGCCAACTGCGGCTCTTGCCATTTCAACGGCGGAGGCGGCGATGCGGTCAAGCATGGCGACCTCGATTCGTCACTGAAGAACCCGTCGCGCGAACTGGATGTGCATATGGCCAAGGAGGGTGCCGACATGGTCTGTGCCGACTGCCATACGTTCAACGCCCACCAGTCCTCGGGCAGCCGTTACGCGGCAACGGCTAAGGACAAGCACGGTTTCGACCTGCCCAAGGACGATCACAACCGCGCCACCTGCGAGTCCTGCCACGGTTTCACGCCGCACAAGGAAGCCAAGATCAACAACCACACCGACAAGGTGGCATGCCAGACCTGCCATATCCCCGAATTCGCGCGGGGAGGTATCGCCACCAAAATGCTATGGGACTGGTCTACCGCCGGCAAGATGGATGCCGATGGCAAACCGCTCTTCATCAAGGACGACCACGGTCACCTCAAATACTCGGCCGCCAAGGGTGATTTCAAATATGGCGAAAACGTCCGTCCCGAGTACAAGTGGTACAACGGTATCGTCCACCCGGTCACCATCACCGACAAGATCGACGACAGCCAGGTTCTCGAACTCAACCGCGTCGAAGGCTCGGCCAGCGACCCGAACGCCCGCATCTGGCCGTTCAAGGTCATGCGCGGCAAGCAGCCTTACGACACCGAGAACAAGACACTGGTGGTCAACCATGTTTTCGGGGATGACGATACTGCGCTCTGGAAGCACTACGACTATGCCAAGTCGATCAAGGCGGGTATGGAGTATGCCGGCCTGCCCTACAGCGGCAAGTTCGGCTTCATCGAAACGCAGATGAACTGGTTCATCACCCACATGGTCGCTCCGAAAGAGAAGGCCGTGCCTTGCCAGGAATGTCACACCCGGGCGGCGGATGGCTGCCTGAGCGCGATCACCGACATCTACCTGCCGGGCCGCGACAACAACCAACTGGTCGACCTGTTTGGCGGTCTGGCCATCGCCGGCGCCATCGGTGGCGGCCTGCTCCACGGCATCGTCCGTATCCTCAGCCGCCGCAAGGAGAATGCAAAATGAGCGAACGCATCTACA
>PHCF01000022.1 GCA_002842145.1 Betaproteobacteria bacterium HGW-Betaproteobacteria-6 | reverse complement strand
AACCGGTCATTTCCATGTCCAGCCAGACGAGGTTGTTTGCAGTGCCTGCCATATAATTGCCCGAATCCTTGAAAACCGCGATTTTCGCACAGCTTTGGCTCCGTATCCGTGACCCCTGATTTCACTTTCGTTTTTCTGCTTTTTTTCGGGTTGACCGTAGCAGTCCGCCTCTGGCTCAAACTGCGCCACATCCGTTTCGTGGCTGGCCATCGCAACGCCGTACCGGCCGAATTCGCCGAACGCATTACCTTGGCCGACCATCAAAAAGCGGCCGATTACACGGTCGACCGTAGCAAAGCTGCCATTTTGCATACGCTGATCGACGCCGGCGTGCTCCTCGCCTTCACCCTGGGCGGCGGTCTGACGGTCTTGCACGACGCCTGGTCGAGCCAACTCGACGGCCTCGCCTACGGCCTGGCGATGATCTTCAGCATCATGATCATTTCCGGCCTGATCGACCTGCCACTCTCGCTCTACAGCCAGTTCGTCGTCGAGGCCAGGCACGGCTTCAACCGCATGACCCTCGGCCTGTTTTTCACCGACCTGCTCAAGCAAACCCTTCTCGGGCTCGCCATCGGCGCGCCCGTCATCGCCGCCGTGCTCTGGCTCATGGGTGCCATGGGCGAATACTGGTGGCTCTACGTCTGGCTGTTCTGGAGCGGCTTCAACCTGCTCATCATGTTCATTTACCCGACCTGGATCGCGCCACTTTTCAACAAATTCTCGCCGCTCGAAGATGGCGAGATGAAATCGCGCATCGAAGCCCTGCTCACCCGCTGCGGCTTTCGTTCCTCCGGCCTCTTCGTCATGGACGGCTCGAAGCGCACCAGCCACGGCAACGCCTACTTCACGGGATTCGGCAACAACAAGCGCATCGTCTTTTTCGACACGCTGCTCACCCGCCTCCAGCCGTCCGAGGTCGAAGCTGTGCTGGCCCACGAACTCGGCCATTTCCGCAAGAAACACGTCGTCAAGCGCTTGGCGCTCATGTTCGCCGGCTCGCTCGCCTTTCTCTGGCTGCTCGGCCAGCTCATCGACGCCCCGTGGTTCTATGCCGGACTCGGCGTCTCGGCCCAAAACACGACGCTGGCCCTGATTCTCTTCTTCCTCGTCATGCCGGTGTTCACCTTCCCCCTCGGCCCGCTCATGAGCCATCTCTCGCGCCTGCATGAATTCGAAGCCGACACCTACGCCGCGCAACACGCCTCGGCCAGCGACCTCGTCCATGCCCTCGTCAAGCTCTACCAGGACAATGCCTCGACCCTGACCCCAGACCCGCTGCACTCGCTGTTCCACGACTCCCATCCGCCCGCCGCCCAGCGTATCGCCCACCTGCAGGCACAGGACAAGACCACCTGATGGAAGGCCGCGTGATTGCCGCCCATGGCCGCCAATACGTCGTCGAAATGGCCGACGGCAAGCGCCTGCCCTGCTTTCCGCGCGGCAAGAAGAGCGAGATCGCCTGCGGTGATCGCGTCGACATCCAGCAGACCTCGGACGACCAGGGCGTCATCGATGCGATCCAGCCGCGCAGCAGCCTGCTCTACCGTTCCAACGAAATCCGCCAGAAACTGATCGCCGCCAATGTCGATCAACTGGTCATCGTCGTCGCCACCGAACCGGCCTTTTCCGACGAACTCATCGCCCGCGCCCTGATCGCCGCCGAAAGCGAAGAAATCGCGCCGCTCATCGTGCTCAACAAATGCGACCTCGCCGACAAGCTGCCAGCGGCCCGCGCCCGGCTGGCCACACTCACCGCCCTCGGCTACCGCGTCCTTGAACTATCGGCCCTGGAACACGCTGAAGACCTCCGTCCCTACCTCGCTCACCAAACCAGCGTCCTCGTCGGCCAGTCCGGCATGGGCAAATCGACGCTGGTCAATGCGCTCATCCCCGAGGCTCGAGCCGCCACCCGCGAAATTTCGCAGGCCCTCGACTCCGGCAAGCACACGACCACCCACGCCACCCTCTACCACCTCGACGTCGACAGCCATCTGATCGACTCGCCCGGCCTGCAGGAATTCGGCCTCGGTCACCTCGACCGGCAGGAAATTGAAAGCGCCTTCCCAGAATTTCGCCCGTTTCTCGGGAATTGCCGTTTTCGCGACTGCCATCACGACAAAGAACCCGATTGCGCACTGATTGCAGCGATCAACTCTGGCAACATCGACAAAGGCCGCTTTGCCATTTATCACCGGATTGTCGGTACGCACTGAAACAGCTGAGCGACTCATGCTTTCCATCATTGCTACGGTCAACCAGCAAGATCAGTCAATAATGAAATCGGGGGCGCGCCGGGGATTGGCGCTGTAGCAATTTCCCGCTCACCAGTTGAAAATTCTGTGAAAATCACCATAGTCGGCAAACGGAGAGAGAAATGGGCGCCAATCCGCCAACCATACTGATCGTAGACGACACGCCGGAGAATCTCAGCGTGCTCGGCGAACTGTTGCAACCGGTCTATCGGGTGCGCGCCGCCAACTCCGGCCGGCGGGCCCTGCAGATCGCCCAGGGCAGCCCGACGCCGGATCTCATCCTGCTCGACGTCATGATGCCGGAAATGGACGGCTACGACGTCCTCGCCGAATTGCGCGCCACGCCGGCCACCCGCGGCATCCCGGTCATCTTCGTCACGGCCATGGACGGCACCGAAGACGAAGAACGCGGCCTCGACAAAGGCGCGGTTGACTACATCACCAAACCGATCCGCCCGAGCATCGTGCTCGCCCGCGTCCGCACCCAGCTTGAACTCAAGGAAGCACGCGACATCCTGCGCAACCAGAACAGCTACCTTGAAGCCGAAGTCATCCGGCGCATGGGTGAAAACCAGCTTATCCAGGAGGTCAGCATTCACGCCCTGGCCCGTCTGGCCGAAACGCGCGACCCGGAAACCGGCAAGCACCTGCGCCGCACACAGGAATACGTGCTGACCCTGGCCAGGGCACTACGCGACAACCCGCGTTTCTCCAGCTACCTCGACGAACGGACCATCAACGCCCTGGCCCAGTCCGCCCCCCTGCACGACATCGGCAAGGTCGGCATCCCCGACCACATTCTCCTCAAACCCGGCAAGCTGACGCCGGAAGAGTGGGAAATCATGAAAACCCATGCCGAACTCGGCAGCAATGCTATCGCCCAAGCCGAAGCCGACGCCGACAAGCCGGTCGAATTTCTCGCCATCGCCAAGCTCATCGCCCGCTCCCACCACGAGAAATGGAATGGCAGCGGCTACCCGGACGGGCTGGCCGGCGACAGCATCCCGATTGCCGCCCGCCTGATGGCGCTGGCCGACGTTTTCGATGCCCTGACCTGCAAGCGCGTCTACAAACCGGCGTTCTCCTTTGACGACGCCTACCGCATCATCGTCGAAGGCCGCGGCAACCATTTCGATCCCGACGTCGTCGACGCCTTTGTTCGCGAATATTCCGCCTTCATGACCATCGCCAAAACTTACGCCGAGTAAGCAATGCCCACCCCTCGTCGCCGCAACCAGAAAAAGGAACTGCGCAGGGCTGTCGCCCAAGTCGTTGTTCCCTATGTTGTGCTGGCGGCACTCTGGATCCTGGTCTCCGACCAACTCGTTGCCACTCTCATCGCTGACCCGGACGCCCGCATTATCGCCAGCATGCTCAAAGGCTGGCTGTTCATCGTCGTAACGGCAGGCCTCGTCGCCAGCCTGCTCTATCGCCTGCTGCGTGACAGCATGGCGCGCCGGGACGCAGCCGAGGAAGCCAAGGATGCCCTGGAACACGAACGCGGCCACCTGCGGACCCTGTTCGACACCATGCCCGATCTCATCTGGCTAAAAGATCCCGATGGCGTCTATCTGAGCTGCAACAAGCGTTTCGAACAATTTTTCGGGGCTGATGAAGCCAACATTTGCGGCAAGACCGATTTCGATTTCGTCAGCCCGGAACTGGCCAGATTCTTCCGCGCCAACGACCTGGCCGCGCTACTCGCTAAAGGCCCCTGCCGCAACGACGAGTGGGTGACTTTCGCCAGCGACGGTCATCGCGAGTTACTGGAAACGACCAAGGCCCCCATCCACGACAGCACCGGGCATCTGATCGGTGTCCTCGGCATCGGCCGTGACATGACGCAACACCACGAATTGCAGGAACGCTTTGCGGTCGCCTTCAACGGCAGCCCCGCAGCCATTTCCCTGAGCACTGTCGAAGACGGCATCTTCCTCGAGGTCAATCCCCGGTACCTTGAGCTTCTCGGCTGGAAGCGCGAAGAGATCATCGGCAAAAGCGCGCTCGACTTTCATCTGTGGCCGAACAACGAGGCCAGAAAAACATGGCGCAACAGGCTAACCGCCAGCGGCGTCCTGCAGGACTACCAGACCGAATGGCGCAAGCGCGACGGAACGCCCATCCAGGTCAGCCTCTCGGCCGAAATCGTCCACCTCGGTGACAAGCCGTATATTGTTGCCTTCATCCTCGACATTTCCGAACGCCAGCGCGCGACCCAGCAAATCGCCCAGTTGCAGGAACGCCTTGCCATCGCCTTCCGCGCCGCACCGGTAGCCGCCTGCATCACCCGTGTCGCCGACGGCAAAATGATCGACGTCAACGAGCGACTGCTCAGCGAATACAGCGCGACGCGCGAAGAACTGATCGGCAAAACCACCGTCGAAGCGGGACTCTGGCAGGCCGAAGACAGAGCCCGGATGATCGAAACGCTCCAGCGCGACGGCTGCGTCGTCGATTTCGAAAGCACCGGCACCGGGCGCGACGGACGCCAGCGACGGATCAGCCTCTCGGCCGCCAGAATCGACGTCAACGACGAACCGCATATCGTCGTCTACATCATCGACATTTCCGAGCGCCGGGCGGCCGAACAGGCTTTGCGCGAGCGCGAGGAAATCTATCGCAGCATCGTCGCCCATGCCAACGATGGTATCTGCCTGATCGATCCAGAGACACTGGGCTTCATCGAAATCAACGACAAAGTCATTCACAACCTCGGTTACACGCGCCGCGAATTTGCCGGCGTCAATCTACTCGACCTGCAGGTGGAAACCACCGAAAGCGAGGTTCGCACCCTGCTCGCCGAGATCATCCGCCAGGGCAACGCCACCTTCGAGCGCCAGCACCGCCGCCGTGACGGCAGCATCCAGATCGCCCGCATCGCCGCCGCTACGGTCAAGGTCGGCGAGGACACCAAGGTTTCCGCCATCTGGCAGGACATCACGGAAGCCAAGCGCATTGCAGCCGAACTGGCACAGCATCGCGAGCACCTCGAAGAGCTCGTCGAAGCCCGAACCACGGAACTGGAGGCGGCCAAGGAAGCTGCCGAGCAGGCCAACCGGGCCAAGAGCGACTTTCTGGCCAACATGAGCCACGAAATCCGCACCCCGATGAATGCCATCATCGGCCTCACCCACCTCGCCGAGCACCACACGCAGGACGCCGAACAACTGAACCGCCTGAACAAAGTGGCGGATGCCGCCCACCACCTGCTGGCGATCATCAACCAGATACTCGACATCTCGAAGATCGAAGCCGGCAAACTCGAACTCGCCCCGGTTGATTTTCTCCTCTCCCAGGTCCTCGACAGCACGGCCGAGCTCGTTCTTGACCGCCTGCAGTCGCGCAGCCTCGGCTACACCCAGCACATCGACCCGGCCTTGCCGCCCGTACTGCATGGCGATCCCCTGCGCGTTGGCCAGATTCTGCTCAACTACCTCGGTAATGCGGTCAAATTCACCGAAACCGGCAGCATTGCCGTCTCCGTCACCATGGTCAAGGCCGAGGCCGATGAATTGCTCGTTCGTTTTGCCGTAACCGATACCGGCATCGGCATTCCCGAAGATCAGCAAGGACGGCTGTTCAAGGCCTTCGAGCAGGTCGACAACTCGCCGACCCGGCGCTTTGGCGGCACCGGCCTCGGCCTCGCCATCGCCCACCGCCTGGCCCGTCTCATGGGAGGAGAAACCGGGCTGACCAGCGCGCCCGGGCAGGGCAGCACCTTCTGGTTTACCGCCCGCCTGAAAACCGGCACAGCGGCCGCCGTTGTTTCCACCCGCCGCCTGTCCACCAACGAGGCAGAGCGCCTGATCCGCAGCGAATACGCCCGAGTGCGCATCCTGCTCGTCGAAGACAACCCGATCAACCAGGAAGTCGCGCTGGAACTACTGCGCGGCATCGGACTGCAGGTCGATCTTGCGGTCAACGGCGAAACAGCCGTAAAAATGGCCTCGGAGACGGCCTACGACCTTATCCTCATGGACGTCCAGATGCCTGTCATGGACGGCCTGACCGCCACCCGCCTGATTCGCGAGAATGCCGGAATCCGTCAGATGCCCATTCTCGCCATGACCGCAAACGCCTTTGGCGAAGACCGCAAACGCTGCCTCGAGGCCGGCATGAACGACCACATTGCCAAGCCGGTCAATCCGGGCAACCTCTACGCCACGCTGATCAAATGGCTGACCCCGGCCGTCATCGAGGCCGGCACCATCTCCAACCCGCTTGCCCTCCAGCCAGCACCGAGCGATGCGGCGCAGGCCACGATTGCCGCGCTCGAGAAGGTACCCGGACTGGACTGCGCCTACGGCCTCAAGGCCATGCGCGGCAAGCTCCCGAGTTATCTGCGCCTGCTCGGCATTTTCGTCGACAGTCATGGCGACGATGCTGCAAAAATCGCGGCCGCCATCGACAGCGGCGCCCTGCAGGAAGCCGAGCGAATTGCCCACGGCCTCAAGGGAGTCTCCGGCACGCTCGGCCTGCAAGGCATCTACGAGGCGGCCCGGCCCCTCAACGACGCGCTGCTGTCGCCAGCCCCCCAACCCGAACTTTCTCGCCTTGTCGCGGCACTGGGGGAGCGTCTGGCCGAATCCTGCACCCCGCTGCCAAAGATCATCACCGAGCACCATACGGAACCCAAATGAGCGCCAGCCCCTCGACCACGCTCCATGAAATCATGACCAGCAACGTGCGCAGCCTGCCACCGCACGCAACGCTGAGCGAAGCAGCACGGCTGATGGCCGAGGAACACATTTCCAGCCTGCTTGTCATGGCCGATGGAAAAGCCCTGGGCATCATCACCGAAAGCAACATCCTGCGCTCCCTGCACGAACATCAGTCGGGCGACATTCGCCTTGATGCTGTCATGTCGCGCCCCCTGATCACCGCCCCGGCCGATCTCGATCTGCCCAACGCCCGCCGTCTGGTCGAAGAACATGGCATCCGCCATCTGGTCATCACCGATCCGTCGGGCCAAGTCTGCGGCATCGTCAGCGAAACCGATTTCCGCCTGCGCCTGGGTAGCGAGGCCTTCCGCCACCTGCGCACGCTGGAAGGCATCATGGAGCGAAACGTTCCGAGTTTGCCGCCCGAAGCTACGCTGAGCGATGCCTTGGACTGCATGGTCCGGCAAGCTGCCGATTACCTCATCGTCATTGCCGATGGCAAGGCCCTCGGCATCATCACCGAGCGCGACATTCCGCGCCTCATCAGCGCCCACGCCGAACCGCATGCGGTTAGCTTGCTCCAGGCCATGAGCGCTCCCCTGCGCGGTGTTCATGTCGACGACACGGTGACTGCAGCCCTGGAAGCGATGAATCGTTTCCGCCTCCGCCACATGGTTGTCCTAGCTGAAGACGGGCGTATTCTCGGCGTGATCAGTCAGCGCCGGCTATTCGAGCAACTGGCTATCGAGCGGCTGGAAAATGCCATGCAGCAGGCTCAGCAGGAGCGCGATCGCCTGCGCCTCGAAACCCATTTGCGCCTGGCCCTTGATGGCGCCTCAGCCGGTAGCTGGGAATACAGCCATCAGTCCGGCGCCCTGATCGCCAGCGACGGTCTCCTCGCCATGCTCGGCTACGCCCGCCCCGATGCGCCGCAAACGAAAGCCGACTGGATGGCCACCATCCATCCCGACGACAGGCATTTGCTAAGCACTGCGAGCTACGACAAAAAGGGCCAAAAAGACCACGCCCGGGTCATCGAATACCGGATCCGGCACCATGACGGAAGCTGGCTGTGGGTCGAGGATCGCAGCTGTGTCGTCGAGCGCCATGAAGACGGCAGCCCGAGCATCACCGCCGGCGTCGTCAGCGACATTACCGAACGCCAGATTACCCGCCAACAAATTACCCGCCAGAACCGAGCCCTGCGCATGATGAGCGGGGTCGCCCAGGCACTGGTCCGGAGCAGCGATGAACAGCACATGCTGATCGAGGCCTGTTCGGTGGCTGTCGACATCGGCGGCTATCGGATGGCCTGGGTCGGCGAGCTGATCCACGACGAAAAAAGAAGCGTTGTTCCGACCGCCTGTTCGGGGGATTGCAGCCCCTATCTGGACGATCTGTATATCAGCTGGGACGACTCCCCGAACGGCAGTGGCCCCTGCGGCCGCACCGCCCGCAGCGGAGTACCAACCATCATCCGGGACACCGGGCAGGACCCCTCCTTCGAACCTTGGCGCGTCGCCGCCCAGACACAGGGATTTTGCGCGATGATTGCCCTCCCGCTGCGCGTAGACGGCCGGATCACCGGAACCCTCAACCTCTATTCGGCCACGCCAGACCCGTTCGACGACGGGGAAGTGGCCCTGCTCTGCGACCTCGCCAGCGAACTGGGGCTCGGCCTGAGCATGCAGCGCTCGCGGCAAACGCTGGCCCAGAGCGAGGCGATGCTGCTTCAGGCCCAGCGTCTGGCAAGACTTGGCCACTTCACTTTCGAGGCGGCCACCAATACGCTGACCGGATCGCCCACGCACAACGAGATCTTCGGCATTGCGCCGGGCGAATTGCTCGATACCAAAGGCTGGCGAGAACTGATTCACCCTGAAGACCGCGGACGCATGAGCGATTACTCGCGCGACCACGTCTTTCGTGGCGGCCAGCCCTTCGATGCGGAATACCGACTGATTCGCCGCAGCGATGCGCAGGAACGCTGGATACATACCGTCGGCCAGCTCGCCTTCGGCAGCGATGGCCGGGTCAGCCGGCTGTTCGGGACGAGCCAGGACATCACCGAACGCAAACTGTTCGAACAACGCCTGAGCCAGAGCGAGGCCGAACTCAAGGAGGCCCAGGCCGTCGCCCACCTCGGCAGCTGGACGCTCGACATCGTCAATGACAAGCTGAACTGGAGCGCCGAGGTTTACCAGATTTTCGGGCTGGCCGAGAATCACCCCTTGCACTTGGCCGACTTTGTCGAGCGCATCCACCCCAACGACCGCGAGCGCGTTCTCGCCGACTGGCACGCAGCCCTGCAGGGCGCTGCTTACGACAACGAGCATCGCATCGTGGTTGGCCAGGAGATACGCTGGGTACGCGAACGGGCACATGTCCGTTTTGACCCGTCAGGTCAGGCCGTTTTCGCCGTCGGCACGGTGCAGGATGTGACCGAGCGCCATCTCGCCGAGGAACAATTGAGCAAGCTGTCGCTGGCCATTGAGCAGAGTCCGCACAGCATCGTCATTACCAACACCAATGCCGAGATCGAATACGTCAACGACGCTTTCGTCAGCAATACCGGCTACAGCCGCGAAGAAGTCATCGGCATAAAGCCGAGCCTGCTGCACTCCAAGCAGACGCCCAATGAAACCTATCTCGATCTGTGGGCAACGCTGGGCGAGGGAAAGACTTGGCGCGGCGAGTTCATCAACCAGCGGAAGGATGGGTCGATCTTCACCGAATTCGCCATCATCTCCCCGGTGCGCCAGCAGGATGGAATGATCACCCACTATCTCGGTATCAAGGAAGACGTTACCGAGAAAAAGCAGACCCAGTCCGAACTGGAAAACTATCGCCAGCATCTCGAAACGCTGGTCGCCGACCGCACCGAGCAACTTATCCGGGCCAAGAACGAGGCCGAATCGGCAAGCCGGGCCAAGAGTGCCTTCCTGGCCAATATCAGTCATGAAATCCGGACGCCGATGAACGCCATCATCGGCCTCACCCATATTGCCCAGCGGAGCGCCGGCAGTCCCGAGCAGCAGGATCGCCTGGGCAAGGTGGCCGATGCGGCTCAGCACCTGATGACCATCATCAACGATGTGCTCGATATTTCGAAGATTGAAGCCGGCAAGTTGCTGCTGGAAAACACCTTCTTCTCACTCAACAGTATCTGCTCCAGCACTTGCGAGATGGTCGCCGTTCGGGCCCAGGCCCGGCATCTGCCGATCCATTGCGAGATCGATCCGACCCTGCCGCCAACCCTGCTTGGCGATCCGCTGCGCGTCCAGCAGATATTGCTCAACTTCCTGTCCAACGCCATCAAGTTCACCCATCATGGCAGGATAGACGTCCGCATGCGCCTGCTTGAACGTACCGATAACCGCGCCCTCATCCGTTGCGCAGTCACCGATACCGGCATCGGCATATCTCGCGAGGGGCTGGCAAAATTGTTTCTGCCTTTCGAACAAGGCGACTCCTCGACCACTCGCCGCTATGGCGGCACCGGTCTCGGCCTGGCTATCAGTCGCCGGCTGGCCGAGGCCATGCATGGCGAAATCGGCGTCGACAGCGAACTCGGCAAGGGCAGCACCTTCTGGTTTACGGCCCGGCTCGGTATCGCCAATACAGACAAAGAGGCGCCCACCGGCACTATTGTCAGACAGCCCCCCGCCGGCCACCAGCGCGGCGCTCACGTCCTGATAGCCGAAGACAATGCCATCAACGCCGAGGTGGCCAGCGAATTGCTGCTCACGGCCGGACTGAAAGTCGACCACGCCTTCGATGGCGCCCAGGCACTCGAGATGGCGCGCCGACGGCATTACGACCTGGTCCTCATGGACATGCAGATGCCGGTCATGGATGGCCTCGACGCCACCCGTCGCATTCGCGCCCTGCCCGGCTGGCGAAGCATTCCGATCATCGCCATGACGGCCAATGCCTTCGATGCGGACCGCGACACCTGCCTGGCAGCCGGTATGAACGATCACATTGCCAAACCGGTGGCACCGAACATACTTTTTGAAGCGCTGGCCCGCTGGCTGCCGATCGCCCATCCCTCGCCACCGGCAAATGTGGACGATGCCGCCAACAGCGGCCAATTGGCGCGGGTTGTCGGACTGGACAGCAACTTCGGCCTGCAAGCCGTGCGCGGACGGATGGACAGCTATCTGCGACTGCTCGGCAAGTTCACCGAGAACCACAACGACGACTTTTTCCGCATCCGCAGCAACCTCGCCGCCGGCAACCGTGACGAGGCTCGCCGCCTCGCCCATTCGTTGAAAGGCGTCTCCGCCACTTTGGGCGCCACACAGATCCACAAGACCTCGATGGAACTCGAAATGGCGATCAAGGAAGGGCGGGAAATGGCCATCGTCGAGCCGCTCGTCGCCGCCACCGAGCAAGCCTATGCGTCATTGCGCGAGCAGTTCGCCGTCTTCACCCAGCCGGCGCACCCCAGTGACGATGCCGGCGATGTCGCAGCAACCAGATCCCTGATCGAGCGCCTCCGGCATGATCTGCAGCAGGGTGAAATGAGCGTTCAGGACATCGTTCGCCAGCAGTCACAAACACTCATAGCGGTGCTCGGCAAAGATTTCCCCCGCTTCGAGGAAAGCGTCGCCTCCTTCGATTTCGAAGGGGCACTGGCCAGCCTCGACAAGGCTGCTCCGGCTCCCAAAGCTTAGCCTCGGGGCTTAACCCCGGCCAGCCAGCGGCAGGCTCCGACGCCGGCCGCCCGGCCGCTGGCCAGGCAGGCGGTGAGCAGGTAGCCACCGGTCGGCGCCTCCCAGTCGAGCATTTCGCCGGCGCAGAAAAGGCCGGGCTGGCGGCGCACCATGAGATTTTCGTCGAGCCCCTCGAAAGCCACGCCGCCGGCTGTGCTGATCGCTTCATCGAGCGGCCGGGTGGCCGTCACGGCCAGCGGCAAGGCCTTGATCGCTGCAGCCAGACGGCTCGGCACATTCAGGGTTTCCGGCGAACAAAACTCACGCAGCAAGCCGGCCTTGACGCCTTCGATGCCGGCATGCCGGCGCAGGTGATTGGCCAGCGAATCGCGGCCGCGCGGCCGGGAGAGGTCGGCGGTAAGCTTTTCCAGGCTGCGCCCGGGGGCCAGGTCGAGGAGCAACGCGGCGCGGCCGTCGCGCGCCAGCGCATCGCGCAACGGGGCGGATACGGCGTAGATCAGGCCGCCTTCGATACCCGTTGCCGTGATGTTGAATTCACCCTTTTTTTCCGGTTGACCGTAGCAATGGGCGGTGACGGCCTTGACCGGGGCGCCGGCAAAGCGCGTGCTGAAATACGGGCTCCACGCCACGTCGAAACCGCAGTTGGCCGGCTTGAGCGGCGCTACCTCGATGCCGCGGCCAACCAGCGTCGGCACCCAGGCGCCGTCCGAACCGAGCTTGGCCCAGCTGCCGCCGCCGAGGGCCAGAATCACCGCCTCGGCGGCGACGGCGATTTCGCCGGACGGGGTGGCGAAACGCAGGCAGCCATCGGCCGCCCAGCCGAGCCAGCGATGGCGGACATGAAACCCGACGCCCTGCCCGCGCAGGCGATGCAGCCAGGCGCGGAGCAAGGGCGCGGCTTTCATGTCGGTCGGGAAGACCCGACCCGAGGTGCCGACGAAGGTGTCAATACCTAGGCCATGAATCCACTCGCGCAGTTGGCCTGGCCCGAAGGCGTCGAGCAGCGGTGCGATCTGCGCCGCCCGTTCGCCGTAGCGCCCGATGAAATCGGCCAGCGGCTCGGAGTGGGTGATATTCATGCCGCCTTTGCCGGCCATCAGAAACTTGCGGCCGACCGAGGGCATGGCTTCGAAAATGTCGATTTTTTTCGGGTTGACCGTGGGATTTTCTGCGGCCAGCGCTTCGGCCGCCATCAGGCCGGACGGACCGCCGCCGATGATGGCGACGCGCTGCATCATGAGTCGTCCGCGGTGGATTCCGGCGGGTCGCCAGCCGGATCGCGCAGTTCGCTCGGGAGCTCTTCCTCGTCGAGCGGAACAACCGTCACCGCAACGTCCGGCTCGGTGCCGCCACCGCCGAGAATGATGCCGCGCAACGGAGAAATGTCGGAAAAGTCGCGGCCGAAGGCAAGCGTGATGTGCTCGGTATTGGGCAGCAGATTATTGGTCGGGTCGAAATCCACCCAGTCATTTTCACCGTCCGGGGCATAGACTGAAACCCAGGCGTGCGAGGCGTCGGCACCGATCAGCCGTGGCTTGCCTGGCGGCGGACGAGTCAGCAGGTAGCCGCTGACATAGCGAGCCGCCAGGCCAAGGGCGCGCAGGCAGGCGATCATGAGATGGGCAAAATCCTGGCAGACGCCGCGCTTGTTTTCGAGCACTTCGAGAACCGGCGTCGACACTGTGGTGGCCTCCGGGTCGAAGGTGAATTCTCGGAAAATCTTGGCCATCAGGGCTTGGGCGCCAACCAGAACCGGGGTGCCGGGCGTGAAGCAGTCGGCGGCATAATCGGCCAGCTCGTGCTTGACGCGGACGTGCGGGCTTTCGAAAAGGAAGCGCGTCGCGTCGAGGTCGGCCGGGAGCGGATCCGTCGAATCGTAGGCCAGGCGGTCACGCAATTCCTCCCAGCCGAGCGATGCCTGGAGATCCTTGGGCCGGTGGGGCATGACGGCGACGGTCATGACCGAGCGGATGAGCAGGGCATCGTGCGGGGCATGAAAAGCCATCCAGGTCACCGGGTTGCCGAAAACGTCCTGGCCATCGCGCCGCCAGGTCGGCACCGGTTCGATGTCGATACGCTGTTCCTCGACCTGCTGCCATTCGAGTATGCGCGGCGACAAATGCAACTGCTGCTGCGACAGCGAAACATTGCTGCCGTAGTCGTAGCGGGTTTCGTGCAGGACGCGGTAACGGACCGGTTGCATGCTCAGACCGCCATCGTCTGTCGGCTGACATCGCCGACATGGGTGAAGTAGCGCATGCCGAGCGCCTCCGAAAGCCGGGCTGCGGCGCTATCCAGGCCGAGCAGGAGGTCGGCCAGTGCTTCGCAGGGTGAATAGTCGCGGGCGCTGTCGAACTGGATGTTTTCGAGGCGGCGCAGGTCGAAGGCCTGCAGGTCGGCGAGAGCGGCAGTCAGGCCGGCGCCGAAATCGTCGCCCAGTTCGCGCAGCATGCGCTCCAGGTAGTTGCCGAGCACGGTCGCCTGAAAGACCACGCCATGCGGGTTGCTCTCGTCGAAAACGAGCAGGTCGACGACCGGCAGCAACTCCGGCTGACGCGAGTAGCGCGAGCGGTAAGTGATGATCGAGTCGGACAGTTCGAGCAGCCATTCGAGCGAACCCTGACTGCGCGCCGCCGGCATGCGCAGGAAATGGGCGAGGCTCAAAGCCAGGAAGGAAAGCCGTTCGAGCCGGCGACCAATGAACAGGAAACGCCAGCCATCGTCGCGCGTCATGTTGTCCATGGCAAAGCCGGTCAGCGACGAGGAAACGCCGAGTACCCGGTCGAGGAAGGCGATCGCTTCGGTCAGCGTCGGGTGCGTCTTGAGTGCTGCCTGCTGGTCGCGTTGCAGGCGATTGAGCGAGTGCCAGTGGTCGAGCGAGAGGCGCTCGCGGACATGGGTCGCCGACCACATCAGCGAGCGGATGTTGCATGCCAGGCTGCCCGGCTGCTCAGGGTCGTAGA
Source organism: Betaproteobacteria bacterium HGW-Betaproteobacteria-6 (assembly GCA_002842145.1). Taxonomy (GTDB): domain Bacteria; phylum Pseudomonadota; class Gammaproteobacteria; order Burkholderiales; family Rhodocyclaceae; genus Azonexus. Next base: position 15,428 of record PHCF01000022.1, on the reverse strand, counting down.
TCGCCTCGAGCAACTCGTGCTCGCCACCCTCCTTGACCTCGGCATCCTCCTCCGGCTTGGGCAGCACGCCGAGCCGGCGGGCCAACTCCATGACCGCGATGACCACCGGCGTTTTCTGCCCGCCACCGACGACGACGCGCGACAGGGCAACACGCAACATGCGGGCGCTGTCGTCGAAGCGCTCCGAATAGCGGCCGAGCCAGAACAGATTTTCCACGACGCGCGAGGTCAGGTTCGAGCCAGCCCGCACCAGATCGCGCACGCCAACCGAGGGCTTGAGCAGCGAAAACTGGCTGACTTGGCCACTGGTCATCACCCAGGCATCCTTCGAGGCACCGCCGCGCTGCATCGAGATGATGCGGGTGCCGGCGGCCGTCGTCACCCGGGCCAGACCGCCCGGCATCACCGAATAGCCGTCCGGCGTCGTCACCGCATAGGCGCGCAGGCCGACCGGCCGGGCCAGCAGGCGGCGTTCATGCGAGCGGCTCCAGGTTGGCGCCTGCGACAGGTTGACCATTTCCTGGGCGACGTAGGCATGCGGTCGCGCTTCGATCCGGCGCAGCATCTCGGCCCGCGCCTCGCCCTTGAGTTCATTGCCGAAAACCGGCTCCATGTTCTGCGTCGGATAGGCCGGCTTGATGACCAGATCGTCGAAGTTTTCCTTGACGTAGTCGAGGGCCGGCTTCTCGCCGCACCACCACGTTGCCACCGACGGCATGGCCAGTTTTTCACCGAGCAGGTGGCGGCAGATGGCCGGCAGGAAGCCCATCAGCGCACCGGAAGCGAGCAGGCCGCTGCCCAGCGCATTGGCGATGACGACGCGCCCGGCCCGCGCCACGTTGAGCAGGCCGGGAATGCCGAGCGCCGACTCGCCGCGCAGTTCGAGCGGATCGCAATAAGCATCGTCCTGGCGACGCAGGATGACGTGCACGCGCTTCAGGCCGCGCAGGGTCTTGAGGTAGACAGTCTCGCCGCGCACCGTGAGGTCCTGTCCCTCGACCAGGGGAAAACCCAGGTAACGGGCCAGATAGGCGTGCTCGAAATAGGTTTCGTTGTACGGCCCGGGAGTCAGCAGGACCATATGCGGCTGCTCGTCTCCCTCGACCGGGGCGAGCGCGGTCAGGCCATCGAGCTGGTCACGGAAGAAGTCGGCGATGTGCTGGACGCGCAGGTCGCGGAACATTTCCGGGAAAACACGCGAAACGATGAGCCGGTTTTCCAGCGCATAGCCCGCCCCCGATGGCGCCTGCGTGCGGTCGGCGATAACCCACCAGCGACCGTTCGGCGACCGCGCCAGATCAACCGCGTAATGGTGCAGCCAGATGCCGCCCGGCGGCTTGACGCCGCGACAGGGCCACAGATAGCCATGCTGACCATAAACCAAAGCCGGCGGCAAAAGACCTTTGGCGAGCAGCGTCTGCTCGCCGTAGAGGTCGTCGAGAATGGCGTTGAGCAAGGTGGCACGCTGGGCGACTGCGGCCGATAACTCGGCCCACTCGTCGGGCGGAATGATGAGCGGCAGCGGATCGAGCGCCCACGGCCGGTCGGCGCCATTTGGATCGGCGTAGACGTTGTAGGTCACCCCGTTTTCCTGGATGCGCTGCTCCGAAAAATCGAGACGGCGACGCATCTCCTCCGGCGTCACCGCATCAAGATGCTCGAGGAACTGGTTCCAGTGCGGACGGACGGAACCATCCTTGGCCAGCATTTCGTCGTAGCGGCGAGGAGTGTGAGGGTAGATTGCGAGGAGGGTGCGAGCCATTTAGTGTTTTTCTAGCGAAAACAGGCCGTTTCCGGCCTGTTCTGCGGTCAACCCGAATTTTTAGTCAAAACCGACGCAAGTCTAGCGTAAACGGGTGCTCGGCGCTGAGCTCCGGCGCCTTCACCTGCAGCTTGCCCGGCGTGTGGCCGAAGCGGAAGAAGCGGGCCAGACGGCGGCTTTCGGCCTCGAAAGCATTGACCGGAAAGGTGTCGAAACTGCGCCCGCCCGGATGAGCGACATGGTACTGGCAACCGCCCAGCGAACGCTGCATCCAGGTATCGACGATGTCGAAAACCAGCGGCGCATGGATGCCGATGGTCGGATGCAGGCAGGAGGGTGGCTGCCAGGCACGGTAGCGCACGCCGGCAACGAACTCGCCGTTGATGCCGGTGTTCTGCAAGGGAACGGGAACACCGTTGCAGGTCAGCACATAGCGGTCGGGCGCCATGCCCTTGATGCGAACCTGAACGCGCTCGACCGAGGAATCGACGTAACGCACCGTGCCGCCACCGCCGCCCTCCTCGCCCATGACATGCCAGGGTTCGAGGGCGTGACGCAGTTCGAACTCCATGCCCTTGACTGCGAAATCGCCGTATTTCGGGAAGCGGAATTCGAAGTGCGGGGCGAACCATTCGGCCTTGAACGGGTAGCCGGCCTCGGCCATTTCCTGCATGACGTCCTTGAAATCCTGGTCGGCATAGAACGGCAACATGAAGCGGTCGTGCAACTCGGTCCCCCAGCGCGCCAATCTGGCCGGCTCGTAGGGGGTTTCCCAGAAGCGGGCGATCAAGGCCCGGAGCAGCAGTTGCTGGGCCAGCGACATGCGCGCGTGCGGCGGCATCTCGAAGGCGCGCAGCTCCAGCAGACCGAGGCGGCCGGTCGGGCCGTCCGGCGAATAGAGCTTGTCGATGCAGAATTCCGAACGGTGCGTATTGCCGGTCACGTCAGTCAGCAGGTTGCGCAGGATGCGGTCGATCAGCCACGGCGGAACATGACCGCCCGGTTGCGGAATCTGCTTGAAGGCGATTTCGAGCTCGTAGAGGCTGTCGTTGCGCGCTTCATCGACGCGCGGCGCCTGGCTGGTCGGGCCGATGAACAGGCCGGAGAACAGGTAGGACAGGCTCGGATGGTTGTGCCAGTAGGCGACCAGGCTCTTGAGCAAGTCCGGCCGACGGAGGAAGGGAGAATCGTTCGGCGTGGCACCGCCGAGGACGAAGTGGTTGCCGCCGCCAGTGCCGGTGTGACGACCGTCGACCATGAACTTTTCAGTCGTCAGGCGCGAATAGTGGGCCGCCTCGTAGAGGTGGGTGGTCTGGTCGACCAACTGGTCCCAGCTACGCGCCGGATGGACATTGACCTCGATGACGCCGGGATCGGGGGTGACGCTGAAATGCGTCAGGCGCGGGTCGGACGGCGGCGTATAACCTTCCATGATGACCGGCATCTTCATCTCTTCAGCCGTCGCTTCAACGGCGGCGACGATTTCGAGATAGTCGTCGAGCTTTTCGGTCGGCGGCATGAAGACGTAGAGACGGCCGTTGCGTGGCTCGGCGCACATGGCCAGGCGGGTGATCCAGCCGGCCGATTCCTTGAAACGCGGCATAGTTTCGGTCGGCTTTTCCCACGCACGGACCTTGCCGTCGCCGGTCGCCGAGGCGGCGGCTGCACCTGCGCCAGCGGCACCAGCGCTGCCGGAGCGACTCTGCATCTGCGGCTCGCGAGCACCGGTTTCACCGCTCACGCGGTTACGCAGGGCGGCGTAACTGGCCAGCGGATCGGTTGCCATTTCGGCATCAGGCACATTGACGTAGGGGTAGTCGCTCGTTTCGGTCCATGGCTGCGAATCGTAAGGCAGCCGGTAGCCCATGGCCGAATCGCCGGGAAACAGGTAGCACCGCTCGGCACGCAGGAACCACGGCCCGGTCTGCCACTGGTTCCAGACGTTCTTCATGATCGGCAACACGTGGCCGACGGTGTAGGTCATGCCCTGCGTGAAGACCTTCATCAACCGTTCGCGCTCCATGGCGTCATCGACGCGCGAATCGAAGGGATCGACGTTGCCGGGCAGGCGGCGCTCGCGCCACATGTAATAGTAGACATCCTCGAATGCCGGGAAGACGTAGTCCGAGGTCATGCCCAGGCGTTCGGCGACACGCTTGAGGAAACGCTGGGCGTGTTCGGCCGTGGCGCCGTAATCGACGCTTTCGTTGGCATACAACTCAGGCGCATTCCAGATCGGCTCGCCGTCCTTGCGCCAGAAGCAGTTCAGGCTCCAGCGCGGGAGCTGTTCGCCGGGATACCACTTGCCCTGACCGAAGTGCATGAGGCCGTTCGGGGCATATTTTTCGCGCAGGCGATGGAAGATGTCGGCCGCAAAAATCCGCTTCGTCGGGCCGAGAGCGGCGGTATTCCATTCGGCGCCATCCGGGTCGTCGACCGCAACGAAGGTCGGCTCACCGCCTTGCGTCAGGCGTACGTCGAGCTTGCCGAGGGTGTCGTCGATCTGGTGGCCGAGGCTTTCGATCTCGGCCCACTGCTCTTCGGTGTAAGGCTTGGTGACACGCGGCGCTTCCCAGATGCGGGTCACCTGCATGTGGTGCGAGAACTCGGTTTCGCACTCGTCGAGGCCGCCGGTGACCGGCGCGGCGGAACCCGGTTCCGGCGTGCAGGCGAGCGGAATGTGGCCTTCGCCGGCGAACAGGCCGGAGGTCGGGTCGAGACCGATCCAGCCGGCACCCGGCAGATAGACTTCGGCCCAGGCGTGCAGGTCGGTGAAGTCGGCTTCGGGGCCGGACGGGCCGTCCAAAGACTTCACGTCAGCGGTCAACTGGATCAAATAGCCGGAAACGAAACGGGCAGCCAGGCCGAGGTGACGCAGGATCTGAACGAGCAGCCAGGCCGAGTCGCGGCAGGAGCCGGAACGCAGGGTCAACGTTTCTTCCGGCGTCTGGACGCCCGGTTCCATGCGGATGGTGTAGCTGATGGCCTTTTGCAGGTCGGCATTGAGGGCGACAAGGAAATCGACGCTGCGCACCGGTTCGCGCGAGATGCCGGCCATGTACTTCTTGAGTTCGGGCGTTTCCGGCAGCTTGTGCAGGTAGGGGGTCAGTTCATGGCGTTCCCAGGCCTCGTAGGCGAAGGGGATCTTTTCGGCGTGCGGCTCAAGGAAGAAGTCGAAGGGGTTGATGACCGACATCTCGGCCACCATGTCGACCTCAATGCTGAATTCGCGGGTTTTTTCCGGAAAAACCAGGCGAGCCAGGTAATTGCCCTGCGGGTCCTGCTGCCAGTTCACGAAATGCTTGTCCGGGCCGATCTTCAGCGAATAGGACAGGATGCGGGTCCGCGAATGCGGACAGGGGCGCAGACGGACAACCTGCGGCCCGAGATTGATCAAGCGATCATAGTTGTAACGGGTGACATGATTCAGCGCGACATGGATCGACACGAGCTTGCTCCAGGCAGAATGATTGCAAGCTTAAAAGCAAGACGCGAACCAGCTTGCAAGTCATTGTTTTTCAGTAGTCCGGATCTTGGCACGCACCTCGTGAAAGCCTGATGACGAGAGATGCGCGCCAAAGTGGTGCATGAATGTCCTTCAGCCCGGCGGGTCAGGGCAAATTAATAAAACCCTGGTCGTCGAGTGCGATGAAGGGATTGAAACAGACTTCCCACAAGAAACCGTCCGGGTCGGCAAAGTAACCGCGAAATCCGCCCCAGAAAACCTTGTCGGCCGGGCGCACCAGTGTCGCGCCGACCGCCACCGCCTCGTCCAGCGTGGCGATCACGGCCGCCTCGGACGGCACGTTGTGAGCCAGCGTAAAACCGGGAAAACCGCTACCGGCCGGCGGCACCGCCGCGTCCTCGGCTAGCGCCTCGCGCTGGAACAGGCCGAAGGCCACCGAGCCAGCCTGGAAGAAGGCTATCGCCTCCTGGCTGGCCGACGATTCCCGCCAACCGAGTGCCTTGTAGAAAGCCCGGCTGCGAGCCAGGTCGGCGACGCCGAGGGTAATGAAGCTGATCGTCTGTTTCATGGCTTTGGCGTTGCAGACTGGAGGACGTTCATCATAAACACATCCATTTCTAATTTCGCCATTTTTCCCGGTTGACCGTAGCAGTCAGTTGCCCAGGGCTGGCCGAAGAAGCAGCGCGCCCCCGGCCGAGGACCGGCGTAAAATGGCCGCTGCCACCAAGCCCAACGGAGCGCGCCATGCTGCAAGCCATTCTCGACAATTACCTGCTGCTCGCGGCCCTCGTCCTGCTTTTCCTGATCCTCGTCCCGGTGCTGGTATTGCGCGGTCGCGGCATCAGGGAACCGGGACGCCCGGATCGACGCAGCCAGCCTAGACCGGGCGCCGACCGCCGGGCCTGAACGGCATCGGCCGGCCCGGTGGCGTCACTTTCCGCTATCGGAGAGGACGGATTCCCCAAGTTTTTCGCCGCCTGACTCGGCAGCAGCATAGTCGACCTGACGCGGCAGGACGACCGTAAACCGGGTGCCCTTGCCGACCTCGCTGCTCACCTCGATGCGGCCATGGTGTTTCTTGACGATGCCGTAGGACAGCGAAAGCCCCAGCCCGGTACCTTTGCCAACCGGTTTGGTGGTGAAGAAGGGTTCGAAGATGCGTCCGAGGTTTTCCGGTGGAATGCCGCGTCCGCTATCTTCGATTTCAATGCGCACCTCGGCCTCGCTGCTGGTTGTCCGGATGTTGATCTGCCCCCGCTCTTCGATGGCCTGCGAGGCATTGACCAGCAGGTTCATGAAGACCTGATTGAGTTGCGACGGCGCGCACATGATTTCGGGAATGCCGGCATATTCCTTGACCACCTTGGCCTTGTACTTGACTTCGTTCCAGACCACATTGAGGGTGCTGTCCAGCCCCATTTCGAGGTTGGCCAGGACAATTTCCGAGCTGCTGACGTGGGAGAAACTCTTGAGGTCGCGGACGATGTCCTGAACACGCTGGACGCCATCGTTGGTTTCAGTCAGCAGGACGTCGAGATCCTGCTGCAGGTAGTCAAGTTCGAGATCCTTCTTCAACTGGCTGACGCTGGCCTGGGACGCTTCGCCGAGTTCGTGCTCGATTTCGGCGTAGGCATTGAGCACCTTGCTGAAGTCCGCGATGTAGCGTTGGAGCGTACCAAGATTGGATTTGATGAAGCCGACGGGGTTGTTGATCTCGTGCGCCACGCCTGCCGCCAGTTGGCCGATGGAGGCCATCTTTTCGGACTGGATCAACTGGCTCTGCGCCTCTTCCAGGCGAGCGATCAGCGCTGCCTGCTGCTCGCGCTCGGCCTTCAGATTGCTGTTGGCCGACTGCAGTTCCGCGGTGCGCTGCTCGACGCGCCGCTCGAGTTCGTCGCGGGATTCGCGCAGGGCATCCTCGGCGGCGATGCGGCGGGTCACGTCGGCAAAGCTGAAAACGCGACCGACGATGTGTTCGCCAAGATATTGCGGCCGCGACTTGCATTCGAAAACCCGGCCGTCGGCCAGGCTGAAATGCTCGTCGCTCTCCTCGCTGTCCACGATGGCACTCAACCTTTCCCGGCAGGCGGCCTGCTCCTTCACCAGGCTCGACACATGCGCGATGATGTCGTCGTCCTTGTGCAGTTCGAGCAGTTCATCGGGAATCGCCCACATCGCCGAGAACATGCGGTTCATGCTGACGATCCGACCATGCCAGTCGATGGCCAGAATCCCGTTACCGGTTGCTTCCAGGGTCGCCCGCAGGCGCGACAGCGTTTGCTCGAGTTGTTCTTCGGTCCGGCGTTCCTGGCGGATGTCGCGGGCCTGAACAAGTAGATAGGTTTTGTCGTCATGCCGGATCAGAGAAATCGATTTCGACACTTCGATCAGTTCGCCATCAGCTCCACAGTAAAGCCCTTCCTGCCATTCGATTTCGGTAAAGTTTCCGGCCGCGACCTCTTCCCAGTAGAAGACATCCTGCAGCGAACTTTCGATATCGACGATCTTGTGCGAAAGCAATTCGTCCACCGTGTAACCGAGGACCTGTCCGGCCTGACGATTGGCCCGGACGATCTGCAGGCCATCGGTATCGACCAGCAGAATCATGCTGGCGCTGTGATCGAGCATCTTTTGCTCGAGAGAGATCATTTCTTGGCCCCCTCTTGCCCCTGGCAGGCGTCGAAGTAGTAGCTGACCCGTTTGCGGGGACTCAGGTAGTTATAGACGTGGCGCGGCACCAGGGCCGGCTTGATGGCCTTGGCGATATTGAGGTCAGGGTCCAGCGACAGGTCGATCAGGATCGCCTCGTCGCGCGGAACGGATTCGTTGTACACCACGAGAATCGGCTTCATCGGCTGGCTGGTATTGACCGTTGCCACCATGGCCATGGCGCCGTTCGACAACTGGACGACGGTGCCCGGCGGATAGACGCCGAGCCGACGAATGAGCAGTTGCAACAGGCGCGGATCGAATTTGCCACGCAACCTGGCGAACATCTGCGACAAGGCTTCGTGCGGCATCAGCGCATTGGCGATATTGACCGGATTGCACAGCTCGTCGTAGTAGTTGGCCAGCCCGACGATGCGGGCCAGCAGGTTGATGCTCTCGCCCTTGAGACGCCGCGGATAGCCCGAGCCGTCGAACATTTCGTGGTGCTGCTGGATGATGGCAAGTACGGCGGGCGAGAACCCGAGACGCTTGCCCAGCGTCACGCCGTAGTCACAATGCTGCTCGTAGAGATGTTGTTCGGCCGGCGTCAACGGCTCGACCTTGAGCAGAATGCGGCTGGGAATTTCGGCCCGCCCGAGGTCGTGGAACAATCCCCCCATGCCGAGCGCGGTCACCGCCTCCTGCGGCACGCCGAGGTCGCGGGCGAGCATCAGCGAGAGCATGGTGACATTGAGCGAATGGAAATACAGCTCCTCGCCGCCGGCCATGTCGCCCATGACGTGAATGGCCAGTTCCGGTGCGCTGAGGATCGATTCGGAAATCTGGTTGACCAGCTGATTGGCCGCTTTCAGCGTTTCCGCCGGCCTGGTCAGGATGCTTTTTTCGACATCGCGGATCGTACTGGCCGTCACGATGAAGGCGTTTTCGATGCGGGCCGCCGCTTCGCGCTGCTGGTGAATGCGCTCGATCATCGCCTTCTTGGCGGCCAGCGCCTGGGCAATGACCGGACTGACCTCATCCTTGACCGGCTCCTCGGCCGGAACGACCGCCTCTTCCCGACTCTCGCGGTCGCTCAGGTCAGGGCTGTAGCGCACGCGCTTGAGGCCCAGCCCGCGGATGGTCCGGATCTGCTCCTCGCTCTTGATCTTGAAGTGGCCTAGGGCAAACGGATGCTCGAACCAGCGCAGATCGAGATAGACGTAGATCCCTATCCGAAGGTCATTGACATCGATGGTGGGATCGCTGTTCACGGTTTTCGCTGGCGGGTGGCTGACAGACACGGATTGGTCTTGGCCATTCTATCCCTGTCTGGCATCAGGCCGGCAACCCGGCGGCGAGGTCGTTGGTCGACGATCCCACGGTCAACCGGGAAAAATGGGCAAAATTAAAATCGCCGCCGGGGCTCAACGCGGGCCGCCATAGTCGTCGGCCAGCCGGTCGTAATGGGCGTGCGCCTCGGTTTCCAGGAGGGCGGCGGCATGCCATTCGAGCATCGCTGGGTGGGCCAGCATGGCGTCCCGGTAGGCGGCGGCGACCGGTGGCAGCGGCACGTTGTAAACGTTGAAGCGGCAGACAATGGGCGCGAACATCGCGTCGGCCATCGAAAATTCACCGAACAGCCACGGGCCGTTGCCGGACGCGAACTGGCTGCGCGCCTCGCTCCAGATTTCGACGACGCGGTCGATGTCGCGCTGGACCTCCGGCGTCGCCGGCTTGCCCTTGAGTTTGAACTTGAGATTCATCGGCATGGCGCTGCGCAGGTGGGTGAAGCCAGCGTGCATTTCAGCCGAAATACTGCGCGCCCTGGCCCGCGCCCGAGCATCGGCCGGCCACATTTGCGAATAGCGTTCGGCCAGGGTTTCGGCGATGGCGATGCTCTCCCAGACCTGGAAACCATCCTCATGCAGACAGGGCACGCGGGCATTGCCGGCCAATGGCTTGAGCGCCGCGTTGTAGTCCCGCCCGGCCACCGACACCATGTGCTCGGTGAAAGGGATGGCGAAATGCTTCATCAACAGCCACGGCCGCAGGGACCACGACGAGTAGTTTTTGTTGCCGATGTAGAGATCGAACATGGCGGGCTCCCAGATTGTGACTGCCTGCGCCAACTTTACCGTAAATCGACGAAGGCGCGGCGACGACGGCTTGCTACGGTCAACCGGAAAAATCGGCCAATTTTGAAGTCGACCAAGAGCGTACCGACGAGCCCACCATGCTGCGCGCACCCCGTATAATTCGCGCTCCCGGGCCCCGCCCTGCTTCCGATCGCCAGCCATGTCCCAGCCGTTCAAATTTCGCGTTTTTTTCCTGTTGACCGTAGCCATGCTGGCCGGCTGCGGCGAGGTCGAGGACACGCGGCCGGGTCAGCCGGTCAAGCACCGCCAGGTCGCCTTCAAGGAGATCGTCAAGACTTTCGAGCCGATGGGCGTGATGCTGCGCAAAGAAAAATATAACGCCGACAAGTTCCTGCCCATGGCCGAAGCCCTGCTCGCCAAGCGGGATGGTCCGTGGGCCTATTTCGGCGCCGACACCAATTACCCGCCGACCAAGGCGACGGCCGAAGTCTGGAAACAGCCGGAAGCGTTCGAAAAGGACAAGCAGGCCTTCATCGCCGCCACCGACGCCCTGCTCGCCGCCGCCCAGAGCAAGGACAAGGTGCGGGTCGAAAAGGCCTACGACGCCGTACACGACGCCTGCAAGACCTGCCACAAGCAGTTCAAGGAACGCTGAAATTTCCGGATTACACGCATGTTGAGACTGACCGAACTGAAGCTGCCGCTGGACCACGCCGCCGATGCGCTGCGTCCGGCCCTCTGCCAGCGATTGGGCATCGCCGATGGCGAACTGATCGACTTCACGATTTTCAAGCGCAGCTACGATGCACGCAAAAAATCGGCGATCACGCTGATCTACACGCTCGACTTCAATGTCCGCGACGAGCCGGCGCTGCTCAAAAAGCTGGCCGATGACCGCAATGTCGGGCCGCGCCCGAATACCGACTACACATTCGTTGCCCAAGCCCCCGCCGATTTAAAAATGCGCCCGGTCGTCATCGGCACCGGCCCCTGCGGCCTGCTGGCCGGGCTGATCCTGGCCCAGATGGGCTTCAAGCCGATCATCCTCGAACGCGGCAAGGCCGTGCGCGAGCGGACGAAAGACACCTGGGGCCTGTGGCGCAACAACAAGCTCAACCCGGAATCGAACGTCCAGTTCGGCGAAGGCGGTGCCGGCACCTTCTCCGACGGCAAGCTCTACAGCCAGATCAAGGATCCGCAGCACCACGGCCGCAAGGTGCTCGAAGAGTTCGTCAAGGCCGGCGCGCCGGAAGAGATCATGTACGTCAGCAAGCCGCACATCGGCACTTTCCGGCTGGTCAAGATGGTCGAGAATATCCGCGCCACGATCACCGACTTGGGCGGCGAAATCCGTTTCGGCAGCAAGGTCGAGCGACTGGTCATCGACGACCATCAGGTCCGCGGTGTGGTCATGGCTGACGGCCAGACCATCGCCACCGACCACGTCGTCCTCGCCGTCGGCCACAGCGCCCGCGACACCTTCCAGGCGCTTTACGAACAAGGCGTTTACATCGAGGCCAAGCCCTTCTCCATCGGCTTCCGCATCGAACACCCGCAGGCGATGATCGACCACGCCCGTTTCGGCCCCAATGCCGGCAACGAAATCCTCGGCGCCGCCGACTACAAGCTCGTCCATCACTGCGGCAACGGCCGCGCCGCCTACAGCTTCTGCATGTGCCCCGGCGGCCAGGTCGTCGCCGCCACCTCGGAAGAAGGCCGCGTCGTGACCAATGGCATGAGCCAGTATTCGCGCGCCGAACGCAATGCCAATGCAGCGCTGGTCGTTGAAGTAAAGCCCGAGGATTTCCCCGGCGACTACCGGACCAACCCGCTGGCCGGCATCGATTTTCAGCGCCACTGGGAATCAGCCGCCTTCGTCGCCGGCGGCAGCAACTACGCCGCCCCGGCCCAGCGTGTCGGCGATTTCCTCGCCGGCCGGCCGTCCACCCAGCTCGGTGAAGTCGATCCGTCCTACCAGCCCGGCGTGCACATGACCGATCTGGCCAGTTGCGCCCCGGCCTACGTCATCGACGCGCTGCGTGAAGCCATCCCGGCCTTCGACAAACAGATTCGCGGTTTCGCCATGGCCGATGCCGTACTCACCGGAGTGGAGACGCGCACCTCGTCACCGATCCGCATCAAGCGCGGCGCCGATTACCAGAGTATCAACACCCGCGGCCTCTACCCGGCCGGCGAAGGTGCCGGTTACGCCGGCGGGATTTTGTCGGCTGGCGTCGACGGCATCAAGGTTGCCGAGGCCGTGGCGCTTTCCATAGCAGGCAAGGCCTAGTCAAAGCGCGTTGCGTGACGGCCACAGCCGCCTGATCGGGCGGCCCAGCTTGTCGCGAAATGCCGGGCTGTGCAGACACAATCCGCCGGCCAGCCCGACCAGCGAACCGAGCACCGTGTCGATCAGGCGCGCTTCAAGAATGGCGTTGGGTGTGCCATGGCCGAGCTGGGCGGCGTCGGCCAGCAGAATGGTCAGTGGTGTGATGAATACCACCGCCAACCCGTAGTGGCGGACGATCAGCATTTCGATGACGAAGGCCAGCGCCATCATCATCAGCGAAACGCTCCACTTGTCGAGCGGCAGCAGCAACAAGCCCCAGGCGACAACCAGGCCGATGGCGGTACCGGCAATGCGGTGCACCTGCTTGTTCCAGACCGCGCGCAGCGAAGCCCCCTGAATCACGGCGAGGCAACTGACCGGCACCCAGTACGGCCGATCAAGTTGAAAGAGCTGGGCGAAGACGAGCGAAATGCCGACGAACACGCCGATCACCAGCGAATCGAAAACGACAAAATCGAAATTGAGCGACGGTAGCGGCTGGACGGGCTGGGCTGGCGCCAGGCGCAGCGTGTACAAGCTGTAGCAGAAGCCGATCAGGCAGGCGAGCAGGCTGCCCATGGCGAGCAAGCCGACGAAGGTCGGAATCTGCAGGAATTCGACCGGAGAATAAGCGCCAATGGCCGCCGCCATGACGAAAAACAGGCTGCCCGGTGGTGCAACCACAAAATAACGGCACAGCATCGACACGGCGATGGCAATGAAAGTCAGTACCGGCACGAAGAGCAGCGGCATGAAATGGGTCATCACCCCTAGGATGTAGCAGGAACACAAACCGAAAGCCGCGGCCATGAGTGCCACCAAGCGGTGGGCCAGCGGCATGGCGGGCAGGTAAAGAAAGGCCAGCCCGCCCATCGACGAGATGAGACCGTAATCGAGGTGCGGCATCGGCCAGCGCCGGTCGCTGGGGTTCAGCCTGGCCAGATGGTGCACTTCGCTACGCAGCCGGGCCCGAAATTTCTCCCATTCTCGCCAGTCCATCACCGCCCTGCCCCTCTTCTTCGCGCCATTGACCGAATGCCCATTTTACGTTGAAGCCTCGTCGATTCAGGCAAACTGCCCGGCCACCCAGCCTGACGACCACGCCCACTGGAAGTTGTAGCCGCCCAGCCAGCCGGTGACATCGACCACCTCGCCGATGAAATACAGGCCGGGCGCGGCCTTGGCTTCCATGGTCTTCGACGACAGGGCGTCGGTCGAGACGCCGCCCAAGGTCACTTCCGCCTTGGCAAAACCCAGCGTGCCGGCCGGCATGAGCGGCCAGGCGTTGAGCTTGCCGGCGATCATCTCGAGATCGCGGCGGCCCAGTTCGCCAATCGGGCCCGTCACCAGTTTTTCGCCGCCGAGCTGCGCACACCATTCGTGGGCAAAACGCCGGGGCAGGCGTTCGGCCAGCAGATTGGGCAGATGTACCCGGCCTTGCCGGTGCTCTTCGAGCCAGGCGCCGGCATCGAGGCCGGGCAGCAGGTCGATCTCGACGGGCTTCTTTTTGCCGCTCCGGTATTCCTGCATCTGCCAGTAACTGGAAATCTGCAGGATGGCCGGGCCGGACAGGCCGCGGTGGGTGATCAGCACGTTCTCGCGGAACTGTGCGTCGTCAAATTGGGCGACGGCATCGAGCGTCGAGCCAGCCAGCGGCTTGATCGGGTCGAGCACCTCCGGCGCCAGCGCCAGCGGCACGAGGGCCGGTTTGGGCGCAACGACGGGAACGGCGAATTGCTCGGCCAGCCGGTAGCCAAACGGGCTGGCACCGATTTTCGGGATGGCCAGTCCGCCGGTGGCGATGACCAGCGACTGGCATGAAAATCGGCCTTTTTCTGTGTCGACCGTGTAACGCCTGGCGGTTTCGCCGGGATGACGTTCGACATGCTGCACGGCACAAGGAAAAGCCCATTGGACACCGGCGTCGTCGCAGGCATCGCGCAACATGTCGATGATCTGCTCGGCGGATTCGTCGCAGAACAGTTGGCCGTGTTCGCGCTCGTGGTAGGCAATGCGCCGCTTGTCCATCATCGCGATGAAATCAAACCGCGAGAAGCGGGCCAGTGCCGAGCGGCAGAAATGCGGATTCTGTGACAGGTAGTTTTCCGCACTGACCGTGCGGTTGGTGAAGTTGCAGCGCCCGCCGCCCGAAATGCGGATGCGCTCGCCGAGCGTATCGGCGTGATCGACGAGCAGCACGCGCCGGCCGCGCGCGCCGGCCTGGGCCGCACACATCATGCCGGCCGCGCCGGCGCCAATGACGATGATGTCGAAATGCATGGGGTCCGATCGGAAAAAATAGCTTGGGCTGAAACCGGGCGGATTCTATCACCCGGGACAAGACCAGCCGGACTGGCCGTCCTGATGCACAAAATTGAGGTGCGCGTCGCCCGCCCGGAAGAAATTTGTTGTAAACGCAACAACCCAAATTTGCGTTCATAATGCATAATCACCGGTCGCTGGCTTTTCCGAAATACTGTTTCGCGAGTCACACGGAACATCGATAACAGAACGCTTTCAAGGCATTTTCCCCAAAAAATCGCCGAATCTGGAATCACATTTATGCAATACGTTTGAAACAGATGTTTGGCACCATGGCTGAAGACTCTTTAGCCAAGCCATACCAGCGACATTGCTGCAATGCAGCATTTTGTTGAAAACATTGTTACAATGCGTCCGCTGCAATAACTTTTTATCCAATCCAAGGAGCTTCCGATGTCCATCAATCCCGAGCAATTCGCCGCCGCCAACAAAGCCGCTGTCGATTCCCTGTTGTCCGTTGCCAACACCGCCCTGGCTTCCGCTGAACGCATCGCCAGCCTGAATCTGGAAACCGCCCGTTCCGTGCTGGAAGACTCCGTCTCCAACGCCAAGGCCCTGATGGGTGCCAAGGATCCGCAGGAAGCCCTGTCCATCCAGGCTTCCCTGGCCCAGCCGAGCGTCGAGAAGGCTGTTGCCTACTCCAAGTCAGTTTACGAAATCTCCGCCGAAACCCAGGAACAACTGACCAAGATGGTTGAAGCCCAATTCGGCGACTTCCAGAAGAATGTTGCTTCCATGCTCGAAAAGGCTGCCAAGTCTGCTCCGGCTGGTTCCGACGTTGCCGTTGCTGCCGTTCAGAGCGCC
>PHCF01000021.1 GCA_002842145.1 Betaproteobacteria bacterium HGW-Betaproteobacteria-6 | reverse complement strand
CCTGCTGACCGGCGTGTTCACGCTGGCCCCGCTGGCCGTCATCGACAAGCGCCCGGGCTGCACCTGGGGCGGCGTCATGCGCAACTGGACGCTGGTCTTTTTCGGCAATTTCGGCGGTGCGCTGACCGTGGCCCTGTTCATGGCCATCATCGTCACCTTCGGCTTCACCGAGGCGCCCAACGCCGTCGGCCAGAAGCTCGGCGTGATCGGTGAAAGCCGTACCCTCGGCTATGCCGCGCACGGTGCCGCCGGCATGCTGACGCTGTTCATCCGCGGTGTGATGTGCAACTGGATGGTATCGACCGGTGTTGTCGCCGCGATGATGTCCACCACGGTCTCGGGCAAGATACTGGCGATGTGGATGCCGATCCTGGTCTTCTTCTACATGGGCTTCGAGCACTCCATCGTGAACATGTTCCTGTTCCCGTCGGGCCTGATGCTGGGTGGCAACTTCACGCTGATGGACTACTTCATCTGGAACGAGATTCCGACCGTCCTCGGCAACCTGGTCGGCGGCCTGACCTTCGTCGGCGCCACGCTGTTCTCGACCCACTACAAGACTGCCCCGAAGCGCGCCATCGCCTGATGCGTTTGCGGTAAAGTCGCCGCCCCTGTCCGCAACGGGCAGGGGCTTTTTTCGTCAACTTGCGCATTCACCATGAACCAGCAACTGAAAGTGTCCGTCGGCCAGTATTCCGCACCAGGACGCAAGGAAATCAATCAGGACTTTCACGGCGCCCAGGTACCCCGCGAGCCGCAGTTGACCGCCAAGGGCGTTGCGCTGGCGCTGGCCGATGGCGTCAGCAGCAGCGCGGTCAGCCAGGAGGCAGCGCAGGCCGCGGTGACGGCGTTGCTTGACGATTACTACTGCACGTCGGATGCCTGGTCCGTCAGGACCTCGGTTGAACACGTTCTGGTCGCCATCAATTCCTGGCTGCATGCCCAGACCCAGCACAGCCAGCACCGCTACGAGCGCGAGCGCGGCTACGTGTGCACCTTTAGCGGTGTGGTCATCAAGTCGACGACCGCCCACCTGTTCCATGTTGGCGACGCCCGCATCTATCGGCTGCGCGGCGGCAAACTCGAACAACTGACCGAGGACCATCGGGTCCGCATTTCGTCGCAGGAGACCTACCTGGCCCGCGCCCTGGGCATGGATCGCAAGGTCGAGATCGACTACCAGGCGCTGCCGCTTGAGGTCGGCGACGTACTGGTGCTGGCCACCGACGGCGTCTACGAACACACCGATGCAGCCGACGTGGCGGCGGCTATCGCGGCTTGCGACGGCCGACTCGACGAGGCCGCGCAGGCGATTTGCGACGAGGCCTTCCGGCGCGGCAGCGGCGACAACCTGACCCTGCAGATTGTCCGTATCGATGGCTTGCCCAGCCCGGAGTCCAACGAGATGTACCGGCAGCTTTCGGCGCTGCCCTTTCCGCCCCGACTTGAGGCGCGCATGCGTTTCGAGGGCTTCGAGATCCTCCGCGAAATCCGCATCAGCAGCCGCAGCCACATCTATCTGGCGGTCGATGGCGAGACCGGCGAGCGCGTCGTCATCAAGACGCCCTCGGTCGATCAGCGCGACAGCCCGGCCTATCTCGAACGTTTCCTGATGGAAGAGTGGATTGCCCGCCGGATCAACAGCCCGCACGTCGTCAAGCCGTGCTCGCAGACACGCCAGCGCCATTCGATCTACGTCGTCAGCGAATACATCGAAGGCCAGACCCTGGCCCAGTGGATGATCGACAACCCCAAGCCCGACCTGGCCAGCGTGCGCGGTATCGTCGACCAGATCGCCAAGGGCCTGCAGGCCTTCCATCGCCTCGAAATGGTGCATCAGGACCTGAAGCCGGACAACATCATGATCGACGGTGCCGGCACCGTGAAAATCCTCGACTTCGGCGCCACCCGGGTGGCCGGCGTCATGGAAATCGCCACCCCGATCGAACAGATCAATCTGCTCGGCTCGGCCGCCTACGCTGCGCCCGAATACTTCCTCGGCGAAACCGGTTCGTCGCGCTCCGATATCTACTCGCTCGGCGTGATCGCCTACCAGATGCTCTCCGGCAAGCTGCCCTACGGCGTCGAAGCGGCCAAGACGCGGACCCGGGCGGCGCAGAAAAAGCTCGCCTATCAAAGCGTGCTCAACGAAGAGCGCGACATCCCGGCCTGGATCGACGCCGCCATCCGCAAGGCCGTCGAACCCGACCCTCTGGCGCGCTACGAGGAACTATCGGAGTTCGTCTACGACCTCCACCACCCGAACCAGGAATTCCTCAACAAGACCCGCCCGCCACTGATCGAGCGCAATCCGGTGATTTTCTGGAAAAGCGTTTCCTTCGTACTCATGCTTGCCCTCGTCGTGGTGAGCGCCGCCCGCTTTGGCTGATTCGGCCACAGGGAGCGGAAAGCTACGGTCGACCGGGAAAAAGGCGCAAAAATGACATGGTACTGGCCCCCTCGGCTCAGTATGTCGCAAACGATATTCACGGTTCCTCCCTTCCAAAACGGAGTTAATATTCCAATGTTCTTTTTTGGGAGGGCTTCACGATGTTTTTCAACAAGCTCAGTGGCCTTGTTCGCGGTCCGCGCGCCTTGTCTCCGACCCACCGCTTTGTCGAGAAGGTCGTTACCGCGCTGGGGCCATCGATAGCCGAGGCGGACAATTTCGAACCCATCCTGGCCCAGGCGCTGCATTCCGCAGAGTTGTATTACCACCAGCAGATTCAGGCGATACCCGGCCCGTTCGAAATTTCGGCCGGCGAGCCCGGCAACAATCCCTTTGTTCAGACCCTCTTTCCTGCACCCGAGGATGTCCAGGCCGCGCTCGGTCGCAGCATCGAGGTCAGGGACTTCCTGCCTGCGCTGGCCAGGGACGGCAATCTCGAATTCTTCGGCCTCCTGGGCGTTCGCGAGAAGGTGACGGCCGGCAATAAGCCGGGGCTGCAATTCGCTGACCACACCGTCCGCAGCATCGGGCATAGCGAGGAGTACTGCCGGGAAAGCCTGCGCAACTCCTGTCTGCATCGTCTGTTGGGCCAGTTTCGCGCGCACGTTGATACGCTGCGGCACAGGGGGAAGATCCCCAGAGCCGAGTGGAATATTGAAAACCGGGCCAATGCTGCGGCGGCTGACGAGGATCAGGCGGCGGGGTTTGTTCTGGCGGAACAGGAGCTGTCGCCCGACAAGTTGTTGAAAGGTTTGGTGGCCTGGCTGGAAAACCCCGAAGTCCACCTGCGCATCGAATCGAGTGCGGCGGCCGGCGCTGATCAACGCGGTGGCCGCGCCGAGCTGCCCGTGATGCATTGCGCCGACCGGCGGCAGTGGTCGGTGAGCCTGGTCCAGATTCCGGTTGAGGAGGCCTTGCGGGCACTGGCCAACGAATCTCACTGCCATCGTTACATCCTCATCTAGCATCCCGAACCATCTGTTGCCGCCCTGCGCGCAGGGCGGCGTTCACCGAGCACCGGCGCTGAAATGCTGTCGCGTCTCTTCGCCGGCTAGCTCATGACTTCCCCGGGGGGGGGCTGACTTCATGGCCCCCGCCCATCCCCCAAAAGTCGCACCGCAATGGAAATGTGCGCTCACTTTTGGTGCGGGATTCGCGGGTTGATTTCCCCATGTCCCCGTGAATCGGTACTTCGTTGCCTTGGCACGCCACTTGCAACGTAAGGACATCACAGCGATTTTCCGCCAACGAGGGTGGGCTGATGGCGACGACGCCATGCGCTGAAACAAGCGATCCCCCTTAACGACCGTTGCTACGGTCAACCCGGAAAATTACCCAAAATGGACAAGAAATCATTCCTGCAGGCTGGCCATACGCCAACGCTGCTCGCCGCTTTCCTTTATTTCGACCTTGCCTTCATGGTCTGGGTCATCCTCGGCCCGCTCGGTGTCGGCATCGCCAAGGATCTTGGCCTGTCGCACGCCGAAAAGGGCATGATGGTCGCCACGCCGGTCCTGGCCGGGGCGCTGCTGCGCATCGTCATGGGCATCCTGGTCGACCGCCTGTCGCCCAAGAAGGCCGCCATCATCGGTCAGGTCGTCGTGATCGGAGCCATGGCCTATGCCTGGCAGGTCGGCGTCCATTCCTATGCCGAGGTCTTGATCCTCGGCCTCTTCCTCGGCGTCGCCGGCGCCTCTTTCGCCGCCGCTCTGCCGCTCGCCTCGCGCTGGTATCCGGCCGAGCATCAGGGCACGGCGATGGGCATCGCCGGGGCCGGCAACTCGGGTACGGCGCTGGCTGCGCTGTTCGCGCCGGGTCTGGCCGCCGCCTTCGGGTGGACCAACGTCTTCGGGATCGTGCTGATCCCCCTGATCATCGTGCTGATCGCCTTCTGCTTCCTCGCCAAGGATGCGCCGGATGCGCCGCCGCCCAAGACTTTTGCCGAATACCTCAAGGTCCTCAAGGACAAGGATGCCTGGTGGTTCATGTTCTTCTACTCGGTCACCTTCGGCGGCTTCGTCGGCCTGGCCTCGTCGCTGGTCATCTACTTCAACACCCAGTACGGCCTTGATCCGAAGATGGCCGGCTTCTTCACCGCCGGCTGTGTCTTTGCCGGGTCGCTGGTCCGCCCGATCGGCGGCAACGTCGCCGACCGCATCGGTGGCGTCAAGTCCCTGTCCGTGATGTACGTCTTCGCCGCCATCTTTCTGGCGATCGTCAGCTTCGGCCTGCCTGCAGCGTGGATGGCACTGGTTGCCTTCGTCGGCGCCATGCTCGCCCTCGGCATGGGCAACGGCGCCGTGTTCCAGCTCGTGCCGCAGCGCTTCCGCAAGGAAATCGGCGTGATGACCGGCCTGGTAGGCATGGCCGGCGGCGTCGGCGGCTTCTACCTGGCCTCCAGCCTGGGTTACTCGAAGCAACTGACCGGGACTTATCAGGCCGGTTTCCTCATCTTCGCCGGCCTCGCCGTCTTCGCGCTGATCGGCCTGACCAGCGTCAAGACCCGCTGGCGCACGACCTGGGGTGCCAGCCACCTGACCGCCGCCAAGATCTGATCGCCAGCCGACGTCTGCCATGAAGAGAAGAACATTTCTGATCTGCGCCGCCGGGGGGCTGCTGGCCTCCCCGGTATTTGCCCTGAACGAGGCCAAGCCGACCGGCGAGCTTGGCGTCGGCGCCGCAATCAACAAGGCCGGTCGCCAGCGCATGTTGTCGCAGCGCATGGCCAAGGCCTACGCGATGCAAGCGGCCGGGGTGATACCGGAGCGCGCGGGGCTCTTGCTCGATGGCTCGCGTCGGCTGTTCGAAGCGCAGTTGACGGAACTGAAGACACTGGCGCCGACGGAGGGTATCCAGAATGCGCTGCTTGCCCTGAATACTGCCTGGCCGCGCTATCGCGAGGTGTTGTCCCGACCACGTTCGGCGGAAAATGCCCGGCTGGTGCTGACCGAGTCGGAAAATACCTTGCGCGCCGCCCATGCCTTGACCGTGCTCTACGAAAAACACGCAGCCAACAGCGCCGGTCACCTGGTCAATATTTCCGGGCGTCAACGCATGCTGTCGCAGCGCATAGCCAAGTGTTTCCTGTTTGAGCAGTCCGGCCTTGACTCGAACGGCCTGCGGGCCGAGCTCGGCACGGCGCGGCGCGAATTTGTCGCGGCGCTCGACGAGCTGAATGCGGCGCCGGAGAACAATGCGGCCATACGCACCGAACTGGAGCTGGCCAACATTCAATGGCTATTTTTCGAGCAGGCGCTGAATGGTCGGGAATCGATCAAGGAGATCGCCGCCCGCAACGTGGCGACGACCAGCGAGCGGATTCTCGAAATCATGGACAGCCTGACCGGCCGCTACGAGAACCTGGTGCGTGGCTGACGCTCTCCCCGGGCGTAACATGACGGGCATGGCTAATCCATCGAAAAACGGCCTGCAACTGGCCATCGGTCATGCCTCCCTGACCGGGCCGCGCGAGCGGAACGAGGACTTTTGCGGTGTCGCCACGCCGGAAGGGCTGGAGCTCGAAAACAAGGGCGTCGTCGCCGCGGTCGCCGACGGCATCGGCGGCCACAAGGGGGGGCGCGAGGCGTCCGAATACACGGTGCGCGGCCTGCTCTCCGACTATTTCGCGACGCCCGACACCTGGGGCGTGCCGCGCGCCATCGAAACGGTGACTGCGGCGCTCAACCGCTGGGTCATCGCCGAGGGGAGTCGCAACGCCGAGTTGTCCGGCATGGCGACGACGCTGTCGGTGCTCGTCCTGCGCGGCCAGCGTTTCTATACGGCGCATATCGGCGATAGCCGGATCTACCGGTTGAGCGAAGGTCGCCTGCAGCAAATGACGGTCGACCACACCTGGGAACACCCGGAACTCAATAACGTGCTGTCGCGCGCCATCGGCCTCGACCCGCGCGTGCTGCTCGATTTCGCCGATGGCGAACTGGCGCAGGGCGACCGCTTCCTGCTGGTGTCAGACGGGGTCTGGGGCGTCCTGCCCGATGCGCTGATGACCGAGGTGTTGCTCGATCATCCCGAGCCGCAGGCTGCCGCTGCTGCGCTGACCAGCCTGGCCCTGGCCCAGGGCGGCCACGACAACGCAACGGCTGTCGTTGTCGACGTCCTCGACCTGCCATCGGCCAGCCTGCGCGACAGTCTCGAAAGCGCGGCCAGCCTGCCTCTGCCGCACCGCCTCAAAGTGGGGCATGAACTCGATGGCCTGATCGTCGAGGAAGTGCTGCACGATTCGCGCGAAACCCTGCTCTACCGCGTGCGCAATCCGCGCAACGGCCAGCAGCTGGTGTTGAAAACCCTGCAACCGGCGATGGAAGGCGACCAAGGCGCCATCGCCGCCCTGCTCATGGAAGAATGGCGGGCCAAACGTGTTGTCTCGCCGTTCTTCCCGCAGGTCGTGCCGGCCGAACTGCGCAGTTGCCTCTACTACCTCATGACCTGGCACGCCGGGGCGACGCTGCAGGCCCGGCTCGATGCCGGCCAGCATTTTCCGGTCGGCGAGGTGGTCCGCCTCGGCATCGCACTGCTCAAGGCGATAGGCGCCTTGCATCGGCTCGACATCGTGCATCGCGATATCAAGACCGACAACATCCACCTCGGCCAGGATGGCGTGCTGCGCCTCCTCGATCTCGGCGTCGCCGTCAGCCTGGCCGAACGCAAGGCCGACGACCCGATCGGCCAGGCCGGCACGCCGTCCTACATGGCTCCCGAGCTATACGACAGCCCCGAGCCGCAGCCCGGCTACGATCTCTACGCCGCCGGCGTGACGCTCTACCACTTGCTGACGCGCAAGTACCCCTACGGCGAAATCGAACCCTTCCAGACACCGAAGTTCGGCGAACCGGCCCGGCCGACGCGTTGGCGCCCGGAAATCCCCGGCTGGCTGGAAAACATCCTGCTCAAGGCAGTTGCCCGCGAGGCCCGGGATCGCTTCGAAACGGCCGAGGAATTCGTCCTCGCCCTCGAGCGCGGAGCCGCCCGGCCCATCCGGGCGCCGGGCCGGCAAGCGCTGCTCGAGCGCAACCCGCTGCGGTTCTGGAAGCTCGTGGCGGCGGTGTCGCTCACGGTCAACCTGATCTTGTGGCTGATTTTGATGCGCTAGCCCTGTTTCACGGTTCAAGCCTTAGTTGGCAGGCGATTTCGTCCGCATTGTCGCTGAGCTGTTGGCGTCCTCCTTGTAGGCGTAAGCGACCTGCCCATTGCGAATCTCGCCCATGATGACCATATTTCCGGCGACCGCCTCGTGGTCGGTATTGGTGAATGGCCTGGCGTAGCGCGAAACGACGGTCGAATAGGTGTTGTATCGCAAATTTTCGAGCGCCGCCTGAATCTGCGGCCCCTCCGTCGAGTTGGCCTGGAAGATGGCCAGCGAGATCAGGCGCAGCGCGTCGTAGGTCTGGGCCGCGGCCACTGCCGAAGGAATTCGACTGACTTTGTTGATCTTTCGGTAATTGAGCGAGAACTGGTTCTTGACCGAACTCAGTTCGCTCTCGATGAAAGTCACCGATGTCCGCGCCCCTTCGGCACTTTTTCCTGCCTGGTCGATAAACGTTTTCTGGGACAAGGTCCACGGGCCGACCATCGGCAATTTGAGGTTCGCTTTCTCGGCAGCTTTGACCAGTGTCGCCGCATCGGCCCCCAGGCAATACATGACAATGACGTCGGCGCCACTCTCCTTGACCTGCTGCAGCTGCGCTCGCATATCCGTTTCGCCGACCTTGAAGCCCGCCACGGCGACGGGTTTGAGCTTGCGCCGTTCAAGTTCAGCCAGGACGCTTTGCCGGCCGAACTGGCCATAGGGCGACTCGTCGTGCAGTAGCGCAATCCGGCCCAGTTTTCGCCGGTCGATCACGTCGTCGAGGATGACGACCGGTTGCAGTGCGTCACTGGCCGAGGTCCGGAACACGTAGCTGACGGGATAGGCGGGCGGCATGAACGAGCGGGTGATCGTCGCTCCGGTCGCGCCGCTCACGATCAGCGGAATTTTTGCCTCCTGCAGCACTTTGGCCGACGGCAAGGTGACCCCGGTATTGGCGAAGCCGACGACGGCGACCACCTTTTCCTTCTCGACCAGTTCCCGGGCGACGGCTACGCCAACCTCCGGCTTGGCCTGGTCGTCGCGGATGACCAGTTCGATCTGGCGCCCCAATATCCCGCCCGTCGTATTGATGTCCGAAAGATAGACCTTGGCCCCGCCGACAATGCTCAGCCCCATGTCCTCCGACGACTTTGCGCTGAGCGGGCCGATGACGCCAATCTTGATGGTTTGCGGCTCGGCCCATAACGGCCCCGCCACGGACCACAATGTGGCCCCTAAAATTGCATACAGGTTTCTGAATTTTTGCATTATTTCTCCCTCGGTTGGCTGCTGCATCCGAACTCCTCCAAACCCGCGCCATGGCACAGGCAGGCTCCGATTTTGTCCAGGCAGGCCAGGCCGTCAATCCGGGTTTCCCTCATTGGTGTTTTCCCTAGCAGCCCTGCGGAAACGGGAAGTCAAGAAACAGGAGCCAGGAAAACACGACGCCGAGCGCGGCCTGTTTGAAAAAATAGTCAAAAAAATCAAGCTTGGTCGCCATTTTTCAGCCCGGGAGGCGAGTCCTACGGTCAACCGGAAATTTTGGCCAAAACCGAAAGGATGGTCGGCGGGCAGGGCTTCGCTTAAGCTGGCATATCCCTCTTTCTTTGACGCTACCGCCGCCATGCGCGACCCGACATCCAGTCCGCCAACTCCGACCTCCATGCCGCGCGGCATCTGGATGCTCGGCTTCGTCAGCCTGCTCATGGATATCTCATCCGAGATGATCCACAGTCTGCTGCCGCTGTTCATGGTCGGCACGCTGGGGGCGAGCGCGCTGGTAGTCGGCGTCATCGAGGGGCTGGCCGAGGCGACGGCGCTGATCGTCAAGGTATTTTCCGGGGCGCTCAGCGATTACCTCGGCAAGCGCAAGGGGCTGGCGGTGTTTGGCTATGCGCTGGGGGCGCTGAGCAAGCCGGTTTTTGCGCTGGCCGCGAGTACCGGCCTCGTCTTTGCCGCTCGCCTGGCTGACCGCATTGGCAAGGGCATTCGGGGGGCGCCGCGCGATGCGCTGGTCGCCGACATCGCCCCGCCGGAATTGCGCGGCGCGGCGTTTGGTCTGCGTCAATCGCTCGATACCGTCGGCGCCTTTGTCGGGCCCTTGCTCGCCGTCGCTTTGATGTTGCTGTGGCATGATGATTTTCGGGCTGTTTTCTGGGTGGCGGTGATTCCCGGTCTGCTCGCCGTGGCCGTGCTGGTCTTCGGCGTCCAGGAGCCGGACCGGCCTGCGCAGACGGTGCGGCGCAATCCGGTTACCCGGGCCAATCTGCGGCGCCTCGGTTCGCCTTACGGGTGGGTCGTGGCGGTCGGCGGGCTGTTTACGCTGGCGCGGTTCAGCGAGGCGTTTCTGGTCCTGCGGGCGGAGCAGGGGGGCATGGCGCTGGCCCTCATTCCGCTGGTCATGGTCGCCATGAACATCGTGTATTCGTTGTCGGCCTACCCGTTCGGCAAACTGTCGGATCGGGTCAGCCACACCCGATTGCTGGCGATTGGCCTGCTCGTCCTGATCGCGGCCGATCTGGTGCTGGCGAGCAGCGCTCACTGGGCTGCCGTATTGGGCGGCGTGGCGCTGTGGGGCGTCCACTTGGGCATGACGCAGGGGCTGCTGGCGACGATGGTGGCGGATACGGCGCCAGCCGATCTGCGCGGAACGGCTTACGGTTTTTTCAATCTGACCTGTGGGGTTGCCATGTTGCTGGCCAGCCTCTGCGCCGGTCTGCTCTGGGATGTCTACGGCGCGGCTTACACCTTTTACGCCGGGGCGGTTTTCTGCCTGTTGACCTTGCTCTTGCTTGCATGGCACCGAAAACCGGGGTGAGCCGCTTTAGGTCTGGCTTTCCCGGTGTGAGGACTGGATAATCCCTGCATTCAACGAGACACGAACCATGACCACAGCCCTCATCCTCTTCGCCCACGGCGCCCGCGACCCGGAATGGGCCAACCCGATGCGCCGCGTCCAGGCGGCGGTTCGCCAGCGCATGAGCAAGGTGCCGGTCGAGCTGGCTTTTCTCGAGTTCATGGCCCCCAATCTGGCCGACTGCGTGGCCGGACTCGTCGCCCAGGGGGCGGACAAGATCGTCGTCATGCCGATGTTCGTCGCCCGTGGCGGACATTTGAAGAAGGAAACGCCAGAGATGATCGAAGTACTACGGTCGACCTATCCGAAAGTCGAATTTTCGCTGGGCAATGCCATCGGCGAACACGAACTGGTGGTTCAGGCCATGGCGACGGCGGCGCTCGAGGTCGCTGGCCTGTAGCTTGCTAGGTAGGCACCATGCTTACCGTTCTAGTTATTGATGAATCGCGCTCCCGTGCCGGCGAAATCTGCGCCGGCCTGGCGCTGGCCGGCTATCAGGTAGCGGCCATCCTGGCCGATGCCGAAAACCTTACGGCCGAAGTTGAAAAGTTGCAACCCGACGTGATCCTGATCGATACCGACAGTCCCAGTCGCGACACGCTGGAAAACCTGGCGGCGATGAACAAGGACATGCCGCGGCCGGTCGTCATCTTTACCCAGGAAGACGGTCAGGAAACCATCCGCGACGCGGTCAAGGCGGGGGTTTCGGCCTATATCGTCGACGGCCTTGACCCGAAGCGGATCAAGCCTATCGTCGAAGTGGCGCGCGCCCGATTCGACGATACACAGGCCCTGCGCCGCGAACTCGATGAAATTTCCCAGAAGCTCACCGACCGCAAGCTGGTCGACAAGGCCAAGGGCGTGCTCATGAAGGCGCGTGGCCTGGACGAAGATGCCGCTTATCACGCCATGCGTAAACTGGCCATGGAGCGGGGCCAGTCGATGGCCAAGGTGGCGCGCGACGTCATCGACATGGCGCGGGTGCTGCTCTAAGGCTGTGCGGTAATCCGGCCTGTTGCACCGCAACAGTGCATCGCGTGCCAGGCCGAGGTCGCCAACCCGGCTCTCCTAAGTGACTGAAAAATAAGTAGTTAAATAGAACTAGTCCAAAATAACTAGCCCTGGCACGACCATTGCGATGATGTCTGTGAAGACCCGGCCAACGTAGGCCGGGTCACGGACAAAGGCGTCCACCCCTTCAGCCGAAAGGCAATGCGGGTGTGACGCTTTTTTTATTTTGAAGGTCGATGGCAGAACCGGATCGCAGTGCTTCAGCTGCTTTTGCGTTTCCCTCGGCCTTGTTGCAACGGAGAAAATGATGCCCGGATCAGCGGACACCAACGCAGCGATAAGCGCATCCGCATCGGATGCGCCGGAGAAGAAGACGCTCAGGGTCGGCTTCATGCCGCTCACCGACTGCGCTTCTGTCGTCATGGCGGCGGTCAACGGCTTCGACGAGAAACACGGCATCAAGATTGTGCCGAGCAAGGAAAACTCCTGGGCTTCGGTGCGCGACAAGCTGGTCAGCGGCGAACTGGATGCGGCGCATACGCTCTACGGCATGGTCTATGGCGTAGAACTGGGCATCGGCGGTCCGAAAAAGGACATGGCGATCCTCATGGGGCTCAACCAGAACGGGCAGGGCATCACGCTGTCCAGCCAGTTGCGCGAGGCCGGCGTCACCGATGGCGCCAGTCTGGCCGCCCTGGTCTCCCGGCAACAGCGCGAATATACCTTCGCCCAGACCTTTCCGACCGGCACCCACGCCATGTGGCTGTACTACTGGCTGGCCAGCCACGGGATCAATCCGCTGCACGACGTCAAGACGATTACCGTGCCACCGCCGCTGATGGTTGCCAACATGCGCCAGGGACGGATGGATGGTTGCTGCGTCGGCGAGCCGTGGAACAACCGGGCGATCATCGATGGGATCGGATTCTCCGTGGCGAGCTCGCAGGACATCTGGCCCGACCACCCGGAAAAAGTGCTGGCGACGACGGCCAGCTGGGCCGATCGCCATCCGAACTCGGCCCGGGCGCTGGTTGCTGCCGTGCTCGACGCCAGCCGCTGGATCGATGCCTCGCTGGCCAACAAGCAGAAAACGGCCGAAGTCATCGCCCTGCCGGCCTATGTCGATACCGACACCGAAGTCATCGCGGCACGCATGCTGGGGCGCTACCAGAACGGCCTGGGCAAGAGCTGGGACGACAAGAAATGCATGAAGTTCTTCGCCGACGGGGCGGTCAATTTCCCCTATCTGTCGGACGGCATGTGGTTCATGACCCAGCACAAGCGCTGGGGCTTGCTCGACGAGCATCCCGATTACCTGGCGGTTGCCAAGCGGGTCAATCGCCTCGACATCTACCGGCAGGCCGCCGAACAAGTCGGCGTTGCCCTTCCTTCTTCTCCCATGCGCAGCAGTTGTCTGATCGACGGCGTGCGCTGGGATGGTTCCGACCCTCGGGGATATACCGCTTCGTTTGCCGTCCAGGCAGCGAGCGCACTGGTTTGAAACGATTTTTTTAATAGGAGCAGGTCCATGAAACAGCATCTGAAGACGAAAGCCCGGGTATTGCCCACCGCTCGCCTGGCCCGCGGTTTGCTCACGACTGCCGTGATCGCGGCATTTGCCGTCGGCACGCCGGCCATGGCCGCCAAGGCCAAGGTCGAAAAGCCCGATCTCAAGTTCGGGTTCATCAAACTGACCGACATGGTGCCGCTGGCCGTTGCCTACGAAAAAGGCTACTTCGAAGACGAAGGCCTGTTCGTTACCCTCGAAGCCCAGGCCAACTGGAAGGTTCTGCTCGACCGCGTGATTTCCGGCGAACTCGACGGCGCGCACATGCTGGCCGGCCAGCCAATCGGCGCCACCATCGGTTACGGCACCAAGGCCGATGTCATCACCGCTTTCAGCATGGACCTCAACGGCAATGCGATCACCGTCTCCAACGCCGTCATGGCCAAGCTCAAGGCCAAGCTGGCCAAGCAGCCGGACGGCAAGCCGGTGCATCCGGTCAAGGCCGAGGCCCTGAAGGCCGTCGTCGACGACTACAAGAAGGAAGGCAAGCCGTTCAAGATGGGCATGGTCTTCCCGGTGTCCACCCACAACTACGAACTGCGCTACTGGCTGGCTTCCGGCGGCCTGAATCCGGGCTACTACGCCCCGCTCAAGGGCGATACCGCCGGCAATGTCGGAGCCGACGTGCTGATTTCGGTGACTCCGCCGCCGCAAATGCCGGCGACCATGGAAGCCGGCACCATCGACGGCTACTGCGTCGGCGAACCGTGGAACCAGCAGGCCGTGTTCAAGGGCATCGGCGCGCCGGTGATCACCGACTACGAAATCCAGAAGAACAATCCGGAAAAGGTCTTCGGCGTCACCCAGCAATGGAACGACAAGTACCCGAATACCCACAAGGCCGTGGTCAAGGCGATGATTCGTGCCGCCTACTGGCTGGATGCCGAGAACAACAAGAACCGCAAGGAAGCTTCGAAGATGATTTCGAAGTCCAACTACGTCGGGGCTGACGTCAATGTCATCGACAACAGCATGACCGGCACCTTCGAGTACGAGAAGGGCGACGTGCGCAGCGTGCCGGACTTCAACGTCTTCTTCCGCTACAACGCGACCTATCCGTACTACTCCGATGCCATCTGGTACCTGACCCAGATGCGTCGCTGGGGCCAGATTCCGGAATTCAAGCCGGACTCCTGGTACAAGGACATGGCCAAGAAGGTCTATCGCCCTGACATCTATGCCGTAGCGGCCAAGGAACTGATCGCCGAAGGCAAGATGAAGGCCTCCGATTTCCCCGATTTCGACAAGGAAACCGGCTTCAAGCCCGTCCAGAAGGACTTCATCGACGGCGTTCCCTATGACGGTTCCAAGCCGAATGCCTACATCGACAGCCTGAAGATCGGTTTGAAGGGCAAGGCCACGGTCAAGTAAGTGCAAACCCGGGGCGGCAGGCCTTGACCGGCCGGCCGCCCGTCACGGGGAAGTTTTTGAACAAGAGAACAGTTCGCCTCGGGCGAATGACAGGTGACCAAAATGCTGAATCAACTTGCAAATTTCTTTACCAAGACGGGGCTCACGTGGTTCGTCCCGTTCGTGCGTCTGGCTGCCGGGGAAGACCCGCGCGAACAACTGCGCGAGATCCTGTTGCAGATTGGCGTGCCGATCATGGCTTTCGCCATCTTCCTGACCATCTGGAGCGTGCTTGCCTCCGGCGTACAGACCAGCCTGGGTGAGATTCCGGGGCCGGGGCAGGTACTGGAAGAGGCCAAGGGCCTGGTTGCCGATCACTACGCCGAGCGCGAAAAGGAAGCCGCCTTCTACGAACGCCAGAAGAAACGTGTCGCCGAAGCGCTGGCCGAAGATCCCAAGGCCGACGTGACGATGCGCAACTGGACCGGCAAGCGGACCTATCTCGACCAGATCGTGACCAGCCTCTATACGGTGTTCACCGGCTTCTTCATCGGTACCGTGGTCGCCATCCCGCTGGGCATCCTGTGCGGCCTGTCGCGCACCTTCCAGATCGCCATCAATCCACTGATCCAGATTTTCCGGCCGGTCTCGCCGCTGGCCTGGCTGCCCATCGTCACCATCGTGATCAGCGCGGTCTATGTCTCCGACAACCCGATGTTCGAGAAATCCTTCATCGTCTCGGCGATCACCGTGACCCTGTGCTCGCTTTGGCCGACGCTGATCAACACCGCGGTTGGCGTCGCCTCGATCGACAAGGACCTGATGAACGTTTCCAAGGTGCTGCGCCTGTCGGCCTGGACCAAGGTCACCAAGATCGTCCTGCCGTCGTCGCTCAAGTTGATCTTCACCGGCTTGCGCCTGGCGCTCGGTGTGGGCTGGATGGTGCTGATCGCCGCCGAAATGCTGGCCCAGAATCCCGGCCTCGGCAAGTTCGTCTGGGATGAGTTCCAGAACGGCAGCTCGCACTCGCTCGGCCGCATCATGGTCGCCGTGTTCACCATCGGTTTCGTCGGCTTCCTGCTCGACCGCATGATGGCTACTTTGCAGCAACTGGTCAGCTTCGGCGAAGCCGCCTGAGCCTAGGAGATGAACATGGGACTCCCCGTCATGAAGGAAGAAGTGCTGGTGCCTGAGGAGGCAGCTACGGCGGCCTTCCTCGAGATCACCGGCCTGTCCAAGTCGTACGGCAGCGGCAAGCAGACTACCGATGTGCTCAAGGACATCAACCTGAGCATCCGCGAAGGCGAGTTCGTGGCCATCGTCGGCTTCTCCGGCAGCGGCAAGACGACGCTGATTTCGCTGATTGCCGGCCTGATCGCCGCCGATCGCGGCGACATCCGCCTCAAGGGCCAGCCGGTGGCCGGCCCCGGCCCGGATCGCGGCGTCGTTTTCCAGAACTACTCGCTGATGCCATGGATGACCGTGCGTCAGAACGTCGATCTTGCGGTCAACCAGATTTTTCCCGATATTTCGGCCGCCGAGCGTCAGGCGCGAACCGAAAAATACATCGAGATGGTCGGCCTGACCCACGCCATCGACCGGCGCCCGGCCGAGTTGTCCGGCGGCATGCGCCAGCGGGTCAACGTGGCGCGCGCCCTGTCGGCCAATCCGGAAATCCTGCTGCTCGACGAACCGCTGTCGGCGCTTGATGCGCTGACCCGGGCCAATCTGCAGGACGAAATCCTGCGCATCTGGGAACAGGAAAAGAAGACCGTCATCCTGATCACCAACGACGTCGACGAAGGCTTGTTGATGGCCGACCGCATCATCCCGCTCAATCCGGGGCCGGGGGCGACTTTCGGGCCGGAGTTCGAGGTCCGCCTGGCGCGGCCGCGCGACCGCACGGCGATGAATCACGACCCGGAGTTCAAGCGCCTGCGCAAGGAGGTCACCGAGTACCTGATGAAGGTCGGCGCCGAGCAGGCGGGCGATGCGGGCAATGTCGTGCCGCTACCCAAGGTGCTGCCGAATACCAGCGCCGAATATGCGGAAAGTCTGGCCCAGTTGCGCCCGGGGGCGACCAAGGACGTCGATGTCAAGGTTTTGCCGCATTACGACCGCTACGTCGAGTTCTCGCAGGTCTCCAAGATCTATCCGACCAAGAAGGGGCCGCTGACCGTCGTCGAGAAATTCGACCTGCGCATGAAGAAGGGCGAGTTCGTTTCAGTCATCGGCCACTCCGGCTGCGGCAAGTCGACGGTGCTGTCGATGGTCGCCGGGCTCAACGAGATCAGCGAAGGCGTCGTCCTGCTCGACAACCGTGAAATCGATTCGGCCGGGCCGGATCGCGGCATCGTCTTCCAGGCGCCCAGCCTGATTCCCTGGCTGAGCGCCTACGACAACGTGGCGCTCGGCGTTGAGCAGGTCTATCCGCACGCCAGCAAGGCCGAACGCCGCGATATCGTCACCCACTTCCTGAGCCGCGTCGGCCTGGCCGATGCGATGAGCAAGAAGGCAGCGGAACTGTCGAACGGCATGAAGCAACGGGTCGGCATTGCCCGCGCCTTCGCGCTGTCGCCCAAGTTGCTGCTGCTCGACGAGCCGTTCGGCATGCTCGATTCGCTGACGCGCTGGGAGTTGCAGGAAGTGCTGATGGATGTCTGGAGCCGCGAGAAACTGACCGCCATGGTCATCACCCACGACGTCGACGAGGCCATCCTGCTCGCCGATCGTGTGGTGATGATGACCAACGGCCCGCGCGCCAAGGTCGGCAAGATTCTCGAAGTGGACCTGCCGCGCCCGCGTTCGCGCAAGATGTTGCTCGAACATCCGGACTATTACCGCCTGCGCGAGGAATTGCTCACCTTCCTGGCCGAATGCGATCACGCTTGAGGCATCGCCAGCCATGAAACCGGCCCGCCGTCCCAACACGGCGGGCTTTTTTTCGTCAGAAACAAGGAGGGGAGCGGAGCAACTGGTGATTTTTTGATCTGGCCCTTTGCTTTTCGCGCCACGGGCAGCTATGGTTGGCCAATTTCCCTACGGAACCGAAGGATGCTAGCCAACCCGGGCAAGCTGTCGCGCAAGATCATCGGCATATTGGTGGCCTTTTTCCTGGTTGCCGCGACGGCTATCGGGCTGACGTTGCTCATTTCCTGGCAACTGGAGGGGGTTGCCGCGGCAATCAACGATGCCGGCAGCCAGCGCATGCGGACCTACCGCATGGGCCATTTGATGGCGCGCGATCTCGAGGCGAAGGCGCCGG
Organism: Betaproteobacteria bacterium HGW-Betaproteobacteria-6; assembly: GCA_002842145.1. GTDB lineage: Bacteria > Pseudomonadota > Gammaproteobacteria > Burkholderiales > Rhodocyclaceae > Azonexus. The sequence continues at coordinate 21,566 of PHCF01000021.1, read as the reverse complement.
AAGTGGGGGCGGCGCAGGCGCTGGGCGAAGAAATGCTGCGTTTCGACAAGGTTCTGCGCGACCTGCAACACGGCGACCCGGAACGTCCGCTGTCGCCTCCGCGCAATGCCGAGGTGCAGGAACGTCTGCAAACGGTTGAGCAGACCTGGCGGGAAACGGTGCGACCACTGGTCGCCGGTTATCTGGGCGGAGTACGGGCCGAGCGCGAAGGGGCGTTGGATCGTTTCGACCGCGAGCTTGAACCTTTCGTCAGCAAGATCAATGAATTGGCGTTGGCGATGGAACGCACCTACGCCCTGGATACCAATCTGCTGCGCACCGTGCAGGCGGCGCTGGTCGCGCTGGCCATCATCGGCACGGTCATTCTGATCCACTATTTCTCGCGGCTGGTTATCGGTCCCGTCGGCGTGCTGCATGCCGGCATGCAGCGCATGACGAGCGACGACCTGACAGTGCGCGTCCCGGTTGCCAGCGATGATGAACTGGGCGGCCTGGCCTTCGGTTTCAACCAGATGGCCGAGCATCTCGAGGACGTTTACAACACCCTGGAGCAGCGCGTCGAGGCCGAAACCCGCCGTCTTGCCCAGCGCAATCACGAACTGAGCATCCTCTATTCGGTGACCACTTTTCTCAGCGAGCCGGCCCCGGTGACGGTGCTCAGCGAGGGCTTTCTCGAGCGGATCATGAACGCCCTGGGGGCGGATGCCGGTGCCGTGCGCATGTACGAGCAGCAGTTGGACAGGCTGTTTCTGATCACCCATCAAGGTCTGTCCGTGGATTTCCTCGACCACGAGGCCGAAATGAACTGCGGCGACTGCCTGTGCGGCGAGGTCTTCCAGACCGGCGTTTCGGCTGCCTTTGCTACGGTCAACCCGCCGCCGGGCATGAAATTGCGGACCTGCATCCGCGAAGGGTTTGCCACGGCGACTGCTTTCAGCATTCTTTACGACAAACAGAAACTTGGCGTCTACAACCTCTATTTCAAGCGGCCGCAGGCGCTGTCCGAGCAACAAGTCCATCTGCTCGAAACGCTCGGGCATCACCTTGGCGTAGCCATCGAAAACCAGCGCCTCAAGTCGCGCGAAAAGGAACTGGCCGTTTCCGAGGAGCGCAACCTGCTCGCTCAGGAGTTGCACGACTCCATCGCCCAGGGCCTCGCTTTCCTCAATATCCAGGTCCAGCTGCTGCAGGATTCGCTACGCAAGGGCAAGGTCGACGAAGCCATGCAGACAGCCGGCCAGCTACGTGAAGGCGTCCAGGAAAGCTACGACGATGTGCGCGAACTGCTCGTCCACTTTCGCACGCGGGTCCATCAGACCGACCTCGACACGGCCATCCGGAGCACGCTGGAGAAATTTGAGGGGCAGACCGGGATCGCCACGGTTTTCGAGCGCATCGGCAGCGGCGCGGCACAGGTTCCGACCGACGAAATTCAGATCATGCACATCGTCCAGGAATCCCTGTCCAATATCCGCAAACATGCCAGAGCCAGCCAGGTCCGGGTCGTCGTCAAACGTGAAATCGGACGGATTGGCGTCGAAATCGAGGATGATGGTGTCGGCTTCGATCCGGAAAATGATCCGAATTGCTTGTCCGATCGTCATGTCGGTCTGAAAATCATGCGCGAGCGCGCACACCGTATTGGCGGTGAATGTCGCGTCGCATCGAAACCCGGTAACGGCTCCCGCGTTACATTGACCCTGCCCCGCGAAAACAAAGAGGTTGCCTGAAAATGAGCGAAAAAATCCGTGTCCTGCTGGTTGACGATCACACTCTCTTTCGTAGCGGCATCAAGTCGCTGCTTCAGCGCAACGATGACTTCGAGGTCGTCGGCGAAGCGGGCGACGGGCTCGAAGGCATCAAGCGCGTCCGCTCACTGAAACCCGACGTTACCTTGCTCGATCTCCACATGCCTGGCGTTTCGGGGCTCGAAGCGGTCAAGGTCATCGCCGAGGAAATGCCGGAAGTCAGTGTACTCATGCTGACCGTGTCGGAAGATGCGCAGGATCTCGTCGATGCGCTGCGGGCCGGGGCCAGCGGTTATCTGCTCAAGAATATCGAAACCGATGCCCTGGTCGATGCCATTCGTCGCGCCGCCCAGGGGGAATCCGTCGTCTCGCAGCAAATGACGGCGAAACTGATCCAGGGCGTGCGCAATCCGCCCAAGGCCGAACCGGTGGGCAGCGAGCGCGACCGTTTTTCCCCGCGCGAACGCGATATCCTGCTTTCCCTGGCGCATGGCGAGAGCAACAAGGAAATCGCCCGCAAGCTCGATCTGGCCGAGAGCACGGTCAAAATTCACGTGCAGAACATTTTCAAGAAACTGAACATGAGCAGCCGCGTGCAGGTCGCGCTCTACGCGGTGGAACACGGTTACGCCCAGCCCCGCCACGCCTGACCGGGCGACTCCCACGGTCAACCGGAAATTTTGGCCAAATTTGAAATGAAAGCCCGACCGTTTCGGTCGGGCTTTTTACAGCCTGCGTACTTCCGCTTGCGTCTTTAATTCGACGGGATCGGATGCGTCCGCTGCAGGTGTTCGTAGGTTTGCGCCAGATCCTTGACGTGCTCGTAGCGCCCGGCTTCGATGGCGCGCTGCATGTTCTCGATGATCATCGAGTGCAGGCGGCAGACGCCGTCGGGCGTGCACAGCAGGTTTTCACTCATTTCGGCGGCAACCGTGACGGGAATGTGTTCATGTTCTGCGATGGCCTCGATTTCGCCTTCATCAAGGTCGCAATAGTCGATAACGTCCTGAAAAGACAACATTTGCTCCTCCTGGATAGGAAAAATAATAAGTCAGGTTGACAACCCTGCTTGTTATTTTTGTTCTGTCCGCCTTGTCGTTATTGTCGGTGGAGGATCAATTAATTCTGGCTCAAAAATCGGAAAAGGCAAGCTTGTTCGGCGTCAGATGCGCAGGCGGCCATCCGGCAGCGAGTGGCTCAGTTGCAGGCGGCTGATGGTCGGCAACAGGTCGAGACGCGTGTCCTTTTTCAGTTGCGTGGCGCTGGCGCGCAAGTCGTCGAGCGAGACATCGATCGGCTCGCCTCCCGTCGCGAAGGCGATGGTGTTGCCGCTGTCGCAGGAAGGAAAAACGGCGACGCGGCCATCGAACGCGGCGTCGATGCGCTCGACGCTGCCCTTGAAACCCCGGTTCCAGCCGAGCAGGTTGAAGCTGCACAGCCCTTTGTCGCTGAGGCGGGCGCGGCAGGCCTGGTAGAACGGCTCGGTGTCGAGGGCGCCGGCCTTGGCGTCGGGATCGAAACCGTCGACCAGGATCATGTCGAAACGTTTGTCGCCGCCCAGCATGTAATCGGCGCCGCAGCCGATCACTACATCGAGCCGGCGCGGATCGTCGGGCAGCTTGAAATACTGGCGGGCGATGAACTCGACTTGCGGATTGATCTCGACCACCGTGATCCGGCAATCGGGCAGGTAGCGATAAATGAACTTGGCAAGCGAACCAGCACCCAGGCCGACGAGCAGCGCGTTGCGCGGCCAGGTGCCGGTCGGCCGCATGAGCAGCCCGGCCATCATTTCCCGCGTGTAGGCCAGTTCCAGCGACCACGGCCGGGCAATGCGCATGGCGCCCTGTATCCACTCGGAGCCGAAATGGAGGTTGCGGACGCCGCCGTCTTCGCTGATGTCGACGGAATGTCGGGGAGTTTTTCTGGCCGGCTTCATGGCGGGAGGGACGAAAGAGGGCTGGCGTCCCCACCCGGAATCGAACCAGGAACTGCTCCTTAGGAGGGAGCCGTTATATCCATTTAACTATGGAGACGCGCAAGAGGCCGAATTGTACCGATGTGACCGACCTTGCGATAGATGGCATCGGCTCCCCGGCAACCGGCTAAAATGCCAGGTCTCCCAACGCGGCGCCGGCTCGGTGCTGCTTCAAAGCGTGCCATGCCCTATCTGAAACTTTCTTCTGCCTGCCTTGCCTACGGCCACGTGCCGCTCCTCGATCACGCCGATTTTCTGTTCGATCCGGGCGAGCGGGTCGCCCTGATCGGCCGCAACGGCACCGGCAAGTCCTCCATGCTCGCCGCCATGGCCGCCGGTTCCGGGCGCGGCCGGCTCGACGATGGCGAGGTCTGGGTGCAGCCGGGCATCCGCGTTGGCTATGTGCCGCAGGAGCCGCCTTTCGATGCGGACGCCAGCGTTTTTGAGGCGGTCATTTCCGGCATGGGCGAAAATTCGGCCCTGCTCGCCGAGTACCACGAGGTCTCGCACAAGCTGGGCGAAGCTGATGCCGATCACGATGTCTTGCTCGAGCGGATGTCCCACTTGCAACACGAACTCGAGGCGCGGGGGGCCTGGGCTTACGAGGCGCAGGCCGAACGCGTCATCGAGCGTTTCGGGCTGGACCCGGAAGCCAAGGTCGGCAGCCTGTCCGGCGGCCAGAAAAAACGTCTGGCGCTGGCTCAGGCCCTGGCCGTGGCGCCCGAGGTGCTGCTCCTCGACGAGCCGACCAACCACCTCGATATCGCGGCCATCGAATGGCTGGAGAACCTGCTCATCGAATCCGGCGTCACGTTGTTTTTCATCACCCATGACCGTTCCTTCCTCGATCGCGTGTGCACCCGCATCGTCGAGCTGGATCGCGGCAAGCTGGCGAGCTATCCCGGCAGCTTCAAGGAATACCAGCTGCGCAAGGAGGCCCAGTTGCACGAAGAGGGGCTGGCCAACGCCCGCGCCGACAAGCTGCTCAAGGAAGAGGAAATCTGGATTCGCAAGGGCGTCGAAGCGCGCCGGACGCGGGCCGTGTTCCGCGTCCAGCGGCTTGATCAATTGCGGGCCGAACGTCAGGCCCGGCGCGAGCGGATGGGCAAGGTCAACCTGCAACTCGATGCCGGCGACAAGAGCGGCAAACTGGTGGCTGAACTCGAGCACGTCTGCAAATCCTACGGTCAACGGCAAATTGTCCGCGATTTCTCAACCCGCATTCAGCGCGGCGACAAGATCGGCCTGATCGGTCCGAATGGCGCCGGCAAGACGACCCTGCTGCGGTTGATCCTCGACGAAATCAAGCCGGATTCGGGCATCGTGCGTCAGGGCACGAAAATGGATATCGCCTATTTCGACCAGTTTCGCACCCAGCTCGATCCCAATTCGACCTTGTCCGACGTCATTTCTCCGGGCTCCGACTGGGTCGAGATCGGCGGCGCCAAGAAGCACGTGATCGGCTATCTGGAGGATTTCCTGTTCGCGCCCGAGCGCGCCCGTTCGCCGGTCAGTTCGCTGTCCGGCGGCGAACGCAACCGCCTGTTGCTGGCTCGCCTGTTCGCCAAGCCGGCCAACGTGCTGGTGCTCGACGAGCCGACCAACGACCTCGACATCGAAACCCTGGAATTGCTCGAAGAGTTGCTGCAGACCTACCAGGGCACGCTGTTCCTGGTCAGCCACGACCGGACCTTCATCGACAACGTAGTCACCCAGACCATCGCCGCCGAAGGCGATGGCACCTGGCAGGAGTACGCCGGCGGCTACAGCGACTGGGCCGCTTACAAGGCCAGTCTGGCCAGGGAGGCGCCGAAGCAGAAGGCCGATCCGAAGCCGGTCGCCAAAGCGGCCGAACCGGTCAAGGCAAAGGGCGAGAAGCTGTCGTGGAAAGAGCAGCGCGAACTCGAGTCGCTGCCCGACAAGATCGCCGGGCTGGAGTCCGAACAGGTCGAGCTGAGCAAACGCCTCGAAGATGGCTCGCTTTACCAGACCGACCCGGCTGCGGCGCAAAAAGCCTCCGAGCGCCTGGCGGTGATCGACGAAGAACTCATGAACCTGCTCGAACGCTGGGAAGATCTTGAAGCGCGTGCCGGGAACCCGGCGTAAGCCTGGCGTTCCAACAGCACTTCAGAGGAGCCTGCATGAGTTCTAGCAATACGACCTGGCGTTCGCCGCTCGTCATCCTGACCGTCGGCTGCGTGATCCTCACGCTGTCGATGGGCGTTCGCCACACGGCCGGCCTTTTCCTGCAGCCGATGACGGCCGACAATGGCTGGACGCGCGAAACCTTTTCGTTCGCCTTCGCGCTGCAAAACCTGATCTGGGGCCTCGGCTCGCCGTTTGCGGGCGCCCTGGCCGACCGCTTTGGCGCTGGACGGACGCTGCTCGTCGCGGCCAGCTTCTACGTACTCGGGCTGGTCTTCATGTCGGTTTCCCCGACGCCGCTGAGCCTCGACCTGTCGGCCGGCCTGCTCATCGGCATCGGCCTGTCGGGAACGACCTTCCCCGTGATCATGGGCGTCATCGGCCGCCACACGACGCCGGAGCGGCGCAGTCTAGCCCTCGGCATCGCCAGTGCCGGCGGCTCGTTCGGCCAGTTTGCCGTGCTTCCCATCGGCCAGATGATGATCTCGACCTACGGCTGGCAGAGCGCACTGGTCCTGCTCGCCTGCGGCGTCGGTCTGATCGCCCCGCTGGCTTACGCCATGGCCGACGGCCACAAACCCTCGGCCGGGGCAGGGCAGTCGGTCGTCGAAGCGCTGCACGAGGCAAGTCGCGAGCGCAGTTTTCATTACCTGTTCTGGGGCTATTTTGTCTGTGGTTTCCAGACAGCGTTCATCATGCTGCACCTGCCGTCCTATCTGGTCGATGCCGGCATGTCGGCCAACGTCGGCATGACCGCCGTGGCGCTGATCGGCCTGTTCAACATTTTCGGCTCATTCTATTTCGGTTGGGCCGGCGGGCGCTCAAGCAAGAAAAACCTCCTGGTCTGGATCTATGGCTTGCGTGCCGTGGCCATTTTCATTTTCATGCTGATTCCGCTGTCGACCGTAACGGCGTGGCTATTCGCCGCCGTGATCGGGATCCTGTGGTTGGCCACCGTGCCGCTGACCAACGGCCTGATCGCCCAGATTTTCGGCTTGCGCTACATGTCGATGCTGACCGGTGTCGTCTTTCTCGGCCACCAGCTAGGCAGCTTCCTTGGCGCCTGGCTGGGTGGGCGGATTTTTGACGAAACCGGTTCGTACTCTCTGGCCTGGTCGATCTCGATAGGCCTGTCGATCCTTGCCGCCATCTGCTCCTGGCCGGTCAACGAGAAGCCGCTGGCCCGGCTGAGCGTGGCAACATGAAACCGAACTGGCGCTGGTTTCTCGGCGGTGTCGGCGTGGCGCTGCTGGTGTTGCTGCTGGCGTTGATCTTCGCCGCCTACCAGATGCCCGAGTTGTTGATCGACTGGGCCAACCTGAGTTATTGCGGCTAGCCACAGGCTAGGTCAACGCGGCCTCGCCATCCGCTTCGCGGGCCGGCACCGGCAGCAGGCCGAGGCGCTGGCGAACGGTGTCCGGCGTGATGTTGAGCAGTTCGCCGATGTCCTTGTAGTCGTCGGGCAGCGCCGGATTTTCCCAACTGTAGGAGGAGTGGCGGGCGAGCCGGACGGCCAGCGTGACGTTGCGCACGCGCGGACTGTCGGCATTGTCTTCGTCGATGAGATCGCGCAGCAGTTCGGGCAGGTTCCAGACGCGGCACAGTTCGAGCTGGATTTCCTGGAAGGTGAAGCCCAGCGCCTGCTTTTGTGCATCGGCGCTGCGCATGGTCGGGTTGGCCTTCTGCTGGTCGTGAATGGCCAGCCCGAGGCTCGGTGCCGAGCACCATACGAGAATTTCGGCCAGGTCGTGGAGCAGCGCCGCAATGCGCACTTCTTCCATATTCACATCGTGGCGCCATATCGCCCAGTCTTGCGCGTAGTCGGCCGCCCGCTGGGCCCGGCGAACGATTTGCAGAACGCCGAGCAGGGCGTGCGGACCGGCTTCCTTGAGCTGGTCCTCAATCGTGAACAGGTTACGGAAATGGTTGAAGAAGGGTTCGATGCCGGCCATGACGACCGAACTCGCGATGGTCGTGATGTCGTGCTGCAGCGAGCGTCCACGCAGCGGCTGGGTGAAGGCCAGCACGCGCACGGTCATGATCGGGTCCTGGAGAATCAGTCGGGCCAGTTCGCGGGCGTCGACGCGGTCGAGGTTGGTCCGCATTTCCTCGATGCGCCGCTTTGTGACGCGCAGGACGGGCAGGCCGTTGTTGCTGAAGAACAGGGACCAGGCATCCAGGTCTGGCAGCGGATGGTCGAGCATGGGCGTCTGACTTTCGAGAAAAGGTGTTTATCTGCGGGGGAGTTTAAGGGGGCGTGCGGTGCCGGGCAAGCAAGCTGGCATGCGATAATCCGGGCCGGTCAAATACTTCGATTTACGCCATGCGCTACGCCATCGTTCCGGTTACCCCATTCGAGCAGAACTGCACCGTTTTCTGGTGTGCCAATACCCGCCAGGCCGTTGTCATCGATCCCGGCGGCGATGTCGAGCGCATTATGCGCCTGCTGGCGGATGAAAAACTGACCCTGACCAAGATACTCGTCACCCACGGCCATATCGACCACGCCGGTGGCGTGGCGCTGCTCGCCGAACAGAGTGGCGTCAGCATCATCGAAGGGCCGCACGAGGAAGACCGCTTCTGGATCGATGGCATGCCGCAGCAGAGCAAGATGTTCGGTTTCCCCAACGTGCGCAGCTTTGTGCCCACCCGCTGGCTCAAAGATGGCGACAAGGTCAGTTTCGGCGAGATCGAACTCGATGTCCTGCATTGCCCGGGGCACACCCCCGGCCATGTCGTTTTCCATCATGCGCCGAGTCATCTGGCCCAGGTCGGCGACGTCTTGTTTCAGGGCTCAATCGGCCGGACCGATTTCCCCCGCGGCGATCACGAGACCCTGATTCGCTCCATCAAGGAGCGACTTTTTCCGCTTGGCGACGACGTCGAGTTCATTCCCGGCCACGGGCCGATGTCGACCTTTGGCGAGGAGCGCAAGTACAACCCTTTCCTGAGTGGACGTTTCGGTTAGGCCGGATGCAGTTTGGAGGCCCAGCCATAGGCTTCAAGCTGGGCTTCGAAGAAGACCTTGCCGTCCAGGCCAAGTGCCTTGAGTCCGGCCGTGGCAGTTTTCAGGTCGTGCTTGTCGACGGCGGTGACGACGGCCAGCAGTTCGCCTAGTCCGCCCTTGTTTTCGATCAGCGCGTTCAGTGCGATGTCGGGCAGAGGCAACTGACGCAGGATTTCAGGCATGCTCATGCCGAGCAGCACGTCGAGCAGCGAGAAGGTGCCGATCATGAAGGCAGTATCTGCCTCATGCTCGGCCTGTAGCGGTGGCGTTAAGTGCCCGGCCAGCAATTCGATGAGGCGGCCGCGTGCTGCAGCTTTCTGCAACAACGGATTGGGGTGGTGTCCGTTGTTCGGATCAGAGTAGACCAGCAATTGCAGCCAGCGCTGCAACTGACGGCGACCAAGCAGGGTAATGGCCTGACTGAAGCTGGTGATCGGGCTTCCGGGCGACAGCGCTGCCGAATTGACCAATCGCAACAGGCTGTAGGATAGCTTGGACTCTTCGCGGAAGATGGTGTCAAGTGCGCCCGTATCGGCGTCGTCAGCGATCAGGGTGAGCAACTTCAGCAGTTTCAGCCGGGTGATGTCGGCTTTTCCGTTCGGCGCGCCGCGCGTCAGCAAGTACTCGCCGGTCGTCAGCGAACAGGCATTGTTCAAAGCCCACTCACGATCGTTGTGCGTGTGTACCTCCGTGGCGACGAGCTTGGTGCGGCTGGCCAGTCCGATCAGAGTAAAAGGTGGCAGGCTCCGGGCGTGACTGCTGCTGATCAGCAGATAATCCCAGCAGCCTGCGGCAGGTAGCTTGGCGTCCGGCGAGGCGATCAGCGCAACTTTTTGCTGCGCCAGGCGCAGGCTCGCCTCAAGTTCGCCCAGCGCCTCGGTGTCAAGAATATCGGGGCGATTCGGGAAAACAGTAACCGCGTGGTCGGCGAGCACGCCTGCGTCGTATCCACCGCCGAGGGCCGGCAAAAACCACGGGTGGCGATGATCAAAGGTATCGAGCAGGGGCGACGCCAGCAACTCAGGCAGCATTTGGCGATCTGGCGCACCAGGGGGGAGTTCAATGCTGAAGCCGGCCCACGTATCGTCGGCTCCGAGTAACGGATATACAAAAACAGGGTCGATGCCGGACATTGGCTTTACTCTTGGTTATTGTTGGCCAATCTTAGCAAATTTGGCCTCTGACGGTCTGCGCTGGTTGTCATAAATCGGCTCGTTTTTCCGGTTGACCGTAGCATCGACCTATAATCTGGCCATGCTTCCCGACTATTGGTCCCAGGCGGCAAGTGACTTGTCGCGCGACGATCCGGCGATGGCCGAACTTGTCGAACGCTATGCCGGGGTGTCACTCGTCTCGCGTGGTGACGCCTTCGGGACGCTGGCACGTTCGATTGTCGGCCAGCAGATTTCCGTCAAGGCCGCCGATGCGGTCTGGCGGCGATTCGCCGCGCAGATCGGCGACGTAACGCCAGGGAGGGTCGTCGAGTTTGGCGAAAGCGGTCTTGAGGGTTGCGGACTCTCCCGGCGAAAAATCGAGTATCTCTGCGATCTGGCTCACCATTTCGCTGTTGGCAGACTCGATCCGCTTGCCTGGAAGCATCTGGGTGACGAGGACATCATTGCCGAACTGACGGCCGTCCGGGGAATTGGCCGGTGGACAGCGGAAATGTTCCTGATCTTTCATGAGTTGCGCCCCGACGTTTTTCCGCTTGACGATATTGGCTTGCAGCGCGCCTTGTGCGAGCACTATTTCGCCGGCCAAAAGCAGCCTCGCCGGGTTCTCGCCGAATTTGGCGAGCGCTGGCGTCCCTGGCGTTCCGTCGCCACCTGGTATTTATGGCGCAGCCTTGATCCGGTGCCGGTCGAGTACTGAAGCAGTTGCCTTCTTGCCTTTGGGGTAAAATGCGCGCCAACTTAAGTAAACGAGCAGTCCATGAAAATTCCGCCGTCGATATCTCGGAAGAGATCGAGCGACTGGAGAAGAAGAGCGGTCAACTGACCAAGGATATCTACGCCAAACTGAGTCCGTGGCAGATTTCTCAAGTGGCGCGCCACCCGCAACGCCCCTATACGCTGGATTATCTGTCGCTGATCTTCACCGATTTCGAAGAGTTGCATGGTGACCGCGCCTTTGCAGACGACCACGCCATCGTGGGCGGCCTGGCCCGCTTCAACGGTCAATCCGTCATGGTCATCGGTCACCAGAAGGGGCGCGATACCAAGGAAAAAATCTATCGCAACTTCGGCATGCCGCGCCCGGAAGGTTATCGCAAGGCCTTGCGCCTGATGAAACTGGCTGAGAAGTTCGGTATTCCGGTCATGACCTTCGTTGACACGCCGGGAGCCTATCCCGGCATTGATGCGGAGGAGCGCGGCCAGTCCGAGGCTATCGGTCGCAACCTTTACGTCATGGCCGAACTCAAGGTGCCGGTCATCGTCACCATCATCGGCGAAGGTGGTTCCGGTGGCGCGCTGGCCATTGCCGTCGGCGATACGGTGCAGATGCTGCAATACTCGACCTATTCGGTGATCTCGCCGGAAGGCTGTGCATCGATTCTCTGGAAAAGTGCCGAAAAGGCTCCGGAAGCAGCCGAAACAATGGGCATCACGGCTCAGCGCCTGAAAACCCTTGGCCTGATCGACAAAATCGTCAACGAGCCGCTTGGTGGTGCCCACCGCGATCACGCTGCAATGGCTCAAAATCTCAAGAAGGCGCTGCAGGATGCCTTGAAGCAGCTATCGGGGTTGTCCTCTGCCGAACTGCTGGAAACCCGTTACGAGCGGCTCATGAGCTATGGTCGCTTCAAGGAACAGCCTGTCGACTGATCTGCTGACCGGGGTCGGCGCTTTTCTCGCCCCCCGTCTTCGGCCTGACGAGCGCCTTTGGGCGGGGCTCTCCGGCGGTTGCGATTCCGTCGTCCTGCTCCATCTACTGAGCCGTCTTGGCCTTGGCAATGTCTCGGCCATTCACGTCCATCATGGCCTTTCGCCCAACGCCGATGCCTGGGCTGAATTCTGCATTTCCTATTGCAAGCGGCTGGGCGTTCCTTTGACGATCCGCCATGTTGCGGTCGATCTTGCGTCCGGGATGGGTATGGAGGCAGCTGCTCGCGCTGCCCGGTACGCGGCTTTTGCCGAATGCGCCACCGGCTGCCTTCTGCTCGCGCAGCACCGTGGTGATCAAGCGGAAACGGTCCTGCTTAACCTGCTGCGCGGAACGGGGGTGACTGGTGCAGCTGGAATGCCAGTCGAGCGGCGTTTCGCCCAGTTGCGCTTGCTTCGCCCGTTGCTCAACGTTTCCCGTGCCGAAATCGAAAGCTACGCCTCGGGCCTAGGCCTGGCCTGGATCAACGACGAGAGCAATGCCGACACCACGCTGGCCAGGAATTTTCTTCGTCATGAAGCGTTGACCGCAATAAGCCAGCGCTTTCCGGCGGCCGAGGCTTCACTGGCACAGGCCGCCGGCCATTTTGCCGAAGCGGCCAGCCTGCTGGATGAACTTGCCGCAGACGACTGGCAACAGGTTGCCGAGGGCGACGTGGCGCTCATGGCAGCCCTGCGCAGGTTATCGCTGCCTCGACTGAAAAACCTGCTGCGGCATCGCTTGCGCTGTCTTGGCTGGCAAGTTCCGGTGGCGAGCCGCCTTGAGGAGTTCGCCCGGCAACTGCGCTCTGCCGCTCCGGACCGTCACCCGGAACTGGTCCTGCCCGACGGGAAAATGCGCGTTGCCCGAGGTCGGCTCCATTGTGAGGATGGCAGCCTCGATTTGAACTCCTTTCGCAATTTGCTCGACTTTCATGTCAGCGAAGGGACCGATGCCATCGTGGTCGTCGGCACGACCGGAGAATCTCCGACGGTCAATGTCGAGGAGCATTGTGAACTGATCAAGGTGGCGGTTGATCACATCGCCGGCCGTATTCCTGTCATCGCCGGAACCGGTGCAAATTCGACTACCGAAGCCATCGAGCTGACCGAGTTTGCCAAAAAGGCAGGGGCGGATCTCGCCCTTTCCGTGGTTCCCTACTACAACAAGCCGACGCAAGAGGGGCTTTATCGCCATTTCAAGGCGATTGCCGAAGCCGTCGAACTGCCGGTCCTGCTCTACAATGTGCCGGGCCGCACTGTGGCCGACATGTCTAACGACACGATCCTGCGTCTGGCCGAAGTGCCGGGTATCGTTGGCGTCAAGGATGCGACCGGCAATATCGACCGGGCCTGTGATCTGATCGCGCGTGCGCCAAAGGATTTTGCGCTGTACACCGGTGACGACATGACTGCAGTGGCGACCATCAGCCTCGGTTTTCATGGCGACATTTCGGTAACGGCCAATGTCGCTCCTCGCCTGATGCACGAAATGTGTGTCGCTGCGGCTTCCGGCGATATCGTCAGAGCGCGCGAAATCCACTTCAAGCTGCTCATGGCATTCGTCTGCCGCTGACCCCGTTGTCAGAAGTCAACCAGGCCCGCGTTTTGGCCGCCATGCGCCAGGCTGGCGTACTCGCCTGAGCGGAGTAAAGAAAAATGAAACGTCGGCTTTCTGGCCTCTCCCTTTCCCTGCTTGTCATCATGTTGGCTGGTTGTGGCGTACTTCCCGACTCCCGGAAGATTGCATACAAGTCCGCGGGTAAAGTTCCTTCACTTGAAGTGCCCCCGGATCTATCGCAGATCGCACGTGATGACCGCTATCTTGTGCCGGATGTTGCTGGCAAGGGAAGCGCTACGTTTTCCGCCTATAGTGCCGACCGTACTCCTCAGGCTCAGGCCCAGAATTCGGTCGTTCTGCCCGAGGTCGACAAGGTGCGTGTTGAACGCTCCGGTAATCAGCGCTGGTTGGTCGTTGCTGCTCCGGCCGACAAGTTGTGGGATACGGTCAAGGATTTCTGGCAGGAAACCGGTTTTATCATCTCTATTGAGCGGCCTGAAGCTGGCGTGATGGAAACCGACTGGGCTGAAAATCGTGCCAAGATCGGCGACGACATCATTCGAAATACAGTCGGCCGCCTACTTGATTCTCTGTACTCAACCGGTGAACGCGACAAGTTTCGGACCCGCTTTGAACCGGGTGCGACGCCAGGTACTACCGATATTTTCGTCAGCCATCGTGCCATGGAAGAGGTTTATACCTCTTCGGCCAAGGACGATACGCGCTGGCAGCCTCGTGCAGCGGATCCGGAACTCGAGGCTGAAATGCTGCGCCGCCTGATGGTTCGATTGGGTTCTGAAGAGAAACGCGCTGAAGCGTTGGTCGTGGCGGCCAAGGCCGAGCCGCGTGCCAAGCTCGCCAAGTCGGATGATGGTGCCGGCACGCTTGAGGTGTTCGATCGTTTCGACCGTGCATGGCGTCGAGTTGGCTTGGCGCTGGATCGTGTCGGGTTTACCGTAGAGGACCGTGATCGCTCGCGTGGCCTGTATTTTGTGCGCTATGTTGATCCTGAAGTGGACAATCGTTCCAAGAAAGATGACGGATTGCTGTCAAAGCTGGCTTTCTGGAAGGGCTCGGAAAAGCCGGTAAATACTAACGCCCAGTATCGTATTTTTGTCAGCGATGCCGGCGAACAGAGTACCGTCAAGGTCCTTTCCAACGAAGGTGGCACCGACAAGTCGGAAACGGCCAAGAAGATACTTGGCCTGCTCCTTCAGCAGTTGCAGTGATCCGTTTTGCCTCGCTCGGCAGCGGTAGCGCGGGGAATGCGCTACTTGTCGAGCATGGGGCAACTTGCCTGATGCTCGACTGCGGCTTCGGGTTGCGGGAAACCGTGACCCGTTTGCAGCGCCTTAGCCGAACCCCTTCCGATCTGGCCGGCATCCTGGTTACCCATGAGCATGGCGACCACGTTGCTGGGGTATTTCGGCTGGCCCGAAAATTCAATTTGCCAGTCTGGATGACCCATGGCACTTGGACTGCTTGCCGGGAAACTGATTTCAATCTGGATCTGCGACTGATCGACAGCCACCGGTCGCTGTCCATCGGTAGTGTCGAGATCCAGCCTTTTCCTGTTCCTCACGATGCCCGCGAACCTGTGCAGTACGTTTTTTCCGGTTCGGGCATTCGCTTGGGCGTGTTGACCGATATTGGCGAGCCGACGGCTCATGTCTGCGCAATGTTATCCGGCTGTGCAGGTTTGGTGCTTGAGTTCAATCATGATGCCGAGATGCTTGAGCGTTCAGCTTACCCGGCCTCGCTCAAGCGGCGCATCGCCGGGCGTCATGGACATCTGGAAAACTCGGTAGCGGCGTCGTTGCTGGAGCGAATCGACTGTTCCGGCCTGCAGAACTTGGTGGCGGCACATTTGAGCGAGCGCAACAATCGTCCGGAGCTGGCGGTTGCTTCGGTCGCGAGGGTGCTGGGGTGTGCGGATGAATGGGTTGGCGTGGCAAACCCAGATTTCGGATTTGATTGGCGAAGCCTGGAGTAAAAACACAAGACAATAAAAAACGGGGCCGAAGCCCCGTTTTTTTGTTGCTGCTAGAAGATTACTTCTTGGCGGCGTCGGCGGCAGCCGGAGCAGCATCAGCGGCCGGAGCGGCAGCCGGAGCAGCAGCGTCAGCGGCCGGAGCGGCGGCCGGAGCAGCATCAGCAGCCGGAGCGGCAGCCGGAGCGGCAGCGTCAGCGGCCGGAGCAGCGGCCGGAGCAGCATCAGCAGCAGGAGCGGCAACCGGAGCCGGAGCCGGAGCAGCAGCCGGGGCTTCCGGTGCCTTACCGCAAGCAGACAGAGGCAGCAACGAGGAGTGACTTATTCATGGGAATTTCCTTATCGACAAGAAGCAACAATATCTAAATTGATTGGAGATCAGGGGCTACCTGATCAGTCGTTGATTATAGCAACAATTAATTTTGGGTGGTGGTGACTTGCTGCGGTGCGCAAACGTATGCGAAGAACTTAAGCTCAGAGTCCCAGAGTCCTGTTGGCAATGTTTTGGCCGCCTTCTGACCAGATTTCGCCGAAGCGGGTCAGGTAGGGGCGCAGTTCGTCAATTTCATCGATCAGCAATTTGCTGCGTGGCATGTTGCGTTCGAAGCGAATGAGGGCGTGTTTGTTGTCTACGATGATCATGCTGTCGCGCAGGTGTGCCAGTTGCGGGGCTGTTTCGCGGGCAGTCGCACGGTGTCCGAAGGTGCTCAATAGATCGAGTAGAAGCGGGTGCTTCTGGCGGATCGGCGTCGCGTCGCGAACGGCGATTTGCAGTGCGTCTTCCTGGCCGGCAGCGAGAACGCGTTTCAGATGAAGCAAGCGGGAGGCTGAGTCGAGTTTCAGCGAGCCAAGATCTTCGTCATAAATGCTGATCTTGCGACAGGCAAAGGCCAGCAGGCGGTCAAGCGCCATCTGGTAGTCTGCCCATGAGGTAATTAGTTCGCGAGCCATGGCGCATAGTGTAACCGATTGATAAAATTCGCGCTTTTTCGGAGTTGACCGTGCCAATCGGGATCATTGAATCGTTGGACCACGAGGCACGCGGGATTACCCGTCAGGATGGCAAGGCCATCTTTGTCGATGGTGCATTGCCGGGCGAACTCGTCGAGTACGCCAGTTTCCGGAAAAAATCGAAATTTGAACTGGCGAACCTTGTTCGCGTCATCAAGCCTTCAAATACGCGCGTTGTGCCGCGCTGTCCGCATTTTGGTATTTGCGGCGGTTGTGCAATGCAGCACATGGATCCTTCGGCGCAGGTCGCAGCCAAGCAACGCGTGCTTGAGGACAGCCTCTGGCATATCGGTCGTGTTCGTCCGGAAACGATGCTGCCGCCGATTCAGGGTGAGCCTTGGGGTTATCGGCATAGGGCCCGCCTGGCAGTCCGTCAGGTTGCAAAGAATGGGGACGTGCTGATAGGTTTCCATGAATGGCGCAGCAGTTACATTGCTGATATTCGCCGCTGCGATGTTTTACCGCTGCATGTATCGGACTTGCTGATGCCGATGCGAGCGTTGCTCGGCGCCTTGACGGTGGCTGACCGTGTCCGCGAGGTTGAAGTGGCGGTTGGCGAGCATTGCACGGCGGTGCTGTTGCGCATCCTGGCTCCGCTCACTGCGGCCGACGAGCGTTTGTTGCGCAAGTTTGCCGACCAGTACGCCATTGTCTTCTACCTGCAGCCGAAGGGTCCGGATTCGATCCGGCGCTTTCATCCGCTGCCCGGTCCGCGTTTGTCCTACACCTTGCCGGAGTTCAGCCTGGAGTTCGATTTCAAGCCCAATGATTTCACGCAGGTTAACCATGCGGTGAATCGCGTGCTGGTCCGTCGCGCCATGCGCCTGCTTGACCCGCAACCGGGTGAGCGGATCGCCGACATGTTTTGCGGCCTGGGGAATTTCACCCTGCCGATCGCCCGGTCGGGGGCTAGCGTGGTCGGTGTCGAGGGCAGTGCCGGGCTGGTGGCGCGCGGACGGGAGAGCGCGGTCTCGAACGGCCTGGCTGATCGCGTCGAATTCGGCGTTGCCAATCTCTTTGAGTGTTCCGAGCAATCGCTGGCGGCGCTGGGGCGTTTCGACAAGATGCTGATCGACCCGCCGCGCGAGGGGGCCGTTGAACTGGTCAGAGCACTTGGAAAAGATGCGCCCCGCCGCATCGTTTACGTGTCGTGCAACCCCGGTACGCTGGCTCGGGATGCCGCGGTGCTGGTCTCCGAAAAAGGCTACCGTTTTGTGTCAGCCGGTGCTGTGAATATGTTTCCGCACACCGCCCACGTCGAGTCGATTGCCGTGTTCGAACGATCCTGACGAAAGGGATTCTGGGTACGTGAAAAAGGCGGCCTTGGCCGCCTTTTCGTTATCGAGCCAGCGACGTTTAATCGCGCTCGCCGGTAAGGGCCATGATCAATTGCAATAGGCCGACGAAAACGTTGTAAACGTCGAGGTAGACCGCCAGGGTCGCGCTCACGTAGTTGGTTTCGCCACCCTGAATGATGCGGCTGATGTCGTACAGGATGTAGGCCGAGAAGATGCCAACGACGGCGGCGGCAATGGTCAGTGACAGCGCCGGAATCTGGAAGAAGATGTTGGCAACGGCGGCGAGCAGCACGACGATCATGCCGACGAACAGGAATTTGCCCATGCTGCTGAAGTCACGCTTGCTGACGGCGGCGATGGTCGACATCGTGAAGAAGACCGCGCCCGTGCCACCGGCGGCCATGGCAATCATCGATCCGCCATTCGAGAAGCCGAGAGCAACTTGCAGGATGCGCGACAGCATGAGGCCCATGAAGAAGGTGAAGCCGAGGAGCAGGGCGACACCCAGCCCACTATCCTTGTTTTTCTCGATGCCCCACATGAAGCCCATGGCAATGCCCATGAAGAGCAGGAAGGAAATGAACGGGCTACCGGCGAGGAAGCTGAACTGCATCTGGATGCCGACCAGGGCGCCGATGACTGTCGGGACCATCGAAAGACCGAGCAGCATGTAGGTGTTGCGCAGAACGCGGTTCTGCTGCCGTGCTAGTCCCGAAGAGCCTTGATTGGCAATCTCGAAGTTGGTGTTCATGCGGAAAGCTTCCTTGTGTTGTTGCGACAGTGACTAAGACTAACGGAGCATGCCCGAAGTTTCAATTATTCCCAAGGGCTTCGGTTGGATTCCTTCCGGGTCTGTGGCAGAGTGGTTGAATGCACCGGTCTTGAAAACCGGCGTGCTGAAAAGCATCGTGAGTTCGAATCTCACCGGACCCGCCAGATATTCCAACGGCCCCATTGGGGCCGTTTTGTTTTTCACCTTCCATTTGAATCCCGGGTCTCGCTCGGGGGCGTGAGCATTTCATTTTTTGGCGTTTTTTCCGGTTGACCGTGGAAGATCAAACAAAGCTTGCTGCGTAACGCGTCCGGCTCAGAGATCGAGGAATTCTCCGACTTCGTCAGAGCGCGCCATGGTGTCGGCGTAGCCAAGATCAATCAAGGCTCGCGTGTAGGGCTTCTCGAACAGCAGGTAGCTGGTCAGCGTGCCGTTGCGACGGTTCATGCCGCCAATGCCGCCGAGCATCGTGCGCATTGCCCAAGGCAGGGAGCCGGCATGTTCGGCGGCGATGCGCTCAAGGCGTTCGGAGGGAGAAATGATCAGGGCCTTGACCGGTCTTAGCGGAATTTCATTGTTTTCCCTGACGTTGGGCGGAATGGCGGCAAGCGTCCGGTTGATCCGCTGCATGCGCTCGATATCGACTGCCAGGCTGTCGAGAAAGATGCTGGATAATGCGTGGCCGGCAATTTGGGCCAGCGAGGGGTGGCTGTCGACCCGGCGACGTTCCTGGTGCTCATTTTTGCGTCCGGCGCCAACGATCAGCACGCGCTCGGCACCGAGATGGATGGCCGGAGAAATCGGTGCCAGCTGGCGCATCGAACCATCGCCGAAAAATTCGCGGTGAATCTTGGTGGCCGGAAAGATGAAGGGGATGGCGCTGGAGGCGAGCAGGTGGTCAACGCCGATTTCCGAGCGGATGCCGATGCGCTGGACACGATGCCAAGGCTGGGCATCGGCATGGCCCTGAAAGAAATTGATGTTGTCGCCTGATTCGTAGCCGGACGCCGAAATACTCAGGGCGTGCAGCGCGCCATTGGCAATCGAGCGTTCGATGCCGCGGAAGTCCAGGTGGCGACTCAGTAGCTCGCGCAGTGGTGAATTGTCGAGCAGCGAGCGAGGCCGGCTGCGAATCAACCAGCCCAGCGTCAGCATGGTCATCCAGTGGGCACCCTTGAGGCCGATGCCTACAGGGTCGGCTCGGTAGATGTCGCTGGCGTGCATGTTGCGCCAGAAGCTGGCCAGCACGGCAACGGCCTTGCCGAAATTATCGGCCAGGCAGGCGATACTGGCCGCATTGATGGCCCCGGCAGAAGTGCCGCACAGGATGGGAAAGGGATTTTTGCGGCGATTGGTCGACAGCTTGGCCACCGCGAGCATGACGCCGACCTGGTAGGCAGCCCTGGCACCCCCGCCGGTCAGGACCAGCGCAGTCTTGCCTGAACTTGCCGGAGGCGGGCTCATGCCAGCCTGGCGCCTGTTCCGGGCAGGGTGCAGGCATTCTTGTTTTTCATTTCCCCCTCCACGTACGTGCAGTCAATGTGCTTGCTGTATGGCTGCAGTATAGGGGGATAAATTTTTCTACTCAATCCAGCTTGGTACGAAGCGCATCAGCCCAGCAGTTGGGCGTTTCGTAAAGTCGAACCTGCTCGAGTTGCAGATGGTTGCCGTAGGTGTCGCGATAAACCGCGTCGAGTCGTTCGAAGGCCAAGCGCGCCAGGTTTTCGGCGGTCGGCACGCGGTCGAGGATGACGGTCTTGTGTCCCGGCATCGAACCGAGAAAGTCGACAATGGCCTTGTCGCCGGCGTAGGCGAGGAAAGCGTGATCCCATTCATTGACCAGATGGATGTTGGCCAGCTCCTTGACCTGCGAGAAGTCTTGTGGTCGGGGATGCGGTGCCCGGCATCGAATTCGAGACGGCGGGTAATCAACATGGGCGTTTTGCTCAACAAGGCGGTCGCGGATTATACAATGCGCTATGCTCACTACAGACGATCACCGCCGCGACAGTGCCGGCCTGCGCTACGTTTATCCCGTCATATCGCGCCGGGCCGGCGGCGTGTCGATCGGCATCAACCTCAATCCCAACAATGCCTGTAACTGGGCCTGCGTTTATTGTCAGGTTGAAAACCTCACCCGGGGCGGGCCGCCGCCGATTGACCTGGATTGCCTGGAACGGGAGTTGGCTGGTTTTCTCGACGACGCACTGAACGGCGACTTCATGCGGCGGCAAGTGCCACCTGAGGCGCGGCGACTGATGGACGTGGCGTTTTCCGGCAATGGCGAGCCGACCAGTGCCGCCGAGTTCGCCGAGGCGGTCGGCGTGGCCGGGAGGGTGCTGGAACGCTTTGACCAGGCGGGCAGGCTGATTGTGCGCCTGATCACCAATGGCAGCCTGATGCACCGTCCCGACGTGCAGTCGGGCATTCGTCAATTAGGCGAACTGGGTGGCGAAGTCTGGTTCAAGATTGACCGTGCTACGGCCGAAGAAGTCGTTGAAACAAACGGCGTTCCGTGCCAAATGGCAAAAACGTCAAAAAATCTCGAAATTTGCGCCGGGCTTGCGCCGACTTGGGTGCAAACCTGCTGGTTCGCGCTGGATGGTCTGGCGCCACCGCTCGCTTCGCGCATCGCCTATTGCGATCTGCTGCGTCCGCTTGCCGGAAAACTGGCCGGGATACACCTCTATGGCCTGGCGAGGCCATCGCTACAACCCGCCGCACCGCGCCTGAGTGCCTTGCCGGAGCGGGAATTGCTCGATTTTGCCGGGCTGGTCGAAAAGGAAACGGGCATCCGGGTCATTGTTTCCCCGTGATGCCCGTTGTTACGGTCGACGCCCCTTTCGGGGCAAAAATCAGGCCGCTTTTTTGGCGTGGGCGCGAGCCGACTTCTTCAGGGACTTGAACAGCTCCGGTTCCTGAGACTTCAAATATTCGACGACTTCGATATCGTCGCGCTTGATGTTCTTGATATCGACTTGTTCGACGTGAACCAGGCGCAACAACTCGCGCACCGGCTTCGGCATGTTGCGGCCGCTTTCGTAGCGGGAGCCGCCACTTTGCGTCACGCCGAGGGTGGACCAGAACTGTTGCTGATTCAGGCCAAGCTTGCGACGGATTTCACGAGCGTCGATTTTCTCGATGGTTTTAACGTTAGACATCATTCAATCTCCATACGCTAGTGTAATAGGGTTA
>PHCF01000020.1 GCA_002842145.1 Betaproteobacteria bacterium HGW-Betaproteobacteria-6 | reverse complement strand
CCGGGGTCCAGTAGCCGTCACGCCAGCACAGGCCGGTGCCGGACTTGGCAACCACGTCACGACCGTCGATCAGATAAACGCGCTCTTGCGCCACAGCGGCAAAACCAACAGCGGCCAGCACGGCCATAACGAGGGATTTGTTGAGGATGTTCATTTGCGGGAGTCCCGATTTGGAAATTTGGATAAAAAATTCTGTTTGAAACCCGCGGATTCTATTACGAATCGTCACATGTCAACTACTTGTTTCGCATGGCAGGTCGGCGCCATCTTCAGCTACCATGGCGAAGTCCGACACCCCCGACGGTCTCTCCGGACCCCCTAAAAAAATACATGTCAAAAATCAAGGCTTTTCTCCTCTCCCTGTTTCGTCAACAAGGCCCTGACGGCCACCCCGTGGCCGATGCGCTCGAGCGCTTTCGCGACCCCGCCGCCGACTCCCTCGAGCTGATGCGCCGGCTGGTGGCGGCGCTGCGTCCGCAAAACCGGCGCGATGGCGACGCGCCCACGCGCTACCAGTTCATGCTCGATCGGCTGGAATCCGACCCCGATCTGCTCGCCGCCTTTCGCAACCACGTCATCCATTTCATCGCCACCCGCCGTCTCGTCACCTTCTTTACGGAAAGCGGCGTCCTGCCCGGCACCGGGTTTTTCTCCGAATGGTGGCGCATTCTCGGCAGCCGCCTGCTGCCCGAGGTGCCCGACAAGCGCCGGCTCAAGGATTGCCTCCACGTCATCTACGACCATACCGACGACTGGCGCTGGATGGGGGCGATTTCGCCCGAAGCCTCGCAACGCTTCTGGGCGCTGCTTGCCCCGGCCGAGCAGTTGCGCAACATCGACTGGCATGGCATCCAGGACCAGATGCTCGACGCCGTGCTGCTGCTCGCCCATCGGGTCAGCGGCCTGGGCGTCGAAAGCGAGCTGATGCGCGCCTCGCCCAACTTTGACGACGACACGCCACGCTTCATCGCCCTCTCCGCCGAGGCCCTCGATTTCGTCACCGCCTTCCGGGCCGCCCTCAACGAGTCGGCGCCGACCGCCGACGATGGCAGCCAGTTGCTGGTCATCGCCGACCAGTGCCAGGAAACCCTGCAGCGCATCCGCAAACGTGCGCTGACCATCGGAACCAGCCTGAGTCTGTCGTATTTGCTGACGCGCAGCGAGCAAAGCCTGGAGCGCCTGCGCGAGCTCGTCGCCATCCTTACCATCGACCAGCAGACGGGCACCCGGAACGAAGCTGTCCAGTCCTGGGCGCGGTTCGCCCATGCCGCTTTCCTCACCGAAAACCGCCGCAACAGCCTGGTTTTCTATGTCGGCCAGCTATCCCGCCTGCTCGCCGTGCGCGTCACCGAAAACGCGGCGCGTTCGGGCGAGCATTACATCTGCGACACCTACGCCGACTACCGGCAGATGTGGCGCTCGGCAGCCGGCGCCGGGGCGCTCATCGGCCTCATGGCCCTGCTCAAGATCAAGGCCGGCGGGCTTGGCGCCCCGCTGTTCGGCGAAGCCTTCATGTTCAGCATGATCTACGGGCTGGGCTTCGTCGCCATCTTCCTGCTCGGCATGACGGTCGCCACCAAGCAACCGGCCATGACGGCGCAAACCCTGGCCGGCCTGCTCGGCGACATCAAGCCAACGCGTAGCGCCGACCTCGAACGGCTGGTCGATGTCATCACCGCGGTCAGCCGCAGCCAGCTCGCCGCCATTGCCGGCAACGTCATGATCGCCCTGCCCGTGGCCGTGGCCGTCGGTTTGGCTCTCGGCTACCTGGCCGACCTGCCGTCGATTGCGCCCGACAAGGGCGCCCAGTTGCTGGCCGAACTCGATCCCCTGTCGTGGGCTTTGCCGCACGCCGCCATCGCCGGCTTCTATCTCTTTTTGTCCGGCCTGATCACCGGCTATTTCGACAACCGCGCCGCCTACGCCGAGATCGGGCCGCGCATCGCCCGCCTGCGCTGGCTGCAACGGCTGGCCGGCGACGAGGGGGCCGGACGTATCGGCAGCTACATCCAGGACCACCTCGGCGGCATCATGGGTAATTTCCTGTTCGGCTGCATGCTCGGCTCGACCGGCGTCATCGGCACCATCCTCGGCCTGCCGCTCGACATCCGGCACATCGCCTTCGCCTCGGCCAACCTCGGCTATGCGCTGGTCGGCTTCCAGTTCGAACTGCCGCTCAAGGCCATTGCCTGGGCCGTTTTCGGCATCGCCGCCATCGGCTTCACCAACCTTGCCGTCAGTTTCGCGCTCGCCCTGCGCACCGCCCTGCGCGCCCGCGGCATCGTTTTCGAGCACTGGGGACCGCTCTTGCGCGCCCTGTGGAACCGCCTGCTCCGCCAGCCGCGCAGCTTCCTGCTGCCGCCGCGCCAGGCCCCGGCCGACGCCTGAAACGTGATCGCCCGCCGCCTGCCGCTGGCGCTCCTGCTCGCCGTCGCCACGCCATTGCTGGCCGGCGAGCTTTCGGTGCAGGCGCCGAAGGACATCGGCAAGTTGCTGGCGCCCTGGCTGCCCGAAGAAGCCGGCAACCCGAAGCGGCTGCAGGGGCAGCTCAGCGAAATCCTGGCCACCGAGGGCTATTTCTCGCCGGAATTCACCTTCAGCGAAAGCGATGACGGTCTCAAGCTGACGCTCGACCCCGGGCCACGAACGACCATCGCCAGCGTCGATGTCACGGTCGACGGGAAAATCGAGCCAAAAATCAAATCGGCGCTTATCGCCGGCTGGCGCCTGCCGGTCGGCCAGCCTTTCCGGCAGGAGGACTGGAACGAGGCCAAGCAGCAGATCCTTGCCGACTTGCTGGCGACCGAACACGCCGATGCCCGTCTGATCGACAGCGAAGCCGCCATCGATACCGAAACCCGCCGCGCCGACCTGCGCGCCCACTACGATGCCGGCCCGCGCTACGTTTTCGGGCCGCTCCGTGTTGAGGGCTTGGACAACTATCCAGCCGACCTCGTCGAACGCTACAACCGTGCCGTCGTGCCCGGCCAGCCCTACCGCGAGGAGCGGCTCGGCGCGCTGCAGGGGACGCTCCAGGCAACGCCCTACTTTTCCTCGGTGCAAGCCACGCTCGACCGCGAGGCGGCCGTGGCTAACGCCGACGGCACGGCGACCGTTCCTGTGCTGATCCGCGTCCGCGAGCGTTCGCCGCATCGCGTCTCGTTCGGCGCCGGCGCCAGCTCCAACACCGGCGCCCGGGTCGAGGTGAATTACCACACGCCCAACCTGCTCCGCCGAGGCTGGGCGCTCGACAGCGGCCTGCGCGTCGAGCAGAAAAGGCAGACCGCCTACGCCGACGTCTTCCTACCCCCCGATGCCCGCAACCGCCGGCACAGCGTCGGCACCATGGTCGAAGCAGCCGACATCCAGGGCCTCAAAACTGAACGCTACGCCATCGGCGCGCAGACCGTCCAGCAACGCGGCATCGTCGAACAGCGGCTGTCACTCAACTGGCAGGAGGAAAGGCGCGAAGCCAGCGGCGCCGCGCCGCAAACCGCCCGGGCGCTGGTCCCCAATGGGGTGTGGACCTGGCGCCACATCGACAATCTGCTCGACCCGCGTGACGGCTCCGTCGTCCAGGGCCAGATCGGCGCCGGCGCCAAGGCCGCGCTCTCCGACCAGAACTTTGTCCGCCTGCACATCCGCGCCCAGCACTACATCCCGCTCGGCCGCGTCGATACGCTGAGCCTGCGCGGCGAAATCGGCTATACCTTCGCCGACTCGCGCCAGGGTATCCCGCAGGATTATCTGTTCCGCACCGGCGGCGCCGGCTCGGTGCGCGGCTACGCCTACCAGAGCCTCGGCATCCGCGAAGGCAGCGCCGTTGTCGGCGGCCGCTACCTGGCCATCGCCAGCGCCGAATTCACCCACTGGCTCGACGACGCTTGGGGCATCGCCGCCTTCATTGACGCCGGCGATGCGGTCGATGCCTTGCAGGATGTCCGCCTCGCCGTCGGCACCGGCCTCGGCGCCCGCTGGCGCAGCCCGGCCGGACCGATCGGCGTCGATCTGGCCTACGGCGAACGCGACCAGAAGGTGCACCTGCACTTCTCGCTGGCCATCCCGTTTTGACATGAAACGCCACCTGATCCTCGCCGCCAGCGCAAGCCTCATCGCCGGCCTCAGCTGGCTGACGACGAGCCAAAGCGGCCTGCAAACCGCCATCGCCCTGGCCCGCAGCGCCACCGCCGGCCAGTTGCAGATCGAGCAGGCCAGCGGCCGGCTGCTCGGCAATCTCGACATCGGCCAACTGCGCTGGCAAGGCCCCAGGCTGCAAGTCGAGGCAAGGCAAATCCACCTCGACTGGTCGCCGTCGGCGCTGCTCCATGCCACGCTCGACATCGCCGAACTGCGCATCGCCAGCCTGCACATCGTCAGCGCGCCGAGCGACACCCCGACGCCGCCGCCGACCGACCTGCAACTGCCGCTCACGGTCAACGCCAAAAAAGTGTCAATTTTGAACTTCAGCCTTGGCGACAAATTCACCGCCAGCGACCTCGCCGCGAGCTTCAGCAGCGACGGCCGGCAGCACCAGCTCAACGATTTCAAAGCCCTGACCGGCGGCATCGCGATCAGCGCCCAGGCCAGCCTCGACGGCCGCGCCCCCATGCCGCTCACCGCCAACGCCGACATCTCCGGCCAACTCGACGAGCGCCCGCTCGCCCTGGCGCTGACCGCCAGCGGCCCGCTCGAACGCCTCGCCCTGGCCGCCGTCGCCACGCAAGGCGTCACCGGTACGGCCGAGGTCGCGCTCACCCCCTTCGCCGACGCCGCTTTCGCCAGCGCCCGCATCGTGCTCGACAACATCGACCCGGCCACCTGGCAGCCCGGCGCGCCGCAAGCCAGGCTCAGCATTTCCGCCGACGTCCAGCCGCAAGGCGATGGCATCATCGGCAGCTTCGGCCTGACCAACCACCAGCCCGGCCCGCTCGACCGCCAGCGCCTGCCGCTCGCCACGCTGGCCGGCACCGTTGACTGGCAGGGCAGCACCGTCCAGTTCGCCACCCTGCACGCCACCCTGCCCGGCGGCAGCGAGCTCAACGGCAGCGGCGAATGGCGCGACGGCGCCCTGAGCCTGGCGCTGACCGCCAGCCGCCTCGACGCCGCGCAAATCGCCTCAGTCCTACGGTCAACCCGATTAAATGGCCAAATTTCAAGTCTTGTTGGCGCCGACCGCCAACAACTCAAGCTCAACCTCAAGGACGCCACCTTCGCCCTGCTCGCCGAAGCCAGCCACAGCGGCGACCGC
The DNA here is from genome assembly GCA_002842145.1 of Betaproteobacteria bacterium HGW-Betaproteobacteria-6. Taxonomy (GTDB): domain Bacteria; phylum Pseudomonadota; class Gammaproteobacteria; order Burkholderiales; family Rhodocyclaceae; genus Azonexus. Next base: position 23,989 of record PHCF01000020.1, on the reverse strand, counting down.
ATCGACCTGCCGCAACTCCAACTCTCGGCCGGCGACGCCCGCCTGAGCGCCACAGGCGAACTCGACCTCAAAACGCCGCGCACCTTCACGGCCCAAGGCGAACTGCAACGCTTCGACCCGAGCCGCTTCGCCAAAGTGCCGGCGGCGCAAATCAACGCCAGCTTCAAGGCCGACGGCCGACTCGCCCCCAAGGCCGTGGTCGACGCCAGCTTCACGCTCAAGGACAGCCGCCTGGCCAACCAGCCGCTCAGCGGTCAGGGCCAGCTCAGCATCGCCTGGCCGCGCATTCCCGCCATCGCCATTGAACTCGTCTCCGGCGCCAACCAACTTTCGGCCAAAGGCGCTTTCGGCCAGCCCGGCGACGCCGTGGTCATCGCCCTCGACGCCCGGCAACTCGCCCCCTATGGCCTCGACGGCGGCATCACCGGCCGCTTCGACCTGACCGGCTCGGCCCAACAGCCGAAAATCGCCGGCCAGTTGAACGCCGCCAAACTCGGCCGGCCCCGCGTCGCCCGCCTCACCGATCTGGCCCTGACAGCGGAAGGCGGCGGCGAAGCCGCTTCGCCACTCAGCCTCGATCTCGCCATCGCCGCCCTCGACACGCCCGAGCAGCCCGGCCTGCTGCGCAACATCCGCATGCACGGCGCCGGCACCAACCAGGCGCACAGCCTGACCGCCAGCGCCGAAGTGGCCGGCAAGAACCTGCTGAGCATCGCCGCCGACGGCGGTTTGAGCAGCGACTTCAGCCAGTGGCTCGGCGAGTTGCGCGAAGCCCGCCTGAACAGCACCGACCCCTCGCGCAATTTCCGCCTTGCCGCGCCCGCCCCGATCAAGCTGGCCGGCCCCGGCTGGGCCGTCGGCCCGGCCAAATTCATCGGCGATCCACTCGACTGGCAAGCCACGCTGCAAGCCAGCGCCGATGCCCGGCAACTGCGCGCCAGCGTGAACGCCAGCGGCAGCCGACTCGGCAAACTCGACGGCGAACTGAGCGCCGGCATGCTCGGCGCCTGGTCGCTGAACGACAAGGCCCGCTGGCAAGGCCGCCTCAAGAGCGACATCGCCGACCTCGGCTGGCTGGCCGAGCTGATCGGCAGCGGTTGGCAGAGCGCCGGCCGCCTGAGCGGCGAACTGCAACTGGCCGGCACGCCCGCCGCCCCGCTGACCAGTGGCCGCTTCCATGGCGAAGCACTTGCCCTGCGCCTGCCCGCCCAAGGCCTCAACCTGGCCCGCGGCGAACTCGACGTCGATCTGCGCGACAACCTGCTGCACATCAACCGCCTCGGCTTCGACAGCCTGCTCCAGCCGCTGCCGAGGGCGATCCGGCTAGAGGCGCGCAACGACCTGACAGGGCTGACCGGGCGGCCGGGGCGACTTGAAATTTCGGGCGAATTCCGGGTTGACCGTATGAATGGACAGGACAACGCCTTTCTCGACATCAAACTCGACCGCCTCGGTGCCTTTCAGCTACCCGACCAATGGGTCGCCGTTTCCGGCGACGGCCGCCTGAGCTTGAAGGATGGCACGCTCGGCGCCGTCGGCAAGCTCGCCGTCGATGCCGGCTACTGGCAGCTGGCCCCCGGCGGCACGCCCCGGCTCTCCGACGATGTGATCGTCAAACGCCCGGGCAGCGAAAAACCCGCTGCCAGCCTGCGTCCGAAACTCGAGCTCGACATCAGCACCGACCTTGGCCGCAATTTCCTGTTCAACGGTGCCGGGCTATCGAGCCGGCTGGCGGGCAGCATCCGCATTACCGCCCACGGCCGCGACCTGCCCCGGGCCAGCGGCACCATCCGCGCCCGCAACGGCCGCTTCGAAGCCTACGGCCAGAAACTCGATATCGAACGCGGCATCCTCAGTTTCAACGGCCTGCTCGACAACCCCGGTCTCGACGTGCGCGCCATGCGCAAGGGTCTGGCCGTCGAACCCGGCGTGCAGATCAGCGGTACGGCCCAGCGCCCCGTCATCAGGCTGGTTTCCGACCCGGAACTGCCCGACGCCGAAAAACTGGCCTGGCTGGTTCTCGGCCACGGCCCGGAACAGATGGGTGCCGGCGATGCGACATTGCTCTTCTCAGCGGCCGGCGGCCTGCTTGGCAACGATTCGGGCAATGTCATCCTGCAATTGAAGAACCGCCTGGGATTCGACGAATTCGGCCTGCGTCAGGGCAATATCGGCGACAACGGGGGGCGCCAGCCTGGTAGCCGGGTGGCCGGCGGCAACAGCATCGACACGGCCGGCACGACCGGCCAGCAGATTCTCAGCATCGGCAAGCGCCTGTCGTCAAACGCGCTTGTTTCCTACGAACAGACGCTGGGCCGGGCCGAGGGCATCGTCAAACTCACCATCAACCTGACACGACAGATCGCCGTCATTGGCCGAGCCGGCAGCGACAACGCGCTGGACATCTTCTATACGCTGACCTTTGGGCGTGCAGAAAAAAAGCCCGTCATCGAGAAGGACTGAAGCGAGATAACGCACGATCATCCTTGACACCCCTGGTGGACGCAGCAGGTGGTGGGGTTGGACGGGATGGCATCAGAAGCACAAAGGCCAGTATTCATGCGACGGGTCAGGGATGAATAAGCGGTCAATTGAGGTTTCAAGGACTATGCAGCCGCTACGCGGCTGGCCTTTTGCACCTTGGCGTCGAGCTGGGCCAGACGCTGGATTTCAGCCTTCAATGCCACCTGTTGCCCCGCCGTAATCATGCGCTGGCCGTTGTGCCACTCGTAATCGACCGCATTGCTCGTCACGCCAAGCGCGTACAGCGCCTGCGCCATTTCGCGCCAATCGCGGCGCTCGACACGCTGCCCATCACTCAGGGACGCAACAAATCCACTTTTGAAAAACGATACGCTTGCAGAAATCGTCATGGCTAAACCCTCCATGCCCCCACGTTACCGCCCCCCGTTTTTCGGGTCAGTGACATATTTCACGCTTGGCATAAACGAAAACTAGAACCGGCTACACCACTTGCCGATCATGCCCAGCAACTCGGCATGGTTGATCGGCTTGGCCAGGAAATCGTCCATGTCGGCCGCGGCGCAGCGCTCCTGATCCTCGGCAAATGCAGCTGCGCTCAAGGCAATGATCGGCAGGCGCGACGCCGCCCCCTTCTCGGCCTCCCATTGGCGGATCCGGCGAGTAGCCTCCAGGCCGTCCATGATCGGCATCTGGACATCCATCAGGACCAGGTCGGGGCGCAGGCCACTCGTGATGGCGTTCAGCGCCTCCAGGCCGTTCTCCGCGAGGTCGACCGCAAACCCCTGCTTCTCGAGCATGGCGCTGACCACTTTCCGATTGATCAGATTGTCCTCGACGACGAGTACCCGGCCAAGCGTGGCAACTGCTTCATCGGTGGACTGCACCGGCACTTCCTGAGCACGCGGCACTTTGCGCCGCTCGGCCCCAGCCGCCACGACCCAGGCACGAATCCGGAACCAAAAACGCGCGCCCTGCCCGGGCATGCTGTCGACACCGACTTCGCCGCCCATCATTTCGGCCAGTCGGCGAACGATGGACAGGCCAAGCCCGGTGCCGCCAAATTGACGGGTTGTCGAACTGTCGATCTGCGAGAAGGGTATGAACAACCGCGACTGCTGGTCGGATGAAATGCCGATACCGCTATCGAGCACCGAAAACTCGAGCAGCGCACCGCGCTCATCGCGGCCGACCTCGGTTGCCACGACCTCGACAAAGCCCTGTGTCGTGAATTTGACCGCATTGCTCACCAGGTTTGACAACATCTGGCGCAGCCGGATCGGATCGGACCGGTAGCGTGCGTCGGTATCGCCGCGCCAACTGGCCCGAATCTCCAGCCGCTTGTCGTTCGCCGCCCCTGAAAAGAGCATGAGCGTTTCGTCGACGAGCAATTTCGGATCGAACACCGTTTCGGAGAGAACCAGTTTGCCGGCCTCGATCTTCGAGAGATCGAGCACATCGTTAAGCAAGGTAAGCAGGGTCTGGCCGGAATTAAGAATGACGCGGGCGTACTCGTTGCGCTCCTCATTGGCCACGCCGGGCATCAGGAGCAGTTGCGCCATGCCCAGGATGCCGTTCATCGGCGTGCGGATTTCATGCGACATCACGGCCAGAAAACTGCTCTTGGCCTGGTTGGCAGCTTCGGCCGCCTCCTTGGCAGCATAAAGTTCGGTGACGTCGATGCGGAAACCGACGGTAAATCCTTCCGGCGTCCGGCGCTCAAGAATGCGCAACCAGCGACCATCATCAAGCTGCTGGATGACCTCGGTATTACCCTCGCGATGGGCCGCCAGACGCTCGGCGACCCATTCGTCCACACGGCCGACGGCTTCCTTGTACTGCCCCCGCTCAGCGCCGCCCCGGATGATCTCCTCGAAGCGCCGGCCGGGCACCAGCAGATCGGACGAACTCCGGTAATACTGGCGATACTCGTCATTGAAATAGGCCAGCCGATCATCCTGATCGTAAATAACGAAGGCCTCGCCGATGGTATCCACCGCCGATGTCAGCATGGCCTGGCTATCTTGCAGGCGCTTGCTCATTTCGGCCCGCAATGCGAGGGAACGGAGCAAGAACAGCATGAAGGCGGCAAAAACGACACTGACCCCGGCGGCCGAACTGAGCACGACCCGGCGGTGGCTGAAGAAAGGCGTCAACACCTGATCGACGGCATGGCCGATGACAAAATTCAGGCCGTAAACCGGCAGGCGGTAAAAGCCGTAAATCCGCTCGACACCGTCCACCTGTGCCTGCCGCCTGAAGCTGCCGGTCAGCGGTGCAGCGGGCTGGAGATAGGGCGCACCGATAATCACCTTGCCCATGGCGCCGGCGAAATCCGGCTCGCGGGCAATGATTTCGCCGCTATCGGCAACCACCGTGCTGGTTGCCTCCCGGGCAATTTTTTCACTATAGGCGGCAACCGATCCAGGGCTGACCGAAGCGACCAGAACCCCTTTGAAACGTCCGTCGACGAGGATTGGCCGGGTAAACTGGATAGACCATTTCCCGGACACCTTGCCCTTGACCGGCTTGCTGATGAACAACCGGTCCTGGCCATCGAGATGGGCGCGAAAATGCGCGCGCTCGCCGAGATCGATACGATCCTTGGTCACCGCCAGATTCGAATAGGCTAGCCAGCCATCGGCATCGATGACCGCCACCTGAAAGGCGATGTCTTCCATGTATTGCTGGCGACGTTTGATCTGACCGGCAAATTCCTCGGTGCGCCCGTCCCACTGGGTACGCAAGTCGAGCAGCATGGCATCGAGGCGCTTGATGGCCGAGGTGGCGCTTTCGGCGAAGGCCTGGGCCTGGAAACGGGTCGAATTCTCGACCTCGCGCAGATAACCAGCCTGGCTTCGTTCAAGTTCGTACCAGGTCATGACCCAGACAAAGGCCAGGCCAAAGACGAGCATCAGCCAGAGAAGCGGCCGGAGGGACGAGGTGGAATATTTTCTGTACGGAATTTCAAGCACCTGAGCTGACCATTTCATCCGGCCGGCGGCCGACAACAGTCGCCGCACCCCGATGGACAAGGGTCACGATGGTCGCCCCGGCTATGACTAAAGTCAACAACCGGGGCGACCATCGCGGGGGCGGCCGGCCGGACTCAGTGCGGCTTCAAGCCCAGGCGAGACCGAACCAGCCCGATCAAGTCGTCCACGTAGGTAAACACCACCGGAATGACAAGCAGGCTCAGGAAGGTCGAAGTAATCAAGCCACCGATGACAACAATGGCCATCGGCGCCCGGAAGCTCGGGTCGGTACCGATGCCCAGTGCAATCGGCATCATGCCGGCACCCATGGCGACAGTGGTCATGACGATGGGCCGGGCCCGCTTGCGGCAGGCGTCGAGCAGGGCGTGCCAGCGATCCAGCCCGTGCTCGCGACGGGCGAGGACGACGTAGTCGATAAGCAGGATGGAGTTCTTGGTGGCGATGCCCATGAGCATGATGAGGCCGATCATCGACGGCATGGAGAGCGCCGTGTGGGTGACGAACAGCGCCAGGAAGGCCCCCGGCACGGAGAGCACGAGGGCGGCGAGAATGGTTACCGGCTGGACGAAATCCTTGAAGAGCAGGACGAGCACGATGTAGATGCAGAGTACGCCGGTGGCCATGGCCAGCGCGAAGCTGGCGAACAGTTCGCCCATCGCCTCGGCGTCGCCGACCGTGGTCTGGATGACGCCGGGCGGCAGGTTGGTCAGGCTGGGCTTGGCCAGGGCGATGGCCTCCACTTCGCCGAGCGGCTGCCCGTTCAGTTCGATTTCGAAATTGATGTTACGCAGGCGGTCGTAGCGGTCGATCTCGGCCGGGCCGCCACCAATACTGACGGAAGCAACGTTGGCCAACATGACCGGGCCGTGCTTGCCCGGTACGGTCAGGCGCTCGAGCAGGGCGAGGTCGGTCCGCGCCGCCGGCGGCAATTTGACGACGATAGGCACCTGACGCTGAGCCAGGTTGAGTTTGGCCAGCCCCTGATCGTAGTCGCCGGCGGTGGCGATGCGCAGGGTGTCGGCGATGGCCGCCGAGGTCACGCCGAGATCGGCCATGCGTGGGAAATCCGGGCGAATGACCAGTTCCGGACGAACCAGACTGGCCGTCGAGGTAATGTTGCCGATGCCGGGGATGTCGCGCAGATCGCGCTCGACGAGGCGGGCATGCTCGGCGAGCAAGGGGCCGTTTTCGCTGGCCAGGACGAGGATGTATTTTTCGTTGCCGGAGGCCAGACCCACCTTGACCTGGGCGCCGGGGATTGCGGTCAGGGCGTCACGCAACTGGCCTTCGATGACCTGCTTGCTGGTTCCCGAACGGTCGCCGCGCGGCGTCAGGTTGAGGGTCAGCGTCGCCTTGCGCACCTCGGCAGCACCGGCCGGGGCAAATGGATCGCTGCCGGCCTTGCCGCCGCCGACGGCGGTGTACACCAGCTTGACGTGCGGGTTGGCCTCGGCGATACGGCGCGCCTGCTCGGCGGCCGCCAGCGTTTCCCGGAAGGTCGAACCGGGCGGCAGCGACAGGTAGATCTGCGTCTGCGAGACGTCGTCCGGCGGCAGGAAGCCCTTGGGCAGCAGCGGCACGAGCATGAAGGAGCCGACGAAGAAAACCGCCGCCCCGAGCATGGTCAGGATGCGATGTTTCAGACACCATGCCGCCCAGCCTTCGTAACGTTTCAGCCAGCCCGGCGTCGGCTCGTCGTGGGTGACCGGCTTGAGGATGTAGGCGGCCATCATCGGCGTCAGCATGCGGGCGACGACCAGCGAGAAGAAGACGGCAATCGCCGCGGTCCACCCGAATTGCACGAAGAATTTGCCGGCAACGCCCCCCATGAAGGCTGTCGGCAGGAAAACGGCGATCAGCGTGAAGGTGGTGGCGATGACCGCCAGGCCGATTTCGTCGGCCGCTTCCATGGCCGCCTGATAGGGCGTTTTGCCCATGCGCAGATGGCGCATGATGTTTTCGATTTCGACGATGGCGTCGTCGACCAGGATGCCGACCACCAGCGACATCGAGAGCAGGGTCACGACATTGAGCGAGAAGCCCATCACGTACATCGCGGCAAAGGTCGGCACCGCCGACAGCGGCAGGGCAGCAGCCGAAACAAAGGTGGCCCGGCCGTCGCGCAGGAAGAGCCAGACGACCAGCACGGCGAGTACGGCACCTTCGATGAGCAGCTTCATCGAGCCTTCATAGTTTTCGATGACCGGGTCGACGAAATTGAAGGCTTCGGTGATCTCGATATCCGGATGATCCCCCTTCAGTTTTTCAAGGACGCGCTTGACGTTATCCGCCACCTCGACCTCGCCCGCCCCCTTGCTGCGGGTAATTTCGAAACCGACCACCGGATTGCCGTTGAGCAGCGCGGCGGTGCGTTGTTCGCCGACGGTATCGCTGATCGTCGCCACCTGATCGAGACGGATGCGCCGACCATCGGACAGCACGATGTCCATGTCGCCGAGTTCATCGGCGCTCTTGACGGTAGCGATGGTGCGTACCGACTGCTCGACGCCGCCAATATCGGCCCGGCCACCCGAAGCCTCCTGCTGGATCCGCTTGAGCTGGCGCGAGATGTCTGCTGCCGTTGTATTCAAGGCCAGCATCCTGGCCGGGTCGAGTTCAATGCGGATTTCGCGCGTCACCCCGCCCACCCGCGATACGGCACCGACGCCACGCGCCGAGAGCAGGGCCTTGGTCACGGTATTGTCGACAAACCACGACAGCGCCTCGTCATCCATCCGGCTCGATGCCACGGTGTAGGTCAGGATCGGGGCGCCGGAGAGGTTGACCTTGCTGATCACCGGGTCGCGCAGATCGCCGGGCAAGTCAGCGCGGATGCGCGAGACGGCATCGCGGACGTCGTCGACCGCTTCCTGCGTCGGCTTTTCCAGGCGGAATTCGACGGTCACCGTCGCCGTGCCGTCCTGCACCTTCGTGTAGATGTGCTTAATGCCCTGCAGCGTCGCCACCGAATTCTCGATCTTGCGCGCCACCTCGGTTTCCATCTGCGCCGGCGCCGCGCCGGGCAGGCTGGCAGTCACCGTCACCGTCGGCAGTTCGATGTCCATGAACTGCTGGATCTTCATCGCCTTGAAGCCCATGATGCCGGCCAGCGTGAGGAGCAGGAAGAGCAGGATGGCCGGCGTCGGATTGCGGATCGACCACGACGAAACGTTCAGCACGGCAAGCCCTCAGCGGCCGTCAGGCGGAATTCCACGGTCAACCGGAAAAAACGGCTCATTTTGAAACCCCGTCGACCACCTTGACGACATCGCCATCGGCCAAGAAGCCGGCCCCCGCGGCAACGACCCGCGCCTCCGCCGCCAACCCGGAAACAATCTCGATGCGCTCGCCAACCCTGCGGCCAAGAACGACCTTGGCCTGCGCCACGCGATCCTCGCCTTCCATCCGGAAGACATAAGCAAATCCTTCGCGCAGGACGACCGCCGTCTGCGGCAAGGTCAGCGCCGGGCTTTGGGCCAGCTCGAACTCGCCGCGCGCGAACATGCCGGCCCGCACCGCCGACGAGGCCGGCAGGTCGGCATAGACCAGCCCGTTGCGGGTTTGCGGATCAACGCTCGGCGCCACCGCCCGCACCTTGCCGCGAACCGTTTCGCCACCCGGCGCCGTAAGGATGGCCACGACACCGGCCTTGATCTTGCCGAGATCGGCGGAAGGCACTTCGGCCCGCCACTCCAAGCGGCCGCCGCGGATCAGGCGGAACAGCTCCTGCCCGGACTGGGTCAGCGAACCGACCGTCGCGCTGCGTGCCGAAATCACGCCATCGTCCGGCGCCAGCACGGCGGTCTTGCTCATTTTCAGGTCGGCCCCCTGTTGTCGGGCGCGGGCTGCAGCCAGACGCGCCTGTGCGGTGTTTTCGGCGGTCTGGTATTGGCTGTTGAGCTGCGCGCTGTAGAAGCCCTTTGCCTTGAGTTCCTTGGCCCGCTCGGCGTTGCCCTTCGCCTCAACGGCACTGGCTTGGAGCTCGGCGACCGAAGCCCTCGCTTCAGCCAGTTCGCTGGCCACCGTATCACTGGCGATGCGCGCCAGGACCTGCCCCTTTTTGACCGTGTCGCCGACCTGGACGCGCACTTCGGTGATCCGGTAATTGGCGATCTCGGCGCCGATCACCGCCTCCTGCCAAGCGACAACGTTGCCATTGGCGGGCAGAACCAGCGGCCAATCGCGTTTCTGCGGCGTGGTCAGGCTGACCGTCAGGGCCGGCCGGGCGGCAACCGCCTTGGCGACTTCGGCCGGTTTCGATTCATTGGAGCGCGAAAAAAAGAAAGCGCCGGCGACTGCCAGAGCGGCAATGGTCAGCGCAATGCGCGTTTTTCGCCCGGCAAGCGGGGCCAATAGTTTGGATTTCATGCAAAAACCTGTGTCGACCTCGGGAATCGCCGAATCATACCGCGGCCGATGTCAGCGGCCTAATGACCCTTCAGTCATCATTGTTTCGATAGATGCCCCTGGGCCTCGTCGGCGCTCTCGAACAGGCGCGGAGAAATCCGCTGTTTCTCGAGCGCTTCGCCCAGCTTCATGCGCAGGAAGGTGTTCGAGGTATAGCGCGTCACGTCGTGGTAATGCCGATCCATGATGCCCTTGACGACGCCGATGTACTCGTCGACCAGTTCGGGCACGATGGAAAACCGGTCGTAATTGACGATGGCGCAGACCTTGTGGCCAATCGGCGCCAGTTTGCTCTCGACGGCTTCGAGGATGCGGTTGATATCGGCTTCGCTGCGCACGCTGAGCCCGGCGAAATCGACGAAGAACAGGTTCTGCGCCGGATCGTAGGTCAGTCGCTCGGACAGCGGCCGTTCGAGCATTTCGGCCCGGAAGTTCATCGGCTCTTCGGTAAAGATGCGGGCATCCATGAGCTTCGGCTCGCGGTGCATGATCGGCCTGAATTCCATCCGGTCGAGGATGTCCTTCTGCAGATCGATGCCGGGTGCGATTTCGATCAGCTCCAGCCCTTCGCCGGTCAGTTTGAAGACGCAGCGCTCGGTGATGTAGAGCACGGTCTTGCCCCATTTCGCGGCTTGCGGGCCGCTGAAGGTGCGGTGCTCGACCTCGTCGACGAACTTCACCGCCTTGCCGTCTTCGATGATCCGCAATTTCCCGGCATCGACCGCCACGTCGAGATTGCCGGCGGTAAAGGTGCCGACGAAAACCACCTTCTTGGCGTTCTGCGAAATGTTGATGAAGCCCCCCGCCCCGGCCAGCCGCGGCCCGAACTTGGAAACGTTGAGATTGCCCTGCTTGTCGGCCTGGGCCAGACCAAGGAAGGCGATGTCCAGCCCGCCGCCGTCGTAGAAATCGAACTGGCTGGGCTGGTCGATGATCGCCTGGGCGTTGGTCGCCGCCCCGAAACTCAGGCCGCCGGCCGGCACGCCGCCGATGACGCCGGGTTCGGCAGTCAGCGTCATGAGGTCGATGACCTGCTCCTCGGCAGCGACATTGGCCACCCCTTCCGGCATGCCGATGCCGAGATTGACGATGGCGTTGGCCTTCAACTCGAGCGCGGCGCGGCGGGCGATGATCTTGCGCTCGCTCATCGGCATCGCCGCGATGGCCGACAGCGGCACCTTGATTTCACCGGCAAAGGCGGCACTGTAGGGTTCGGCAAAAGTCTGCATGTGATATTCCGGCTTCTCGGCGACCACGACGCAATCGACGAGAATACCGGGAATCTTGACCTGACGCGGGTTCAGCGTGCCGCGTTCGGCAATGCGCTCGACCTGGACGATGACAATGCCGCCCGAATTGCGCGCCGCCATGGCAATAGCCTGCGCCTCGAGCGTCAGAGCCTCCTTTTCCATCGTCACGTTGCCGTCCGGATCGGCGGTCGTGCCGCGAATGATCCCGACATTGATCGGCAGCGCCTTGTAAAACAGGTACTCCTCGCCGTCGATCTCCATGAGGCGGACGAGATCGGTCGTCGTCATGTCGTTGAGCTTGCCGCCGCCGAAACGCGGATCGACGAAGGTGCCGAGGCCGACGCGGGTCAGCGTTCCCGGCTTGCCGGCGGCGATGTCGCGGAAGAGGTGAGTGATCACCCCCTGCGGCAGGTTGTAGGCTTCGATGCGATTGGCCACCGCCAAGGCCTGGACCTTGGGCACCAGCCCCCAGTGGCCGCCGATGACCCGACGAATCAGGCCATCGTGGCCGAGGTGATTGAGGCCACGCTCCTTGCCATCACCCTGCCCGGCTGCATAGACCAGCGTCAGGTTGCGCGGCCGGCCGAGGCCGTGCACATCGGCTTCCTCGCCTTCGAGAAAAAGCGCCTCGAGTGCGACGGCGATGTTTTCGGCAAAGCCGATGCCGACAAAACCGCCGGTGGCGACGGTGTCGCCATCCTTGATCAGGCGGACGGCATCGCGGGCCGACACCACCTTGCCGGTATCGGAAGCGCGCAGCGACGACGCCATCGGGTGAAGTGACAAGGCCATGGTTTATCTCCTCTTTGTTTTTATTGGATTATCAAACAAGTCCGGTGGCGTAGAACACCCCGATGACGACAAAAACCGCCATGGTCTTGATGCAGGTGATGGCGAAGATGTCCTTGTACGACTGGCGATGGGTCAGGCCGGTAACGGCCAGCAGCGTGATCACGGCACCATTGTGCGGCAAGGTGTCCATGCCGCCGGAGGCCATCGAGGCAACGCGGTGGAAAACCTCGAGCGGGATGCCGGCAGCGTTGGCATTGGCAATGAAGGTATCGGCCATGGCCGCCAGCGCGATGCCCATGCCGCCCGAGGCGGAGCCGGTGATGCCGGCCAGCGAGGTGACGGTGATCGCTTCGTTGATCAGGGGATTGGGAATCGCGCTCAGCGCATTGGCGACGACCAGGAAGCCGGGCAGCGCCGCGATGACAGCACCGAAACCGTACTCCGAGGCGGTGTTCATGGTGGCCAGCAGGGCGCCACCGATGGCGCTCTTGCTGCCTTCGCCAAACTTGCTGACAACCATCCGCCAGCCAAAGATGAAAACCGTGGCGATACCGATCAGCAGCGCCCCTTCAACCGCCCAGATGGCAGCGACGGCCTTGGTTTGCTGGACGACGGGAGCAGCCTTGCCGATGACGGCCGGGATGAAGGAAACCTTCTCGCCGTAAAGCGCCGGGATGGCGGAGGTGAACACCTTGTTCATGACGCCGACCATGATCAGCGGCAGGATGGCGATGGCCGGATGGACCAGTTTTTCGCTGGCCACGGATTCCGGTTCGTTGATGTGGCCTTCGCCATAGCCCTCGCCCGCCTTGGCGGCGCGACGGCGGGCGCTTTCCAGATAGAGCATGCCGACGATAAAGATGAAGACGGCACCGATGACACCCAACCACGGTGCGGCGTAGATGTCGGTCTTGAAGAACGAGGTCGGGATGATGTTCTGGATCTGCGGCGTGCCGGGCAACGAGTCCATGGTAAAGGTGAAGGCGCCGAGAGCGATGGTGCCGGGAATCAGGCGCTTCGGAATGCCGCCCTGGCGGAACATCTCGGCGGCAAATGGATAGACGGCGAAGACCACGACGAAGAGCGAAACGCCGCCGTAGGTGAGGATGCCGCAGACGATGACGATGGAGAGCATAGCCCGCTCGCTGCCGATCATCTTGATCACCGAGGCGACGATCGATTTCGAAAAGCCGGAAAGCTCGATCACCTTGCCGAAAACGGCACCGAGCAGGAAAACCGGGAAGAAGTTCTTCACAAAGCCGACCATCTTGTCCATGAAGAGGCCGGTAAACATGGGGGCAACCATGTTGGGGTCGATGAAAAGCACCGCGCCCATGGCGGCAATCGGTGCAAACAGAATGACGCTGTAGCCGCGGTAGGCCACAAACATCAAAAAGGCCAGGGCGGCCAGAACGATCAGAAAGTCCACTTTGTCTCCTTGAATATTATTGCGGAGCCTTCCCTATCGCACGCGGCGTGCCAGTGTATTTAACTCATTGACTATGATGGAATTTGACGTTTTTTCCGGTTGACCGTAGCCGTCCGAACGTCCGCCCTGGCTGACACCCTGTCCAGCCCGGCAGACACTTCAGGCAGCCTCGGCGTCGACTCCCAGGCCGGCAATCTTTTCGTACAACGCGGCCCGCGAAATCCCGAGCAGCCGGGCGGCCTGAACCTTGTTCCCGGCAGAGCTGCGCAAGGCGGCGAGGATTGCCTGGCGTTCAGCCTGGGCGACGACTTCGGCGATGCCGAGAACCTTGTCCACTGGCCGGACGAGTGACACCTTGGCCTTCGGCATGACCCGGTCAAGATCGGCGCTCTCGAGCATGTCGCCGTCGCTCATCAACAAGGCCCGTTCGAGCACATTGGCCAGTTCGCGCACATTGCCCGGCCAGTCGTGCTGGAGCAGACGATTGAGGCCCGAGGTGCTCATGCTGTGCAGGGGTATGCCTTGCTGGCGGCAGATCTGCTCGATCAGGTAGTCGGCCAGCAGGCCCATGTCTTCCGGGCGTTCGCGCAACGGCGGCGTTTTCAGGGTAATGACGTTGAGCCGGTAATAAAGATCGGCCCGGAATCGGCCATCGGCGACCATTTGCTCGAGATCGCGACTGGTCGCCGCGATGATCCGCACGTCGACGGTCAGCAGCTTGTTCGAGCCAACCGGCTCGAATTCGCGTTCCTGCAAAGCGCGCAACAGCTTGGCCTGAAGCGCCAGCGACATGTCGCCGATTTCGTCGAGGAACAGGGTGCCGCCATCGGCCAGCTTGAACTTGCCGTCGCGACCGCGCTTGTCGGCACCGGTATAGGCCCCGGCCGCAACACCGAAAAACTCCGCCTCGAGCAGCGTTTCCGGTATGGCGGCGATGTTGACCGCAACGAAAGGCCCATTGACCCGCGGGCTGGCGGCATGGATGGCGTGGGCCAGCAATTCCTTGCCCGTCCCCGTTTCGCCGAGGATGAGTACCGACGAGGACGTGCGCGCCGCCCGCCGCGCCGCTTGCTTGAGTTCGCTGCACGGCGCCCCGGCGCCGACGAAACTGGAGAAGGTGTATTTGGTCCGCCGGGCATCGGCCAGCTTGCGCTCGGCCTCGGCCAGGTCGGCCCGCAGCCGCTGGTAGCGTGACACAACCGGGGTCAGATGGCGCGGGTCGTCGTAAAGGATGAAGCCGACAGCACCGACCACCACCCCGCTTTCATCGCGCAACGGCAGGCGGGTGACGACAAAGGCCTCTTCGCCGAAATCCATGATGTCGAGCATGATCGGCCGGCCGGTGCCGATCACCTGGCGCATCAGGCTGTTCGGGATCACTTCCTCGATTGGCCGGCCCACAGCGGTCGCCGGATTGCGGATGCCGAGACGGGCCGGATATTGATCGTTCATCCAGACGACCTTGGCCTCGGCATCGACGATCACCGCCCCCTCGCACAGATCGGCAAAGTGCGCGAGCAGGGATTGCGATGCCAGCTGGCGCAGATCGTCCGGAGTCACGCCTAGTTGGCCAGCGCCGCTTCGATTTCGGCGAAGGTACTGGCCAACTCGAAACCCAGTACCGGCACGCCGAGCTGGCGGCCGATATTGGTTGCCGAGAACAGGCCGCGCACACGCGGCAAGCCGGTCGTCGCATCGACGTCCTCGACCAGGATGTGCTGACGGCCGAGGTGTTTCAGGGCGTCGAGAATATCCACCACGCGGACATTGAGGACTTCCTTCAAATACAGCGTATCGACATGGCTGATCGGCGTCATGAGCTCGGCCACCTTCAGTTCGTCGCGCTTGCAGCCGCGCGCCGAGGCGACCTGCATCGGCTTTTCGCCGAGGACGTCGCGGGCGGTAATCAGCCCCTCCAGCCGGTCGTTGGCTGACGTCACCATGAGCAGGCGAACGCCGCGCGCGATCATCTGGGCGTTGGCCTCGACCACCGAGGCGTCCGGGCCGACGGTCACCACGCTGACCCGCAGAAAGTCGGTCATCGCCTCGATCGCCGGCGAGTCGGCGCCAATCAGGTTGTATCCGGAAGCACTCAACGTGATGTTTTTGGAAATCTTGTGCGTTTGCACTTTGGCTAGCAAAGTCATGTCTCGATCCTCCATCCGTTATTGTTTTGCGACCAACACTCTGTTGAGTCAGGCCATCGGGCCTGACACAGGCAAAGTATTCGGCGATTCGGGCGGTAACACAAGCCCCCGAGGGAAAACCCTAAGCGGCCGGCCAAAAAGAAAAAGGCCTGATAAATCAGGCCTTTTGGGATCGATGGTGGAGACGGGCGGGATCGAACCGCCGACCTATTGATTGCGAACCAATCGCTCTCCCAACTGAGCTACGCCCCCACAGTGCTCTGGATTATAGCCAAGGCAACCGGTCGTGAGTAGACAGGAAACATCCGTTGCCGAAGGGACTCGGCAAGATTTCAAAATTGGCGGTTTTTCCGGTTGACCGTAGCAAGCCCGGTGAGCCGTGGAAGCCTGCGTCTACACCTGCCCGGCACCGGCCACGGCGCGGCGCAGACGGTCGGCAACGGCAGCCCAGGCGGGCTCGTCGGGCAGTGCTTCGACGGCAATGAGGTCGACGCCGGCGTGGTCCATGTCGCGCAGGGCGGCATAGAGGTCGTGGGCGTAGCCGACCGGGTCGGCCGGCACCATGCGCCAGACGTGGGGCATGCCGGCATGCGGCGGCTGGTTGGTGCTGATGACGCCGCAACGATCGCCCTTGTGGCGCTGGGCGTTGATGAAATCGAGCAGGCGCTCGGACGACACCAGGCGCATCGGCGTTTGCGGCGCGTAGTGGGCGGCCAGCGAACCGGAAACGCGCGGCGCGCCGACAGCCGTTTCGATATTCGGGCGACGGCCAAGCACGGCTTCGAGATGGGCCGGGGCGATGTGGCCGGGACGGAGGACAACCGGTTCGCCGCGCGAGCAATCGACGATGGTCGATTCGATGCCGACCTTGCACGGCCCGCCATCGAGAATGAGCGGCACGCGGTCGCCAAGTTCTTCCCGGACATGTTCGGCCGTGGTCGGGCTGATCCGGCCGAAACGGTTGGCCGACGGCGCGGCGATGCCGGCATGTTCACCGGCGACTGCCGCAAAGCGTCGGAGCAATTCAAGCGCCACCGGATGACCTGGGACGCGCAAGCCAACGGTGTCCTGTCCGCCAGTCACGGCATCGGGCACCCAGGCCTGTTTTTTCAGAATCAAGGTCAGTGGGCCGGGCCAGAAAGTTTCCATGAGTTCCCAAGCGACATCGGGAACCTGCTCGGCCCAGTGATCGACGGCGTCGTGGCCGGCCACATGAACGATCAGCGGATGATCGGCCGGACGGCCCTTGGCGGCAAAAATCCTGGCGACGGCGGCCGGGTTGGCGGCATCCGCCCCCAGGCCGTAAACCGTTTCCGTCGGGAAGGCGACCAGCTCGCCGGCACGCAGCAATTCAACGGCGCGCGCGTAGTCCTGAGTCATCGGCGAAAGCTGGTCGGGGTGTTGATCAAGGCTGGTCGGGCAGCGTCTTGGACAACACTTTTTCGGTCTGGCTCTGGCGGAAGCCGGCCAGCCGCTGGGCGATGCCTTCGTCGCTCAAGGCCAGCATGGCGACGGCGAACAGCGCCGCATTGGTCGCCCCGGCTTCGCCGACGGCGAAGGTGGCAACCGGAATGCCGCCGGGCATCTGGACCATGGACAGCAGCGAATCGAGACCCATCAGGTGCTTCGACGGCATCGGAACGCCGAGCACCGGCAGTTGCGTCTTGGCGGCGAGCACGCCAGCCAGATGTGCGGCACCACCAGCGGCGCCGATCAGCACCTTGATGCCACGCTCGGCGGCGGTCGAGGCGTAATCAAGCGCTTGGTCCGGCGTGCGGTGGGCCGACAGCACCTTGGCTTCGTAGGGAATATCCAGGCTCTTCAGGGCAACAGCGGCGGCGCGCATGATCGGCCAGTCGCTGTCGGAACCCATGACGATACCAACGAGGGGCTTATTGCTCATGTTGCAAATCCTTCAAGTAGGGATGGAAAGAGGCCTTAGTCAGCCAGCGCCGCTTTTCGTTCCGCCGCTTCGATGGTGTTTGCCAGCAGCATGGTGATCGTCATCGGCCCAACGCCACCGGGTACCGGGGTGATCTGGCCGGCAACTTCAAGGCAGCTGGCGAAATCGACGTCGCCGCACAGCTTGCCGTCCGGCAAACGATTGATGCCGACATCGATGACGACAGCGCCCGGCTTGACCATGTCGCCGGTGACGAATTTCGGTTTGCCGACGGCGGCGACCAGGATATCGGCGCGGCTGGTGTGAAATTTCAGGTCTTTGGTGCGCGAGTTGCAGACAGTGACCGTCGCCCCGGCGTTGATGAGCAGCAGGGCCATCGGCTTGCCGACGATGTTGGAACGGCCGATGACCACCGCTTCCTTGCCGGTCAGATCGACGTTGCCCTTCTCGAACATCTTCATGACGCCGTAAGGCGTGCACGGGATGAAGCGCGGATTGCCCTGGGCCAGCGCCCCGACGTTTTCCGCGTGGAAGCCATCGACATCCTTGTCGGCGGCAATCGCTTCGAGGACAGCTTCTTCGTCGAAATGCTTCGGCAGCGGCAGTTGCACGAGAATGCCGTGGATGTTCGGGTCAGCGTTCAGCTCGGCGATCTTGTTAAGCACCGTAACCTGATCGACCGTGGCGTCGTAGGTGATCTTCTCGGAATGCATGCCGATGGCCAGGCAGCCATTGACCTTGTTGCGGACATAGACCTCGGAAGCCGGGTCGGCGCCGACCAGAATGACCACCAGACCGGGCTTGTGGCCCTTGGCCGTGAGCGCCTCGACGCGTGCCTTGAAACCCTGGCGCAGTTCTTCGGCCAGCGCCTTGCCATCAATAATTTGAGCTGTCATCGTCGCATCCAACTGAAAAGAAAAAGGGGAAAGGCGGCGGCCTTTCCCTTTGAATTGGCGCGTATTTTACCAGATTACGCCAGCGCAGCCTCGGCTTGGCCAACGGCTGCACGACCTGCCTCGAAAGCGCGGCGGTTCAGTTCGACCAGTTTTTCGCCCTTGCGCTGGAAGCGCTTGAGCACGCAGTCGAGCAGGGTTTCGGCGCCAAACGGCAGGTGATCGGCGATGGCGCCAAGCATGACTGTATTGCCGAGGCGGATGTCGCCGAGATCCAGCGCAATCCAGGTCGCGTCGAAGGCGACAACCTTGTTGCCGGACTTTCTGATCTCGGCCAGCGGATCTTCCGGATAATCGAACAGACCAAGTTCGACGACCGGGGGCACCAGCTTGGCGGTGTTCATCAACGTGATGCCGCCCGGCTTGAGCATGTGCTGCCAGCGCATCGCTTCGGCCGACTCGAAACCGAGCAGGACGTCAGCGGTTCCCGGCGTGATCTGCGGCGACAGGACGCGCTGGCCGAAACGCAGATGCGAGGAGACGACCCCGCCGCGCTGCGCCATGCCGGCCACTTCGGTTTTCTTGGCATCGTGGCCGAGGGCAATGGCCGCTTCGGCGAGGATTTCGGTCGCCGTCATGACGCCCTGACCGCCGATGCCGACAACGAGAATATTGGTGCAGTGGTTTTGATTGCCGCTCATGCTGCGCAGCCTCCCGTGGTCACCAGTTGAATCGGCGAGGTCGGCACATGATGGACGATGGCCTTCGGCGCACAGGGCTGGACGCACAGGCCGCAACCCGTACACACCGAGGTTTCGATGCGTACAAAAGCCAGATCGACTTCGCGCCCGCTCGCTTTGACTTCCTTGCCACGACGCGTGACGTGAATGGCCGGACAACCGACATCGATGCAATTGCCACACCCCGTGCACTTGTCGTCGATGACTTCGAAGGGCTTGAGCTTGTGGTAATCCTTGACCAGCACGCAAGGCTGGTCGGTGATGATGACCGAGACGTCCGGCACCTTCACTTCGTCGCGAATGGTCTTGAACAAAACGGGCAATTCGTACGGGTTGACCGTATGAATGCGCTCATCCTTGACGCCGAGCGCGCTGACCAGCCTGGCGAAATCGACGCGTGGCGCTTCTTCGCCGTGGATGCCGTAGCCGTTGCCCGGATTGTTCTGACCGCCCGTCATGCCAACGGCGCGGTTGTCGAGCAACAGCACGGTGACGTTGCCCTTGTTGTACACCATGTCGAGCAGGCCCTGCATGCCCATATGCAGGAAGGTTGAATCGCCGATCACGGCAACGATGCGCTTGTCCTTGTCGGCCTCGCCGCGCCCCTTGTCCATGCCGTGAGCAACGCCCATCGAAGCGCCCATCGAGATGCAGGTATCGAGCGCGTTCCACGGATGCCCCGCGCCCAGGGTGTAGCAGCCGATGTCGCCGGAGATGTTGAGGTTGCGGACCTGCGACAGCGTGTAATAGACGCCGAGGTGCGGGCAGGCGACGCACATCGTCGGCGGCCGCGGGAAAATCTGCAGCGGCGCCGGCGCGATCCTTTCCGGGATCGGCTCGCCAAGCAGCCTGGCGATGACCGGCTTGAGCACGTTGGGCGACAACTCGCCCTGCAGCGGCAGGATTTCCTTGCCGACGACGTTCAGGCCCTGGGCCTTGAGTTCGGTTTCGACCAGTGGCTCGACTTCCTCGACGATGACGACCTGGTCGACCATGGCCGCCAGTTCGCGGCATTTCCCGAAGGGCACCGGCCAGGAGAAACCGAGCTTGAGGACCGGCGCGTTCGGGAAGGACTCCTTGACGTGCATGTAGGCCGGGCCGGAGGCGATGAAACCGACGCGTTTGTCGGCGCCCTCCTCGATGAAATTCAGTTCGGAGGTTTCGGCCACCGCACGCAGTTCGCCATCGCGCTTGAACATCAGCGGGATGCGCTTGCCGGCATTGCCCGGCACCATCACGAAGCGGCCCGGCTCTTTCTTGAAACCGGCGCCGACATGCACGCTCCGCTCGCCGACGGTGACCAGCGATTTGACGTGATTGATGCGGGTGGTCATGCGCAGGATCACCGGCACCTGGAATTGTTCCGACAACGCGTAGGCGTCAAGCGTCATCGCGTAGGCCTCCTGCGAATCGGCCGGCTCGAGTACCGGGACGTGGGCGAAACGACCCCAGTAGCGTGAGTCCTGCTCGTTTTGCGACGACGACAGTCCGACGTCGTCGGCAATGGCGATGACCAGGCCGCCGATGACGCCGGTCAGGGTCAGGGTCATCAGCGCGTCGGAGGCGACGTTCATGCCGACATGCTTCATGCAGCAGAAGGCACGCGAGCCGGCATAGGCGGCGCCAATGGCGACCTCCAGCGAGACTTTCTCGTTGACCGACCACTCGGCATAAAGATCCGGGTAGCTCGAAATGACTTCGAGCATTTCGGTGGACGGCGTGCCGGGGTAGGCCGCGGCGACTTTCACGCCAGCCTCCCAGACCGCGCGGGCAACCGCTTCGTTTCCGGACAACAGAACCCGGCTGGCTGCCGGTACGGGCATGACTGCCGCCATGTCGACTCCTCGCTTCATTTGGACCAAGCCAAAAATTATAGAAGCGCTCCCCGAGGCTGACTTGATGCAAAGCAATTGATTGGACTATTTCCCTCAAGGCACCGTCGATTCCACGCCGGTTGATGGACATCAAGGCCGACGCCAAGCGCCGCCGGAACAATGCAAGCTCCCCCGCCGCAGCCCCAACCATGACCGTCGCCACCCTCCCCGTCGAAACGCCAGCCTGCCCGGAAAGCCCCCGCCGCATCCCCGGCAACAAGGGCATCTGGGCCGGCATCACTTGCGAATTCGTCGAATTCGGGGTCCTTTTCGCGGTCTATTTCATCGCCCGCGCCCACTTTCCGCAGGCCTTCCACGATGGCGCCCAACGCCTCTCGGTAACGGCCGGGACGGTGATTACCCTGCTCATGATCACCAGCAGCTATTTCATCGCCTGCTCGGTCAATGCCATTCGCCAGGACAAGCATCGCCAGGCTGTCATCTGGTTGGTTGCCGGACTCGTCGTCGCCCTCGGCTATCCAGCCACCAAGGTGCTCGAAATCGGCTGGAATCTGGCGCATGGCATCAATGGCGAATCGGGTATTTTCTTCACCGTCTATTACTACCTGACCTTCACCCATCTGGTGCACGCCACCTGGGGCATCCTCGGCATCCTGTGGGTACTCGCCCGGCTGAGCTTTCGCGGCTACTCGTCCAAGGACTACGCCGGACTCGAAGCGCTGGCCTGCTACTGGCACGCCACCGACATCATCTGGCTGGTCATCTTCCCGCTGTTCTACGTCCTGGCCTGAGCGATGCATTTCAAAAATGACCATTTTCCCCGGTTGACCGTAGCATGGCTGGTTCTGGTCGCACTGACGCTGGCCAGCCTCGGCCTCAGCGAATGGTTCCGCGAGGCGCGCTGGCTGCCCTTGCTGGTCGCCGCCATCATCTGGATCAAGGGCGTGCTCGTCGCCCGCTGTTTCATCGAAGCGCAGGACGCCCACCCGTTCATCGCCCGCGCCCTGAAAATCTTCATCGCCGTTTCGCCCCTCGCCCTGATCGCCACCGCCTTCTTCGGCGGCACGCTGGCCCGCTGGGCCACGCTCTGATTTCCCTGTTGTAAATCGACAAAAAAAGCGAGGTACGCGCACGTGCTTATTGCACGATACGAATTTTGTTTTTACAATGCGCAACGCGAATTAGGGAAAGTACGGACTCGCGAAGCGCGCCGGATGCAGTTACAGTAGTCCTGCTAAACGGGCAAAACAGAATGAACTCAACCCAGGAGACAAACCATGGCCGAACAACCGAATGCCTTGCCTGACCCCGCTGACATCGATCCGCAGGAAACCAGAGAATGGATTGACGCCCTTGGCGGCGTCCTCGCCAACGAAGGCGCCGACCGCGCCCATTACCTGATCGAGAAGCTGATCGGCCAGGCCCGCGAAGACGGGATCGATCTGCCCTACTCGGCCAACACCGAATACATCAACACCATTCCGGCCGACCAACAGCCCAAGTACCCGGGCAACCCGGACATGGAAATCAAGCTGCACTCCTACATCCGCTGGAACGCCATGGCCATGGTCGTGCGCGCCAACAAGGACACCAACGTCGGCGGCCACATCGCCTCCTTCGCTTCAGCCGCCGCGCTCTACGACGTCGGCTTTTCGCATTTCTGGCGCAGCATCAACGATCCGTCCGGCGGCGACCTGATCTTCTTCCAGGGCCATTCCGTGCCGGGCGTCTATTCCCGCGCCTTCATGCTCGGCCGCCTGAGCGAGGAACAGATGGACAACTTCCGCCAGGAAACCGGCGGCAAGGGTATTTCGTCCTACCCGCATCCGTGGCTGATGCCGGATTTCTGGCAATTCCCGACCGTGTCCATGGGCCTCGGCCCGATCCAGGCCATCTACCAGGCCCGCTTCATGAAGTACCTCGACTCGCGCGGACTGGCCAAGGCCGGTGATCGCAAGGTCTGGGCCTTTTTGGGTGACGGCGAGACCGATGAAGTCGAATCGCTCGGCGCCATCGGCATGGCCGGCCGCGAAAAGCTCGACAACCTGATTTTCGTCATCAACTGCAACCTGCAGCGCCTCGACGGCCCGGTGCGCGGCAACGGCAAGATCATCCAGGAACTCGAATCCGAATTCCGCGGTGCCGGCTGGAATGTCATCAAACTGGTCTGGGGCACGCACTGGGATGCGCTGTTTACCCGCGACAAGAAGGGCATTCTCAAGAAGCGCATGATGGAACTGTGCGACGGCGAGTATCAGACCTTCAAGGCCAAGAACGGCGCCTACGTCCGCGAGCACTTCTTCAACACCCCGGAACTGCGCGAACTGGTTGCCGACTGGACCGACGACGAGATCTGGAATCTGAACCGCGGCGGCCACGACATCTTCAAGATCTTCGCCGCCTACGACCGCGCCATCAAGACCAAGGGCGCACCGACCCTCATCCTCGCCAAGACCATCAAGGGTTTCGGCATGGGCCAGGCCGGCGAAGCGATGAACACCTCGATGAACACCTCGCACCAGCAGAAGAAGATGGACAAGGATCAGATCGGCCGCTTCCGCGACCGTTTCAACCTGCCGGTGCCGGACGACCAGCTCTACGAACTGCCCTACCTCAAGTTCGCTGAAGACTCGCCGGAATACCAGTACATGCTCCAGCGTCGCATGGACCTCGGCGGCTTCCTGCCGCAGCGCCGCCGCAAGGCCGAGCCGCTGCAGATCCCGGCGCTCGACACCTTTGCCGCGCTGCTCAAGGCGTCTGGCGAAGGCCGCGAACTGTCCACCACCATGGCCATCGTCCGCATCATGAACATGATGTTGAAGGACAAGAACGTCGGCAAGAATGTCGTGCCCATCGTGCCCGACGAATCGCGCACCTTCGGCATGGAAGGCATGTTCCGCTCGGTCGGCATCTGGAACCAGGAAGGCCAGAACTATGTACCGGAAGACCATGACCAGCTGATGTTCTACAAGGAATCGAAGACCGGTCAGGTGCTGCAGGAAGGCATCAACGAATCCGGCGCGATGAGCGACTGGATCGCCGCCGCCACCTCGTATTCCGTGCATAACGTCCAGACCATTCCGTTCTACATCTGCTACTCGATGTTCGGCATGCAG
>PHCF01000170.1 GCA_002842145.1 Betaproteobacteria bacterium HGW-Betaproteobacteria-6 | reverse complement strand
CATTCTGGAATCCCGCGGCATCAAAGTCACCCACCTCAAGCTTGACCCCTACATCAACGTCGACCCCGGCACGATGAGTCCTTTCCAGCACGGAGAGGTATTCGTCACCGAGGACGGTGCCGAGACCGATCTCGATCTCGGACATTACGAGCGCTTCACGAGCGCCAAGATGGGCAAGCGCAACAACTTCACGACCGGTCAGATCTACGACACCGTGCTCAAGAAAGAGCGTCGCGGCGAGTATCTCGGCAAAACCGTGCAGGTCATTCCGCACATCACCGACGAGATCAAGAACAAGATCAAGGCCGGTGCCGAAGGCGCCGAAGTGGCCATCGTCGAAGTCGGCGGTACGGTCGGCGACATCGAGTCGCTGCCATTCCTGGAAGCCATTCGCCAGATTGGTTTTGAAGAAGGTCGCAATAACGTCTGCTACATGCATTTGACGCTGCTGCCCTACATTCCGACCGCCGGTGAGCTGAAGACCAAGCCGACCCAGCACTCAGTCAAGGAACTGCGCGAAATCGGTATCCAGCCGGACATCCTGTTGTGCCGTGCCGACCGCTCCATTCCGGTCGAAGAGCGGCGCAAGATTGCACTGTTCTGTAACGTCATGCCGGAAGCGGTCATCGAGTGTCTCGACGCCGATTCGATCTACAAGATCCCGGGCATGCTGCACGAACAGATGCTCGACGAAATCGTCTGCCACAAGCTCAACATCCTGGCCAAGGCTGCCGATCTGTCTGTCTGGCGCAACCTGATCGTGGCGCTGGAGCATCCTCAGCACGAAGTCACCGTGGCTTTCGTCGGCAAGTATGTCGACCTTACCGAGTCGTACAAGTCGCTGATCGAAGCAATCAAGCACGCCGGTATCCATACGCGTAGCCAGGTCAATATCGTTTATCTCGATTCTGAAGATATTGAAAAGAACGGCGTCGGCGTCCTCAAGGGTGTCGATGCGATTCTGGTGCCGGGTGGCTTCGGTCGACGCGGCACGGAAGGCAAGATTGCCGCTATCCGTTACGCCCGCGAAAACAAGGTGCCCTATCTTGGCATCTGTCTCGGCATGCAGCTCGCTGTCGTTGAATTCGCTCGCGATGTTGCCGGCATGGCCGAAGCGCATTCCACCGAATTCGTTCAGGACACACCTTATCCGGTCATCGGCTTGATTACCGAATGGCTCGATGCCTCAGGCAAGGTCGAAAAGCGTAGCGAAGATTCAGATATCGGCGGCACGATGCGCCTTGGCGGTCAGGTCTGCAAGTTGGCCGAAGGCTCCCTGGCTCGCAAGATTTATGGCGCCCCTGAGATTACCGAACGGCATCGCCATCGCTACGAAGTGAACAATACCCTGCTGGCGCAACTGGAAGCCAAGGGGCTTGTCGTTGGCGGCCGCGCGCCAGGTACCGATTTGTGCGAAATGGTCGAATTGCCGGCTGACGTCCATCCGTGGTTCGTCGGTTGCCAGTTCCACCCGGAATTCACCTCCAACCCGCGTCAGGGGCATCCGCTCTTTACGTCTTACGTCAAGGCGGCGCTGGCCAATCAAAAGGTCAAAGGTAAATGAAACTATGTGGTTTCGAGGCTGGTCTTGACCAGCCTTTTTTCCTGATAGCCGGCCCATGTACCGCCGAATCCGAGCAACTTTGCCTCGATGTCGCCGGGCATATGAAGGAAGTCTGCGGTCGACTCGGAATTTCGTATATTTTCAAAGCCTCCTACGACAAGGCCAACCGCAGTTCCGGAAAGTCGGTACGCGGCTTGGGTCTTGACGAAGGCCTGCGCATTTTTTCGGAAGTGCAGCGCCAGATTGGCGTTCCGGTTTTGACCGATGTGCACACCACCGAAGACATTCCGGCTGTCGCCAGCGTTGTCGATGTCCTGCAAACGCCGGCCTTCCTCTGTCGTCAGACCGATTTCATCCATGCTGTCGCCACCTGCGGCAAGCCGGTGAATATCAAGAAAGGCCAGTTTTTGGCTCCGGGCGACATGAAGAACGTTGTAGACAAGGCACGCGAAGTCAATAACGGTGCCGACAACATCATGGTTTGCGAGCGCGGCGCTTCTTTCGGCTACAACAATCTCGTTTCCGACATGCGCAGCCTGGCCATCATGCGCGAAACCGGTTGTCCGGTCGTTTTCGATGCCACCCATTCGGTGCAGTTGCCGGGCGGGCAGGGAACGACCTCGGGCGGTCAGCGCGAATTCGTGCCGGTACTGGCCCGAGCGGCAGTTGCAGTCGGTATTTCGGGCTTGTTCATGGAAACCCATCCTTGTCCGGAAAAAGCCTGGTCAGATGGCCCGAATAGCTGGCCGCTGGCTCGCATGGAAAGTTTGCTGGCGACCCTGGTGGCGCTTGACAGGGCAGTGAAAGCGGCTGGTTTCGAGGAACTGAAGTGAAGTAGCCAATAAGTTAATTATTTAGTTTAAGTGTTTAATTTAACCTTCTGATAATAAGGAAGAAATATGAGTTCAATCGTTGATGTAGTAGCCCGTGAAATTCTCGATTCCCGTGGTAACCCCACGGTCGAGGCCGATGTTCTGCTGGAGTCCGGCGTCATGGGCCGTGCAGCAGTTCCGTCTGGCGCCTCTACCGGTTCGCGCGAAGCTATCGAACTGCGTGATGGTGACAAGGGGCGCTACCTCGGCAAGGGCGTGATGCAGGCCGTCGAGAACGTCAACACTGAAATTTCCGAAGCCATCATCGGTCTCGATGCCCAGGAACAGGCTTTCATCGATCAGACCATGATCGATCTCGACGGCACCGACAACAAATCGCGCCTTGGCGCCAATGCCATCCTGGCCGTATCCATGGCTGTCGCCAAGGCAGCGGCGGAAGAGTCGGGTCTGCCGCTCTACCGCTATTTCGGCGGCATGAGCCCGATGCAGATGCCGGTGCCGATGATGAACATCATCAACGGTGGTGAGCACGCCAACAACAGCCTGGATATCCAAGAGTTCATGGTAATGCCGGTGGGCGCCGCCAATATCCGCGAAGCCATTCGTTGTGGCGCCGAGATCTTTCACGCGCTGAAGAAGCTGCTCAACAAGGCCGGCCACTCCACCGCTGTCGGTGACGAAGGCGGCTTTGCCCCGAATCTCGGCAGCCACGCCGAAGCCCTGCAGATCATCATGCAGGCCATCGAGGCTGCCGGTTATGTGCCGGGCAAGGACGTCCTGCTGGCGCTCGACTGTGCCGCTTCCGAGTTTTACAAGGATGGCAAGTACAAGCTGGCAGGCGAAGGCCTGGAGCTGACCTCGGCCCAGTTCGTCGATTACCTGGCCAATCTGGCTGATCAGTTCCCTATCGTTTCGATCGAGGACGGCATGTCCGAGGCCGATTGGGATGGCTGGAAGCTCCTGACAGACCGCCTGGGCGACAAGGTCCAGATCGTTGGCGACGACGTCTTCGTCACCAACACCAAGATCTTCAAGGAAGGTATCAAGAAGGGCATCGGCAATTCGATCCTGATCAAGATCAACCAGATCGGCACCCTGTCGGAAACCTTCGCCGCTGTCGAAATGGCCAAGCGCGCCGGTTACACCGCGGTAATCTCGCATCGCTCCGGCGAAACCGAAGACAGCACCATTGCCGACATCGCCGTTGGCCTCAACGCCGGCCAGATCAAGACCGGTTCGTTGTCCCGCTCCGACCGTATCGCCAAGTACAACCAGCTCATCCGTATCGAGGAAGATCTGGGCGATACCGCCTCCTACCCGGGCCGCGAAACCTTCTACAACCTGCGCTAATTACGCATGCGCTGGCTGACGGTCGGCCTCCTCGCGGCCATCGGGCTGCTCCAGTATCCCTTGTGGATGGGTAAGGGCGGCTGGCTTAAGGTTTGGGAATACGATCGTCAGTTAGAGCAGCAGAAGGAAGTGACCAGGAAACTGGAAATCAGGAACGCGGGCCTCGATGCCGAGGTCCGCGATCTGAAGCAGGGCTACGATGCCATCGAGGAACGTGCCCGCTTTGAGTTGGGCATGATCCGGCAGGACGAAACCTTCGTGCAGATTCCGGAAAAAGTTCCCGGAAAATAAATCGGAAATTCGCGTCGACCGTAGTAGTCACCCTTATTTGCCTCCGTTAGAATCGTTCTCAGCAGTGCCCCACGCAGAGCGCTC
>PHCF01000169.1 GCA_002842145.1 Betaproteobacteria bacterium HGW-Betaproteobacteria-6 | reverse complement strand
CGAAGCGACGGCATCGGAAATACGCGGAACCTGCACCTTGTTTGGCATTGGTAAGACCACATTGATTGGTAAGACCAGACAATTCTAACGAGCGTTTCCACAAAGTGCAAGCCTAGGAATTTCCCTACATCGATTGACTAAGTATCGGTATTAACGTAAATTTTCGCCTTATGAAGTATTGGTCTTACCATTTGACCGTTAAATAATTCACAACGGAGACAAGATGACCCGAACGACAACCCCGCCCCCCCGCCCGAGCGACGTCTATTTTTTTGCCACCTGCGTCGTCGACCAGTTCTTTCCCGGCGCCGGGATGGATGCCATCACCCTGCTTGAACGCCAAGGCATCCGCGTCCATTTCCCCGAGGAGCAGACCTGCTGCGGTCAACCGGCTTATACCAGCGGTTTTCCCGATGAAGCGCGCAAGGTCGCGGCGCATCAATTGACCCTGTTTCCAAACGACTGGCCGGTGGTCGTGCCGTCTGGTTCCTGCGCCGGGATGATGAAACATCACTACCCGACACTATTCGCTGCCGACCCGGTGCGCAAGGCCCAGGCCGACGCCCTCTCGGCGCGCATTTACGAATTGACCGATTTCCTGGTCAATGTCCTCGACTTCCAGCCGGAAGACAAGGGCAGCGATTGCACGGTCGTCCTCCACACCTCCTGTTCGGCCCGTCGCGAAATGGGTGTGCACCTGACCGGACGCAAGTTGCTTGGCGGCCTTGGCAAAGTGACCGTGGCGCAACAGGACCATGAATCGGAATGCTGCGGATTCGGCGGCACCTTCTCGGTCAAGCAGCCGGAGATTTCCGGCGCCATGGTCGAAGACAAGGTCAAGGCCTTGAAGGCGACAGGCGCCGAACGCGTTGTCAGCGCCGACTGCGGTTGCCTCATGAACATCCTCGGCCATGCCGCCTGGAAGGATGAACAGGAAGGCCGCAAGACACCCAGCCTGCCGGGCGAACACATCGCCAGCTTTCTCCTGCGGAGGACTTCCAAATGAGCGCCCGTGACCGGATTCTTTCCAAATTGAGGGCAACGATGCCGTCGACCGTAGCAGCCCTGCCGGACGTCGCCGGCTGGTTCGCCACCCATCGCGTCGTCGAATCGGCCACCGACAAGGCCAGCCGCTTCCGCGCCTGCATCGAACTGGCACACGCCGAAGTGCACGCGGTGACCCCGGCCAACTGGCTGACCACCCTGCGCGAAATCCTGCGCGCCAAGGGGCTCGACAAGATACTGGTCAGCGAGGAAACGACGCATGGCTGCGCCGTGCTCGATGAATTCCCGGCGCAAGGCGTCGACTGCCCGGTTTACAACATGGCCATCGAAGCCTGGAAAACCGAGATGTTTAATGCCACCCCGGCCAGCCTGACCGCCGCCCGCGCCGCCATCGCCGAAACCGGCACGCTGATCCTGTGGCCCGATGCAGCCGAACCGCGCCTCATGTCGCTGGTGCCGCCGGTCCACTTCGTGCTGCTCGATGCCGACAAAATCTACAACACCTTTTTCGAAGCCATGCAGGCGGAAGGCTGGGCCAATGGCCTGCCGACCAACTCGTTGCTTATTTCCGGCCCCTCGAAAACGGCTGACATCCAGCAAACGCTGGCCTACGGCGCACACGGCCCGAAGGAATTGGTTGTACTGCTGCTGACGGAGGACGCGCAATGAGCGGCCCGCTCCAAGGCCGTCGTCGACAATCCCTTCCTGCGCCAGAGTTTCCGCGGCGCCATGGATTTCCTGATGAGCAAGCGCGCCGCCCAGTTCCCCGATGCGGAAGAACTGGAAAGCCTGCGTACGCTGGGCGAAAGCATTCGCCAGTACAACCTGGCCAAGCTGCCGACCCTGCTGGTCCAACTGGAACAGAACCTCAGCCGCAATGGCATCCAGGTCCATTGGGCCGAGACGCCGGATGAAGCCAATGCCATCATCCTCGGCATCTGTCATGCACGCCACGCCAAGCTGATGGTCAAAGGCAAGTCGATGGTCAGCGAGGAAATCGAGCTCAACCATGCCGCCGAAGCGGCCGGCATCGGTGCGCTGGAGTCGGACATGGGCGAGTACATCGTCCAGCTGGCCGGTGAAAAGCCGTCGCACATCATCATGCCGGCCATCCACAAGACCAAGGAAGAAATCGCCCGGCTGTTCGCCGATAAGGTCGAAGGCGTCGATTACACCGACAACGTCGATGCGTTGATCCAGATCGGCCGCAACGTCCTGCGGCAGAAATTCCTCGAGGCCGACATTGGCCTGTCCGGCGTCAATTTCGCCGTCGCCGAAACCGGCACGTTGTGCCTGGTCGAGAACGAAGGCAATGGCCGGATGTGCACGACCGCACCGCCGGTTCATATCGCCATCACCGGCATCGAGAAGATCGTCGAAAAGCTTGAACATGTGCCACCGCTTTACTCGCTGCTGACCCGCTCGGCGACCGGCCAGAACATCTCGACCTACTTCAACATGATCTCCAGCCCGCGCAAGGCTGGCGAGAAGGATGGACCGAGCGAGGTGCACCTCGTGCTGCTCGACAACGGCCGCTCACAAGCCTACGCCGACGAGCAGTTGCGCAAGACCCTGCAATGCATTCGCTGCGGGGCATGCATGAACCACTGCCCGGTTTATACGCGGATTGGCGGGCATGCTTACGGGACGACCTATCCGGGGCCGATCGGCAAGATCATTTCGCCGCATATGCTGGGGCTGGAGGCGACTTCTACGATGGCTACCGCGTCGTCGCTGTGTGGGGCCTGTGGCGAAGTGTGCCCGGTAAAGATTCCGATTCCGGAGTTGCTGATGCGGTTGCGGGAGGAGGCGTTTACTGCGCCGCATGCGAATCCTTCGATGGTTGGTCAGGGGGCGGGGTATAGCTGGTTGATGACTTCGGTCTGGAAGGGGTGGGCGGCGGTATATCGGTCGCCAGCCTTGTACGGAGTGGCGACCTGGTTGGGGAGTCGGCTTTCGTGGCTGATGCCGTCGAAGCAAGGGGCGTGGACTTCGGTTCGGGTGCCGTTGAAGCCGGCGCCTAAGCGGTTGCGGGATATGTTGAAGGAACGCGGCTGATGTTTTCCCGGCTCAGCCTTGGGGTTCCGCCCTGCTGGCGGGCGTACTTTCTTTTGCTTCGCCAAAAGAAAGTAGCCAAAGAAAATGCGACCCCGAGGGCGGCGCCCTGCGGGTTCCTTGCGCTACTCGGCAGGCCGGGCGGCTGGCTAAACTCGCCTGCGGCTCAGACAACGCCAGCCGACTGCCCCCGGCCCGCCTGCGTTGCTCAGCGCCTTCCACGGGGACCCGAAAAGCATTCAGGTTCAACCGGAGCGACCTGAAATGGCATTCCTACGGTCAACCGAAAAAAAGCCCAAAAATGAAATCTGCCGGTCGGGCGTGGACGCCTTACCGGGCCCCTTGAGAGGTGCCGAGCAACGCAGGGGCTGGCGGAAAAGGGGCGAGGAGGAACCGGCGCAGCCGGCACCGACCCAGGGTCGCCTTCTTCTTTGGCTACTTTCTTCTTGGCGAAGCAAGAAGAAAGTACGCCCGCCAGCAAGGCGGAAACCCAAGCCAATTAAAAAAATCAGAGACAAAATCATGAACGACCTCATCCAAGCCCTCAGCAAACTGCTGCCCGACCATCAGGTCATCACCGACGACCTCCGTCGCCTGGCCTACGGCACCGACGCCAGCTTCTACCGCCTGACGCCCGAGGTCATCGCCGTCATCGAAAACGAGGCCGAAGCACGCCAGGTGCTGCAGACCGCCAGGCAGCACAAGCGCCCGGTCACGTTCCGGGCCGCTGGCACGAGCCTTTCCGGCCAGGCCATCACCGATGGCATCCTGGCCCTGATCGGCGAAGGTTTCGCGACCTACGAACAGAACGCCGATGCGAGCAAGGTCAAGGTTGGCCCGGGCATCGTCGGTGGCGAAGTCAATCGCCGGCTCGCCCCATTCGGCAAGAAGATCGGCCCCGATCCCGCCTCCATCGGCGCCGCCAAGATCGGTGGCATCGCCGCCAACAATGCCTCCGGGATGTGCTGCGGCACAGCCCAGAACAGCTACCGGACACTGGCCGGCATGCGCGTAATGCTGGCCGATGGCAGCGTGCTCGACACCGAGGACCACCTGAGCGTTGACGCCTTCTCGAAGAGCCATGCCGTACTACTCGGCGAACTGGAGCGCCTCGGCCGCGACACGCGCAACAACGCCAAACTCGCCGAGCGCATCCGCCACAAATTCAAGATCAAGAACACGACCGGCTACAGCCTGAACGCACTGATCGATTTCGAAGACCCGATCGACATCCTGAGCCACCTGATGATCGGCTCGGAAGGCACACTCGGCTTCATGTCGCGGATCACCTACAACACCGTCGTCGAAGATCCGTTCAAGGCGTCGGCGCTGGTTTTCTTCCCGGACATCCGCACCGCTTGCGAGGCGGTCATCCGCCTCAAGCCGCAACCGGTCTCGGCGGTCGAACTGCTCGACCGCCCCGCCCTGCACTCGGTCGAGAACAAGCCCGGCCTACCCGCCATCATGCGCGAACTGGGTGAGGACGCCGCCGCGCTGCTCATCGAAGTCCGCGCTGCTACGGTCGACGGGATAAATGAGCGAATTTCGCAAGTCCATGCCGCGATGGAAGGGGTGGCCACCGTCGAGCCGATGGTTTTCTCGACCGATCCGGCCACCTGCGAGATGTACTGGAAAGTCCGCAAGGGCACCTTCCCGGCCGTCGGCGCCATGCGTCGCACGGGCACCACGGTGCTCATCGAGGACGTCGCCTTCCACATCGAAAACCTGGCCGACGCCACCCTCGACCTGCAGGCCCTGCTGCGCCACCACGGTTACCACGAGGCGATCATTTTCGGCCACGCCCTGGAAGGCAACCTGCATTTCGTCATCACCCAGGATTTCGGCGATGCCAGCGAAGTCGACCGCTACGCCCGTTTCATGGATGACCTCTGCCACATGGTCGTCGACAAATACGACGGCTCGCTTAAGGCCGAGCACGGTACCGGCCGCAACATGGCGCCCTTCGTCGAACTGGAATGGGGCAAGGAAGCGGCCGACCTGATGCGCCGGATCAAGACCTTGTTCGACCCCGAAAACCGCCTCAATCCGGGCGTCATCCTCAACGACAACCCGCATGCCCACCTCGAAAACCTCAAGCCGATGCCGGCCGCCGAAGACATCGTCGACCGCTGCATCGAATGTGGTTTCTGCGAACCGCTCTGTCCCTCGCACCGGCTGACCCTCTCGCCACGCCAGCGCATCACCAGTGTGCGCGAACTGGCCCGTCTGGCCGCCGCGGGCAAACCGGCCGGCAGCATCGGCGAGGACTACGCCTACATGGGCCTCGACACCTGCGCCGGCTGCGGCTTGTGTTCGACGGCCTGCCCGGTTGGCATCGACACCGGCGACCTGACCCGCCGCCTGCGCGGTCGCCAGCTCGGCGACACGGCCCGCGCCGTCAACGCCTGGACCGGCGAGCACTTCGGCACCCTGGCCAATGCCTCGCGCCTCGGCCTGAATGTCGGGCATGCGGTGTCCGGCGTACTCGGCGACAACCTCCTCGCCCGCCTCTCGGGCGGTGCCTGGAAGAAGAACATGCCGCACGCCGGAAAAGCCCCGGTGGCACGCAGCGCGCAGGGTGACCCGGTGGTCTACTTTCCGACCTGCGGCGGCCGCATCTTCGGGCCATCGATTGCCGGCGAAAAGCAGCTCGGCGAGGTCATCCTCGACCTGCTCGCCCGGGCCGGCTACGCGCCCATCCTGCCGGAAGGTTTCGACAGCCTGTGCTGCGGCCAGATGCTGGCCAGCAAGGGCATGGCCGAGGAGGCCGAAGGCATGTCGAACACCCTCGAAGCAGCGCTCATGAAGGCCTCGCAGAACGGGAAATACCCGGTGATCATGGACGCCAGCACCTGCTCGGCCCGCATGCAGAAGCACCTGGCCGGCCGACTCAAACTCTACGATTTCCACGAATTCGCCGTCGATGCGCTGCTGCCGCGCCTGATGATCGAGAAACAGCCCGGCCCCATTGCCCTGCACGTCAATTGCAGCGTCAGGAAAGCCGGCGCCGATGCCAAGCTGAAGACCCTGCTCGCCGCCTGCGTCGAGCAGATCGTCGAGCCGGCCGGCGTCACCTGCTGCGGCTTTGCCGGCGACCGTGGATTCGTCGTGCCGGAACTCAACCGCCACGCCCTGCGCCACATCCATAAAGATCTGCCGGCCAACTGCGCCCTATTTGCTCGAAAAATGCAGTCGACCGCAGCAAACCTGTTGAGGATTTCCCTAACAGCGCAAACCCTGACGAATTGCTAAGTTACGCCCGATCAAACCTATTCAAGGAGAACCCCCCATGTACAAGAAGATCCTCGTCGCCATCGACGACAGCACCACCTCCCAGGGCGCGCTCGCCGAGGCCCTGCACATCGCCCGGACGAGCAAGGCCAAGCTCTACATCACCCACGTCGCCGACGAAACTGTGCTCAACCTGCACGGCCACGCCATGAGCAGCGCGGTGAACCTGGACGGTGCCGTGGCCAACCTGATCCAGGCCGGGCGCGCCCTGCTCGACAAGGCGATGGAGTCGGCCACCGACATTGACGCCGAAGCCTTGATGCTGGAAGCCAGCAATCGACGCATTTCCGAAGTCATTTCCGAGAAGGCCAAGGAACTGGGCGTCGACCTCATCGTCATCGGCCGTCACGGCCAGCGCGGCCTGGCCACGCTGATTCTCGGCTCGGTGGCCGAACAACTGGCCAAAATCGCCGACGCCTCGGTTCTTCTGGTCAGAAAGCACTAGCCAGCCGAAGGCGTAGAGGCCAGAATATCGAGAAAAACAAACAATACCGATAACACCAAACAGGAAACAGCTCATGCCTCAAGCCTTACCGGACACCAACAAGGACGAACCCCTCCGCGACGACATCCGCCTGCTCGGCCGTATCCTCGGCGACACCGTGCGCGAGCAGGAGGGCGAATCGGTCTACGACATCGTCGAACGGGTCCGCCAGACCGCCGTGCGCTTCGCCCGCGACGGCGACCCGGCGGCCCGCGACGAACTCGCCGCCCTGCTCGACCCGTTGCCGCGTGAGACCACCCAGGCCGTCGTCCGCGCCTTCAGCTACTTCCTGCAACTGGCCAACATCGCCGAGGATGAGCACCACATCCGCCGCCGTCGGGCGCACGACCTGGCCGGCTCGCCACCGCGCGAAGGCAGCCTCATTTTTGCCCTCGACTCGCTCTCGACCGCAGCGGTCTCGCCGGAAGCCATCGCCGACTTCTTCGCCCACGCCGTCGTCGCTCCGGTACTCACTGCCCACCCGACCGAAGTCCAGCGCCAGAGCCTGATCCGCAACCACCGCGATGTCGCCCGCTTGCTCGACCAGCGCGAACGCCTGCAGATGACGCCCGATGAAGCCGCCGAGAACGATCTCGCGCTGGCCAATGCCGTGCTCACCCTGTGGCAGTCGCGGATGCTCCGCCCGGTCCGCCTCAAGGTGCTCGACGAGGTCAAGAACGGCATCACCTACTTCAAGGAAACCTTCTTCACCGAGTTGCCGCGCCTCTACATCCAGGCCACGCAGCAACTGCAGAAACGCTACCCCGACACGCATTGGGCCCTGCCGCCCTTCTTCCGCGTCGGCAGCTGGATCGGTGGCGACCGCGACGGCAATCCCTTTGTCACCGCCGAGATCCTGCGTGAAGCACTGCGCCTGCAATCGGCTGCGACGCTCAACCACTACCTCGAAGAAATCCACGAGCTGGGTGGCGAGCTGCCGCTCTCCGACCTGCTGATCAAGGTCACGCCGGAATTGCTGACGCTGGCCGAACACTCCACCGACCACTCGCCGCAACGCGCCGACGAACCCTATCGCCGCGCCCTATCCGGCATCTATGCCCGGCTCGCCGCCACGGCCCGCGCCCTCGACCACGTCGAACCGATCCGCCACGAGATTGGCAACGCCGACGCTTACGCCACGCCGGACGCCCTGCGTGCCGATCTCAAGGTGCTGGCCAATTCGCTCAAGCTCAACGGCAGCGTCGCCCTGGCCGGCGGTCGCCTGCGTCGCCTGCTGCGCGCCGTACAGGTTTTCGGCTTTCATCTGGCGCCGATCGATCTGCGTCAGAACTCCGAAGTCCATGCCCGCAGCGTCGCCGAACTGCTCGCCGGCGCCGGCCGTTGCCCGGACTACGAAGCCCTTTCCGAAAATGAGCGAATTTCCCTGTTGACCGTGGAAATCGCCACGCCACGCCCGCTCTACTCGCCCTACCTGAGCTATTCCGAAGAAACCCGGGGCGAACTGGCCATCTTCTTCGCCGCCCACGAGCTGCGCGCCAAGTACGGCACCGCCGCACTGCCCAACTGCATCATCTCGAAAACCGACGGCGTCTCCGACCTGCTCGAACTCGCCCTGCTCCTCAAGGAATCCGGCCTGCTCCTGCCCGGCGTCAAGCCGCAGCTCAACGTCAATATCATCCCCCTCTTCGAAACCATCGAAGACTTGCAGAAGAGCGCCGCGACCATGGCCGGCGTCTTCGCCATCCCAACCTACCGCGAACTGATCACGGGCCGCGGCGACGAGCACGAAGTCATGCTCGGCTACTCCGACTCCAACAAGGATGGCGGCTTCCTGACTTCGGGCTGGGAACTCTACAAGGCCGAGATCGAACTGGCCCGGGTCTTCCGACAGCACGGCGTGCGCCTGCGCCTGTTCCACGGCCGCGGCGGCTCGGTTGGCCGCGGTGGCGGGCCGACCTACCACGCCATCCTCGCCCAGCCGGCCGGTGCCGTTTCCGGCCAGATCCGTCTGACCGAGCAGGGTGAAGTCATTTCAACCAAGTACGGCAACGCCGACACCGGCCGCCGCAACCTCGAAGTGCTGCTCGCCGCAACGCTGGAAGCCAGCCTGACCGACCACGAAAACAAGGTCGAGCCGGCCGAGCAGTTCCACGCCGTGATGGACGAGCTGTCGCTGCGCGCGTTCAATGCCTATCGCGGCCTGGTCTATGAAACGCCGGGGTTCACCACCTACTTCCGCCAATCGACGGTGGTCTCCGAAATTGCCCAGCTCAACATCGGCAGCCGCCCGGCCTCGCGCAAGGCCTCCGAACGCATCGAAGACCTGCGAGCCATTCCCTGGGTTTTCAGCTGGGCGCAATGCCGGCTCATGTTGCCCGGCTGGTACGGTTTCGGCTCAGCGGTAGACGGTTATCTGGCGGCCAATCCGCAAGGCCTGGTCACGCTGCGCCGCATGGTCAAGTCCTGGCCCTTCTTCCAGAGCCTGCTCTCCAACATGGACATGGTGCTGGCCAAGACCGACCTCGCCATCGCCTCGCGCTATGCCGAACTGGTCGTCGATGCCGAGTTGCGCCAACGCATCTTCAGCCAGATCAAGGCCGAATGGGCGTTGACCCGCCAACACCTGCTGTCCATCCTCGAACAGGACGATTTCCTGGCCGACAACCCCATGCTCAAGCGCTCGCTGCAACTGCGCTCGCCCTACATGGACCCGCTCAACCACCTTCAGGTCGAACTCCTCAAACGCCACCGCGCCGGCGAAACCGACGAGCGCGTCGCCCGCGGCATCCACCTGTCGATCAACGGCATCGCCTCCGGACTGCGCAACAGCGGGTAAAATTGCCAGATGCCTACCCCCATCAAACGCACAGTTTTTTTCGTCTCGGACGGCACCGGCCTGACGGTCGAAGCCCTCGGGCACAGCCTGATGACCCAATTCGAGGACATCGAGTTCAAACAGATCCGCATCCCCTTTCTCGACAACATCGAGAAAGCCCAGGATGCGGTGGCGCGCATCAATGCCCAGGGCGAAGCCGACGGCATGCGTCCCATCGTGTTCACCACCCTGATCGACCCGGCGCTGTCGGGCATCGTGCATCAGGCCGACGCCTTCTGCCTCTCCTACTTCGACTCCTTCCTGGCACCGCTCGAAGCCGAGCTCGACCGGAAATCGAACCATACCGTCGGCCGTTCGCACGGCTCGGCCGAAAGTTCTGATTACAAGGAGCGCATCGAGGCCATCAACTACACGCTGGCCCACGATGACGGCATCACCGACCGCGATCTCGAAGAAGCCGACGTCATCCTCGTCGCCGTCTCGCGCTGCGGCAAGACGCCGACCTCGCTCTACCTGGCCATGCAGTTCGGTCTCAAGGCCGCCAACTTCCCGCTGATTCCCGAGGACTTCGACCGCGGCCGCCTGCCGAGCACGCTGGAAAAGCACCGTCCGAAACTGTTCGGCCTGACCATCCAGCCCGAACGCCTCGCGCAGATCCGCGAAGAACGCCGCGCCAGCAGCAAGTACGCCTCGCTGGCCAACTGCCGCTATGAAATCGCCGAGGCCGAAAAGATGATGCGCCGCGAAGGCATCCGCTGGCTGGACTCATCGACCAAGTCGATCGAGGAAATCTCGACGACGATATTGCAG
>PHCF01000019.1 GCA_002842145.1 Betaproteobacteria bacterium HGW-Betaproteobacteria-6 | reverse complement strand
AGGCAAGGACACGTGGCCGAGTGGTCGAAGGCACACCCCTGCTAAGGGTGCATCCGGGCAAAACCTGGATCCAGGGTTCGAATCCCTGCGTGTCCGCCAAGCAACAAGCAATCAAGCGCCTTTCGGGGCGCTTTTTTGTTGCCGTCATTCGGCTTGTCTTTCCGGTTGGCATAACTGATGCGTGGGAAATCGTGTCTCGGACTTCCTTCGATGAGGTGATCATGATGCTGGAGCCGGAAACCCTTGTTGCTCTTGGTTGTATC
The DNA here is from genome assembly GCA_002842145.1 of Betaproteobacteria bacterium HGW-Betaproteobacteria-6. GTDB lineage: Bacteria > Pseudomonadota > Gammaproteobacteria > Burkholderiales > Rhodocyclaceae > Azonexus. The sequence continues at coordinate 48,388 of PHCF01000019.1, read as the reverse complement.
GCAATTTTGCCCTACGTTGGCGAGGCTATCTGGAATTGGCTGAGGAACAAATCCAAGCACTAGTACGGTGCCTTGATCCCCAACTTGAAGCGTAGCTGTTTGGGGCGTAGATTAGATGGGGCCGAAAGGAGGTATCCATGCGCTACAGCATCTTTCCAGTATGTCTGCTTTGTTTCAATGTGGCATATGCGGACGTGTTCACGTGTCAAATGCCCTCCGGAGAGACCGTCTATTCAGACCTGCCTTGCGGGAAAGGGGCTATTATCGAGAAGATAAGTCCGAGCGAATCGGTCCACGACCCTGTCGCCGCCCAAAAAGAGCTTGAAAGACAGAAGGCGTACACCGAGCGTCAGGCTGCCGAGAATGCGCGGGCCAGGGCTTCCTCGCCAATGCCGGCTATCCTTCCTGAGTACGTCAGTCCTCCTCGCTCGCCGTCAACGCCGACCCCCTTGTCTCCGTCGTCGTCCGGGCCGTCACCGACGCCCCCCAATACGCGGTGATTTTGGGGGTTCAATCCTGAATGATGGCAAAGAAAAAGCGCCGAAATTGGCGCTTTTTCGATTTCGCCTGTTTGTCGCTAGGGACTGGCGAATATGTTTCGATCGAACGTCAGATTGTCGAAGGCCGTGTAGGTCCAGGGTAGTCCGTTTGCCTGCGACGAGAGGCGGACCTTCGCGATGTTTCGGCTTGCCGATGAAAAACTGAGTGGATGCCAGTGCCCTATGAAATTGGCGTCGTGTATGCCGAGTTGCGTCAGCGCTTTTCCGAGATACTTCCCGCTTGCATCGTAGGCTTCGAGGAACGGGCGGTTATCGGCAGTTCCGGCGCCTTCGGGTGAATTCATTGCGTAGGCCCAGACGCTGACTGATTGCTGCAATTGTGAAAAGGTCGCTTCAATGGCGCCGTAACGCGCATCGAACCAGGGGTAGGCGGGGTCGTTGTCGATGATCGACAGCACGTTTTTGCCGCTCTGGCCATTGGCGCCCTGGGGCATTTGTCGGGCGTATGCGGACCACGTGCGGGGTGGGTACGTCACACTGGCCAGTGTGACGCCGGTGCCGGCATAGGTGGTATCAACCGCCGTGCCATGGGCAACGTCATCGAAGGTCAGGGTTACCGTTCTCCAGATATTTGGATGCTGGCGGAACGGGGGACGCAGGGTAACGGTGCCACCGAGTTTGGTGGCGGGGATGGTGAAGTTAGGCATGGGAGAGGCTCCTGTTCTACGTTAGCGGAGCACCCGTCGTGGTTGGCTGAATCGCTGCCGGTCAGCGCCTCATGAGTCCATGCTCCATGTGAATAGCATAGAGCAATTCTCTTGGCATTCAAGGGCGACGGCTGATCATGCGGCGACGATGGACTCCCACGGTCAACCGGAATTTTTGCCCAAAATTGAAACGGAAATTTCCGGTTTTAGTTGTGCTTTTAGGCGGTGACGGGGTGCAGCGATGCGGCGTACTGACGCTTCTCGCCGGGTGTCAGTTGCTTGATCCAGTATTCCGCTCTCGACGCCGATGATCTATCAGGATGATTTTCATAGCCGAGCAGGCGGAGCGGGGGATGCGAGCGCGTATACCGTGCGCCTGCTCCGGTGCAATGGGCGGCGTAGCGGCTTTCGACGTCCACGGTGATGCCGGTGTAGATACTGCCATCGACACACTCGATCATGTACAGAAACCAGGGCTTGCTCATGGTTCGGTGGCGCGCGCCAAGGCGAGGCGGATGCGCTCCAGCGTGGCCTCGATCGGCGCGTTGCGGGCAACTTCAAGGCCGAGGCTGCGGGCGATGGCGTTGACCTTGGCCGGATTGAGCGGGATGCCACCACGGTCGACGGCGGCAATCAGTTGCCGGGCGCGGGCATAGTCGGAAAGCGGGGTGGTGCGGCCGAAAAACAGCGCCTTGAGGCGCGAGAAAAGGCCCGGGAGCCAACGTGATCCCATACACTTGCTTCTGGATAAAAGCTGAAGGATACATGGATGCCGCCGGTCACGACGATGAAACAAGCCAGGAGTGCAGGCAATTGAGCGAAGTCACCATCAGTCGACGCCAACTTGCCGTGAGCGAATTGCCGATCTACCCCGGCATCGGTCTGGACAGGATCAGCCTGGTTGTCGATGCGTTGCTCGCTGACCGTGCCCTGGCCGCATTGCAGGCAGCCCCGGCGATCGGTTTCGATACCGAATCCAAGCCAACCTTCCTCAAGGGGGAAATTTCGACCGGGCCGCATCTGGTCCAGTTGGCTACCGATGAGCACGTCTATCTCTTCCCCGTCGCTTTCGCCGCCAACCATGACGTTTTGCGCCAGATACTTGCGGCGCCTAATCTGCTCAAGATCGGTTTCGGGCTGGGCAACGACCGGAGCGCCCTGCGTTCGCGCCTGGGCATCGAACTCAACAACGTGCTCGACCTCGGCGAAGTGCTGCGCGGGCCGGGGCATCGCGGCACCGTCGGTGCCAAGGTGGCGGTGGCCCACTATTTCGGGCAAAAACTCCAGAAATCCAAGAAGGTTGGCACCAGTAACTGGGCCAGCACCCGTCTCAACGAGAGACAATTGCTTTACGCTGCCAACGATGCCCACGTCGCCTTGCAAATCTACCGCGCCTGGCTGCGCGACCCGGAACAAAAGGCGCTGGTAAACGATCAACGATAACACCAGGGAAAAAAACATCATGGCCAATCCGCTGCCCCCGCTCACGCTGCTTGAAACCCGTGTACTCGGAACGCTGGTCGAAAAGCAGCGCACCGTGCCCGATACCTACCCGCTTTCGGTCAATGCCCTGCAAGCCGGCTGCAATCAGAAGACCAGCCGCAATCCGGTCATCGAAGCCAGCGAACCCGACATCGTGCAGGCCCTTGATACGCTCAAGAGCCTGTGGCTGGTCAATGAAGTCAGCGGCAGTCGCGTCAGCCGCTTCGAGCACCGCCTCGAAAAGATACTCGGTGTTCCGACCCAGGCCTCGGCGCTGCTCACCGTGCTCATGCTGCGCGGCCCGCAGACGGCCGGCGAGTTGCGCCTCAATTGCGACCGCCTGCACCGCTTTGCCGACATATCCTCGGTCGAAGCCTTCCTCGAAGAATTGGCCAGCCGGGACGCGGGCGCTCTCGTCGTCGAATTGCCACGCCTGCCGGGTGCCCGCGAAAACCGCTGGGCGCACCTGCTCAGCGGCCAGCCGGAAATCGAAGCGGCGCCAACGGCCAGAGCCACCCATTCAGCCAATCAGGAAATCGAGGAACTGAAAACGCGGGTGGCCGTGCTCGAGGCCGAACTGGTCGAGATGAAAACCAGGCTTGCCGCCATCGGCGCATGAAACGGCGCGATCCGGAACACGCTGCCCACATCCGCATCATCGGTGCCGCCAGCGGCATCGGTGCCCAGGATCGTGCCTGCGCAGATGGTCCGGTTGCCTTTCACCGTTCGCAAGCCTGGCACGAACTGGAACATCACCCGCGCATCGACTGGGGCAGGACGCTGTTTGCACCCGAAGGCGATGGCGCCTCGACCGTCGCCCGCATTGCCGGGTTGTGCCGCAATCTTGCCGATGAGGTTGCTCTGGCGATAGGCAGCAACGAATTTCCGGTCGTCATCGGAGGCGATCACTCGGTCGCTATCGGCACCTGGAGTGGCGTTGCCCGCGCCCAAGGCGAGCCGATCGGCCTGCTCTGGATCGACGCCCATCTCGACAGCCACACCCCGGAAACCAGTTACTCCGGCGCCATCCACGGCATGCCGCTGGCCTGCCTGCTCGGGCGTGGCGACAAACGCCTGCTCAACATCGGCCTCGCCGGCCGGCAGATCAGTTCGGCCCACACTGTCGTCCTCGGTCCGCGCAGTTACGAACCGGAAGAGCTTGAGTTTCTCCGGGGCATGCAGGTTCGCATCATCGACAGCGACGAAATTCTCCGCCGTGGCTTTGCCGACTGTCTCGATGAAGCGCTTGCCGTCGTGGCCAGCGCGCCGGCCGGTTTTGGTGTCACGGTCGACCTCGATGCCATCGACCCGCGTCTGGCGCCGGGCGTCGGCAGCCCGGAACCGGATGGCCTTGTCGGGCACGACGTGCTCGAAGCCATGCGCCGGATTGGCGGTTTGCCCGGCCTCAAGGCGCTGGAAATCGTCGAATACAACCCCGACCGCGACCGCCACGGCGCTACGGCCGAACTGATCTCGGATCTGGTCGGGGAACTGCTGGCCCCCGGTCTGTAGTATTTCAGGTCGCCAGCGACGTCGCAATGGCGTTGCGACTGGCCCCCCCCTTTGACGGCGACGGAGTGACCATTCTGCAGATCAGCAGGCTGGAGTCGGGCGTCATTCAAATGCAACACACCTCATCTAAGCTCACAGACTTGACCGCGACAAAATGACGCGTGGCTTGGATGTTCCGCTCAGTGGATTGTGAAGATAATCACGGGTTATTCCGAATGGATCTCTTTTGGGTCAAGGTTGGGTGGATTGATCCTGTTTCAATGCTTCATGTTAAATGAATTTGTAATTGATCCTGATTTTGTCTGTAACCCATTGTTCATGGGCGAAATCGGCGTTTATAGGAAAAATGCTGCGGTGCAATGTGGTAACATTTAAAGAATGATGTCATGTCAAAAAATCCTTTTCGCATTGGCTGTGTTGCTCCTCGTTCATGCTCCCGCTACGGTGGCGAATGAAGGCGATGTCATTAATCTGAGCGCCGCCATCACGATGATGCATGACAACAATATGTTCCGCCTGGCGCCCTCGGCAAACCCGGCAAATTACGGCCTTGACGGGCGCTCCGACACCATCACCATGGCCTCGGTGGGGTTCAACGCCGCCAAGACGCTCGGCCGCCAGCAACTGATCGGCAATATCAATTTTGTCGACACCAGCTACCAGCGCAACGGCTATCTCGATTTCCTGGCTCTGAACTACGACGGCAAGTGGCTGTGGGCCATCGGCACCCGGTGGACGGGCGATCTTTCGCTTGATCGTACCGAATCGCTCAACACCTATTCCGACTACATCACCAACAACTATCGGGCGCGTAACGTCCGCCTGATCGAGAACGAGCGGTTTACCGCCAACTATTGGTTTCACAGCAACTGGGCGGCGTTGCTCGGTGTGTCGCGGACCAGCGTGAGCAACGAACAGGCAGTTCTGGCCGAAAACGACTACGAAGCCAGCGGCTTCAATTTTGGCTTCCGTTTCCGTCCCGTATCCGGCAACACCGTCACCCTGCGCGCCAAGCAGCTTGACGGCAGTTACTCGAATCGCCCGTTCAACGCGGTAGCCCAGTCCGACAACGGTTTTACGCATAGCGGGGTCGAGGTTGATGTCAGCTGGTTGCTCACCGGCAAGGTCCAGTTGCGCAGCCGGGTCGAATATCTTGAGCGCAAGCACGACCATTTTTTCTCGCGCGATTACAGCGGCTGGATCGGCAATCTGGATTTTGTCTATGCCGCCACCGGCAAGAGCAGTTTTACGATTGGCTACAAGCACGACCTCGTCGGCTTCCAGGGAAGCTACCGGGAGGCGCAGCCGCCTTTCGGGTTGATCACCTCCAGCTACTACGAGCTCGACGAACTCAATCTCGGTGCCCGCTGGGCCGCTACCGACAAGATGTCGGCCGGCGCCCGGCTGGGCTATGGCAAGCGCAGCTATCGCGGCGAAATTACTCCGCTGCCGGCCGGTGTTGCGCAGCGCGAAGACAAAATTTCCCGGGCCGGCCTGGATCTTGGCTACCGCCCCGCGCGCTGGCTTGAACTCAAGGCCGGCATGAACTTCGAGAAGCGCAACGTCAACGATAACCGCTACGACTACAAAGACCGTACCACTTATGTCTCTCTCAGCGCCCAGTACTGACGCGCCCAAAGCCATTCAAGAATCTGCTCCGACTAAATTTAAGGTGAATCTGTGAACAAGCTCAAAACCATCTCCGCCGTCGTTCTTTCCACCCTGGTGCTTGGCGCATGCGGCGATCGCCCACCGGAGAAAAAGGCAGCCTCACAGGTCGCCGCGAAAGTGAATGACGGCGAAATCTCCGTTCATCAGATCAATTTCGTCCTGCAGCGCACCCCCAACATTCCTGCAGCCAAGGCCGAAGCCGCCAAGCACCAGGTGCTGGAAAGCCTGATCGATCAGGAACTAGCCGTGCAGCAGGCGCTGGAGGCCAAACTGGAGCGCACGCCCAACGTCATGCAGGCCATCGAAGGCGCCCGCCGCGACATTCTTGCCCGCGCCTTTATCGAGCAAAAGGTGGCCAAGCAGACCAAGCCCTCGATTGATGAGATTCGCAAGTTCTACAACGATCACCCGGAGCTGTTTGCCAACCGCAAGATCTACCGTATCGAAGAAATCGCCTTTGCCGCCAGCCAGGACATCATTGATGGCGTGAAGGCGCAACTGGGCACTGGCAAATCCTCGGTGGCCGAAGTAGTCACCGGGCTCAAGGAGAAGGGCATTCAAGTTGCCGGCGGCGTCAGCGTCAAGGCGGCCGAGCAACTCGCGCTCGAACTGCTGCCGCGTCTTTCCCAGGTCAAGGATGGTCAGGTCCAGATGATCGAGAACCAGGGGCGTGCTGCGCTGATCACCGTGCTGGCCAGCAAGTCCGAGCCGATGGATGAAGTGAAGGCCCAGCCCTTCATTGAAAACTTCATCAACAACAAGCAGAAATCGGAAGCCGCGCGCAGCGCCATGAAGGAGTTGCGCGAAAAAGCCAAGATCGAATACGTCGGCGAATTTGTCCGCAGCGAGCCGGCTGTCGCTGCCGCCCCGGCTGCTGCCGAACCGGAAAAAGCGGCGCCCAGCGCCACCGAGGCTGCCGTCATCAAAGGCATTGCCGGTCTCAAGTAAGGCGGAAAACACCCATCCATGAGCTACCTAAACAGACTTTTCCTCGGCGTTCTCCTCACCTTCGGCCTCATCTCCGGCGCTCAGGCGCAAGGCAAGCCGGTCGATTACCGCCTGGGGGCCGGCGACGCCATCAAGATCAGCGTCTTCCAGAATCCGGACCTCACCGTTGAAACCCGCGTCGCTGAAAGCGGCACCATCACCTATCCGTTGATCGGCGCTGTGCAACTTGGCGGGCTGTCGATTGCCGATGCCGAACGGGCCATCGCCAACAAGCTGCGCGACGGCGGCTTCGTGCAAAAGCCACAGGTCAATATCCTGCTCATGCAATTCAAGGGCAACCAGGTTTCCGTCCTTGGCATGGTCAATCGGCCGGGCCGCTATCCCATCGAAACGGGCAACACCCGGCTGACCGACATGCTGGCCACGGCTGGAGGCGCCATCCCAAGCGGCGGCACCGATGTCATCATTCTTTCCGGTGTGCGCGACGGCAAGGCCTTTCGGCGGGAAATCGACATTCCGGACATGCTTCTCAGCGGCGATACCGAGCTTGATGTGCGCGTGGCTGGTGGCGACATCATCTACGTTCATCGCGCCCCGGTTTTCTACATCTACGGCGAAGTCCAGCGCGGCGGCTCCTACCGCCTCGAACGCAATATGACCGTGCTTCAGGGCCTTGCCCAGGGGGCCGGCCTGACCGTTCGCGGCACCGAACGCGGTCTGCGCATTCACCGACGCGGTCCGGACGGCAAGGTGCAAGTCATCTCCCCGGAAAAATCCGACCTCATTCAAGCCGACGATGTGCTCTACGTCCAGGAAAGCTTCTTCTAAACAGAAGATATCTGAAAGCCCCGCATGACTTTTCAGCAATTTCTCCTCATCCTCTGGGCTCGCCGCAAGCTGGCGTTGTCAATTTTTGGCGTTACCGTGCCCGACCCCATCGCCGGCATGATCATGCAGGGCATGATGGCGCCCGGCTACATGGCGACGCAGATGGACATCATCAACAGCGAGCGCGTCGCCACCCGTGTCGTCAAGCTGCTGGGCTTCGAGAAGAGTGCCGAAGCCGTCGAGAGCTGGAAGGAAGCCAGCGAGGGCAAGGGCACGCTGGAAGGCTACTACGCCGGAATCCTGCAAAAGAAGCTCGACATCAAGCCTTCCCGGGAGAGCAATGTCATCAGCGTGAGCTTCTCCGGCGCCGATCCGATTTTTGCCGCGGCCGTCGCCAACGCCTTTGCCCAGGCCTATATCGACACCTCCATCGAAATGCGCGTCGAGCCGGCTCGCCAGTACAGCGCCTGGTTTGAAGAGCGCCAAAAAGGTTTGCGCGCCAATCTGGAAAAGGCCCAGTCCCGCCTGTCCGCCTACCAGCAGGAAAAGGGCATCGTCGTCACCGACGACCGCATGATGGACAACGAGACCGCCCGCCTCAACGACCTGACCATGCAGCTTTCGGCAGCCCAGGCGCAACGTGCCGACGCCTCCAGCCGGCAAAAGAGCGGCACCAGCGAACTCTCGCTCGAAGTCCTGCAAAACCCGTTGGTGCAAGGCCTCAAAGCCGAAATTGCCCGCGCCGAATCGCAGCTTTCGCAAATCGGCAGCAACCTCGGCAAGAACCATCCGCAAGTCCTGCAGCTCGAGGCCCAGATCGCCGAGCAGCGCCAGCAACTTCGTCAGGAAATCGGCCGTATCTCCGGCGGCAATGCCGTCGCCAGCAAGTTTGGCATCGTCAAGCAGGAAGAACTGAAGAAGGCGATCGAAGAACAGAAGAAACGGGTGCTTGACCTGCGCTCGCAGCGCGATGAACTTTCCGTGCTGGTCAACGATGTCGAAACCGCCCGCCGCGCCTACGAGGCTGTCGGCCAGCGCATGATGCAAACCAACCTCGAGGGGCAGTCTCAACAGACCAACGTGCTCGTCCTCAGCCCGGCTACCGAGCCGACCCAGCATTCCCGGCCCAAGGTTTTCCTCAACGTTTTGGTTTCCATCTTCCTCGGCGGCATGCTCGGTGTCGGCGCCGCGCTCGTACTCGAGCTTAGCCAACGCCGCATCCGTTCGGCCGAAGACCTCGCCCTGGCCCTCGATCTGCCCGTGCTGGCCGAACTCGATTCCGCGCAGCCCAAGGGAAAAAGAGGATTTCGATTTTGGGCAAAAAATCCGGTTGACCGTAGCAATCGTGAAACCCCCTTCAAAACGGGCCATCAGCCCGCCGCTACGAAAGCCTGATTCCAGATGAACGCCATGACCGACAAACTCGACACCGGTGCCGGCCGTTCTATCGGCGCCATCCTCATCGACAGCGGCGGCCTCACGCCGGATGCCGCCGAGCGCATCCTCAAGCTGCAAAAAGAGCAGGGCTTGCGCTTCGGAGACGCCGCCATCCAGCTTGGCCTGCTCACCGAAGCCGACATCCAGCAGGCGCTCTCCCGCCAGTACGACTACCCCTATCTGATGCCCGGCGACGAGCGCGTCAGCGAAGCAGTCGTTGCCGCCTTCAAACCCTTCAGCCCCATCGTCGAACAACTGCGCGCCGTGCGCAGCCAGCTCATGCTGCGCTGGTTCGACGCCGAAATCGGCCACAAGACGCTGGCTGTCGTCAGCGCGAGCAGGGCCGATGGCCGCAGCTTCACCGCCGCCAACCTCGCAGTCGTCTTCTCGCAGCTTGGCGAACGCACGCTGCTGATCGATGCCGATCTGCGCAACCCGAGCCAGCACCAGTTCTTCCGCCTTGAAAACAAGCTCGGCCTCTCCAGCCTGTTGGCCGGCCGCGCCGAACTGGCCGAAGCCGTCACCCGCATCCCCGGCCTGGTCGATCTATCCGTTCTGCCCGCCGGCGCCACTCCGCCCAATCCACAGGAACTGCTCGCACGCCCGGTTTTTAATGCGCTGATGGCCACCGTCGCCGGCCAGTACGACATCGTGATCGTCGATACCCCGGCCGGCGCTGAAACCGCCGACAGCCAGACCATCGCCGCCCGCTCCCGCGGCGCCGTCGTCGTCGCCCGCAAGGACATGTCATCCGCCCCGACCCTGCAAGCCTTCATCACCTCGCTGCAGCACAGCGGCGTTGCCGTTGTCGGCGCTGTCCTCAACAACGGGTAGGCCAAGAAAATGCAGATGAGCCCGTGCTCGCTTTGTCTTTCAGCCGCCCATTTCCGCCAGAGGAAGGGACCTTCGATCGTCTTGGGCGTCAACAGGACCGGGGACAATCCCCGGTTTTTGCGAGACGCGCCGGCTATGACATTTCATTTTTTGGCAATATTTCCCGTTGACCGTGGCAATCCGTCGTTTGGCGGCGAGCAATGAACTCCACGGCAGACAAGGCGCTGATGCTGCCTGATCAAACCCGCCCGGCCATCGCCGAATGGTTCCCCATTCTCCTCGGCCTCATCGCCCTCTACGTGCCCACGTGGATCGATCTCTCGCGCACCATCTGGGCCACCGAAGCGCAGGCCCACGGCCCCATCATTCTCAGCGTCGCCGTCTGGTTTTTCTGGAAACAAGGCCCGACCATCCACGGCGTGCCTGCGGCCCCCTCAAAAGCCGGCTGGCCGCTCTTCATCCTCGGCCTGCTGCTCTACGCCATCGGCCGCTCGCAAGACATCCTGCTCTTTGAAGTCGGTTCGCAAATCGTCGTCATTGCCAGTCTGCTGCTCATCCTGCGCGGTTGGTCAGCCCTCGGCGCCGCCTGGTTCCCGCTCTTCTTCATGCTCTTCATGATCCCGCTGCCCGGTGCCTTCGTCGACGCGCTGACGCTGCCCATGAAGATGGCCGTCTCCTATGTCGCCGAAAACGTCCTCTACTGGGTCGGCTACCCCATCTCGCGCACCGGCGTCATCCTGCAGATCGGCCAGTACAAACTGCTCGTCGCCGACGCGTGCGCCGGACTGCAAACCCTGTTCACCCTCGAAGCACTCGGCCTGCTCTACCTCAACATCGTTCGCCACGACTCCCTGTTCCGCAACGTCGCGCTGGCCATCCTGATCATCCCCATCTCCTTCACGGCCAACGTCATCCGCGTCATGGTCCTCACGCTCATTACCTACCACTTCGGTGACGAAGCAGGCCAAGGCTTCCTGCACGGCTTTGCCGGCATGGTGCTCTTCATCACCGCGCTGATCATCATCATGGGGGTCGATTCGTTGCTGCAACTTGGCGAAAAACGCTGGCGTGGCAGCCCTGTGAACGGTTCCGTATGAAAATGAAACTTCCGCTCCGTAATCCCATATTGCTTTGCTTCATGCTGGCTGCGGCCGGGATGGCCATTGCTCTGAAGCCAGCCCTGCCAACAAGCGAACAACTGCAGGCTATTGACCTCCAGCGAATCATCCCTCAGACATTTTCAACTTGGTCGACATTAAGCCGCGCAGACGTAATCCTCGTAAATCCACAACAACAAGAATTACTCGACTCCATTTACTCGCAAACACTTGATCGGTCCTATCTTGATTCAAAGAGTGGGCAAGTCGTCATGCTATCGATAGCTTATGGCGGCGTTCAATCCAAACAGTCCCAAGTGCACCGGCCGGAGGTTTGCTACCCGGCGCAGGGATTTCAGGTTAGCCAAAGCAACAAAGGTCAGATCGATACTTCAATTGGAACTGTTCCAGTCAGAAGACTATTGGCTGTTCAGTCGCAGAGAAGCGAACCAATTACCTATTGGATAAGGGTTGGTGACAGTTTGGCCGAAGGATGGATCGGGCAAAAAATCGCAGTCGTGAAACAAGGTGTTTCGGGCCAGTTCGCTGATGGTTTGCTCTTTCGCACTTCCACCATAAGTGCTGATTCGAGCCTTTCATACGAGATTCAGGATCGCTTTATCCGAGACCTTCTAGCGGCACTCAAGCCCGAGGACGTTCCCTTTCTTGTCGGCAGTTTGGGTAAACACTAAGGCCGATGGCTGTGATGAATGGCAATTTGTCAGGGGCGGTATGCGCACCAAGTATGTTTTTTGCATGCGATGGAGGGGCGGGCCGAGATACAAGGTTTTCTAACCTCGGTAGCTTTGTTACGCCCTTTGGCCGTTCGGATGCTTCATGAAAAAGAATTTTCTTTTTACGGCTGTTTCCATTGGGAGTCGCTTGCTGACGGGTTTGGTCATATTTGTTCTGCTCGCCCGGCTCTGGGGGCCGGTTGATTTTGGTATGTTTAGTTTTGCATTTAGTGCCAGCGCACTGCTGACGCTAATCGTCGACTTTGGTTTCTCTGGTTACATCTTGCGAGAACTGGGCGCTGAGCCAGATAGTGCAGTTCGCCTGATCAAGGATGCTTTTTGGGCGAAGCTCAGCCTGCTGCTGATTTTGTTAGTTGTGGCCAGTGCATCAGGATACTTACTTGGGACTTCGGTTTTCCCCCTTCAACTTGCGCTGCCATTGCTGCTTGCCGCCATCGCATTGTCATTTGCCGATTTTTTCGCGGCCCCCTTGCGGGCGCTTGGAAGATACGACGCTGAAACAGGCATTGTCACGAGCACAAACGCATTGCAGTTTGTAATCGCCGGGAGTGTGGCGTGGTCAGGCGGATCGCCGGTAGCTGTTGCCTGGGCATTTTTTGCCTCCAGAATGTTTTACCTGGCGCTCGCCATTCATGTCCTCTATCGGGTCATTCCATCGCTATCCTTGGGAAAAAGCGATGCAACAGCGCCGCATCTGACCTTCAAGCGAGTCTGGTCCTATGGGATCGACGGCGCCCTGACCACCGCCTGGGGGCAACTCGATGTCATCGTCGTTCGCGCGCTTTACGGAACGCAGGCTGTCGGCATCTATGCCGCCGGACAAAAAATCATTCAGGGAGTCTCAGCTCTCGCCCCAGTGGTTGGCAACGTCATGATTCCGAAACTGGCACGTCAGGCAAAATCCGGTGATTCTCGTTTGCAGCGAACAGCGCTCCTGACTGCAGGGGCCATGCTCGGCATCGGCAGTCTGTTTGCTGCCCCGATGCTCGCCATGCCGGAACAGGTATCGTCGTTTCTGTTTGGTGAAAAATTTCAGGGCCTAGGCCAACTCATGCCCTTCTTTGCACTGATTCTGGCGCTCAAGTACCTAGCTGCAGGATCTGGAATCGTTATCACCTCTGCAGGCCTGCAGGCGAAACGAGTCATTTCACAGATTGCGGCGATGGCGGTTTTCGCGGCGTTGATTACGCTGATTTTTTACAACGAGCTTGAGATTAAGTACTTCCTGTTGGCTTACGCCTTGTCTGTATTTTCTATGGCTGCCCTTTATGCGAGGCAGTGGCTGGCATTTCGACAGCAATTCAATCGCTAATACTCAACAGAAATTTTTCGGATATTTCGAATGAAATTACTAAACGTAGGACTGCTCTGGCACAGCGTCGATTCAGCCAATCTTGGCGTGGGCGCCTTGACCTATTCGCAAATGCATCTGGTCGAGCAGGCTGCGCGTATGGCTGAAGTTGAGGTCAAGTTCACGATTATTGGCTGGACGCGGGAAGGTGCTCGCCTGGCGGATTCGCGCATCACCAAGGCTTGCCAGGTAAATGGTCGGCGTTTGCTCGGGCTGGACAAAAGTCTTCGTCAAGCCTTCGCAGGGTGCGATCTTGTACTTGATATTGGCGAGGGTGACAGTTTTTCCGACATATACGGTTGGAAGCGTCTTGCCTTCTTGATCGGCACCAAGCTTCTTGCCAGCCGGGGCGGGCGTCCCCTTGTGCTTAGTCCCCAGACGCTCGGGCCTTTTAAACACCCTGTTGCTGCCTGGCTAGGTGATCTGGCGATGCGGAGAGCGCGCGCAGTATGTTCGCGGGATGCTTTATCTACCGCCTATTTTCAAAGTAGAAAGCTGAATAAGCCCGTCAATGAAATCATTGATGTGGCATTCGCTTTGCCGTTTGAAGCCGTGCCACGGAGCAGCGAGAAAATACGCGTGGGCATCAATGTTTCCGGTCTGCTTTGGGGTGGTGGATATTCCGGAAATAACCAGTTTGGCTTAACACTTGACTATCAAGCTACCGTTCTGGAACTCATCGACTATTTCCTCGAACAACCTAACGTCGAGGTCGTTCTCGTTCCTCATGTCGTCAATGCTGAACGCGAAGCCGAGGATGATCTCCGCGCATCACAGCGCATTGCAAGCATCCGCCCGGCTGTTAGCGTTGCCGGGCCATTTGCCTCGGCCATGGAGGCGAAGGGCTACATCGCCGGCTTTGGTTTCTTTACCGGTGCGCGCATGCATGCCTGCATCGCTGCTTTTTCGTCAGGGGTGCCTTGTGTGCCTATGGCCTACAGCCGCAAGTTTGCAGGCCTATTCAACACCATGAATTACACCCATGTGGCCGATTGCACCAAGGAAACGCAGGCGCAAGTCGTTAGCAGGATGAAAACCGCCTTTTCTGGTCGTGAGCAATTGCGGGAAGAGACAAGGAGGGGTAACGAAATAGCCCAGCAGCGCTTGGAAAAGTACCGTCGGCTGCTTGCCGAGTTGTTGGCTGAGGCTAAACATGGCTGAAATGACTATGGAAAAAATCGTCGCAGCCGGACTCTGTTCCGGTTGTGGTGCTTGCGTGTTTGCCACCGCCCAAGGGGCTGTGGAAATGCGCCTTGACGGCGATGGTTTTCAGCGCCCCGTTGCATTGAGGGCGCTCAATGAAACCGAGCAATCCAGCATCCGTCAATTTTGCCCTGGCATCGCGCTTCAACACCCGGAGCAGTTCGATAAGGGCGTGAGCTACCACCCGGTTTGGGGGCCTGTCTCAAAACTGGCCGCCGGTCATGCTATCGATCCCGATGTCCGCCATAAAGGCTCGTCCGGCGGTGCGCTTTCCGGTCTGCTCATCCATCTCCTTGAAACCGGAAAAATTGATTTTGTCTTGCATACCCGTGTCTCTGAAACACAACCGCTGAAGAATGAAAGTGTTTTCAGCTGCACGCGGGACGAGGTTATTGCTGCGGCAGGCTCCCGCTACGCGCCGGCGTCGCCAGTGGCAGCGTTACGCGAAGCCCTGGCGCGACCGGGGAAATTTGCATTCGTTGGCAAGCCATGCGACGTGGCAGCAGTACGCAAGATCGTGCTGGCACGCCCGGAGCTTGCCGCGCGCATTCCCTATTTGTTGTCCTTCATGTGTGCCGGTACGCCGAGCATGAAGGGAACGCACGAAATACTGCAACGTTTCAAGATGAAAGCGGACGAGGTTGTCGGATTTCGCTATCGCGGCGATGGGTGGCCCGGGCTGGCATGTGCGGAAACAACCAACGGTCGGCGTGAAACCATGGACTACAACACAGCATGGGGCACGATACTGAACCGCCATTTGCAGCCGCGCTGCAAGATGTGTGCTGATGGAACGGGAGAGTTTGCCGACGTTGTCGGCGCCGACGCATGGCGCGGCAAGGATGGCTACCCGGATTTCGCCGAGGCGGAAGGCCGCAGTCTGGTGCTGGCCAGAACCGATACTGGCTCAAGGCTGGTATCTGGGGCTATTGATGCTGGGACTATCGCGATTGAGCCGTTTCCCATCGAAGACCTCAACGCCATCCAACCTTATCAGCGCCGGCGGAAACAGGAAATGAGGGCACGCGCTTTGGCGGCGAGTATCTGCGCAAAGCCTTGGCCAAAATACAAAAACTTGCATTTGCGCCAATGTGCTAAACAGCTTTCACTTGGCTTACGTGCGAAAGCATTCACCGGCGCAGTGAAGCGGATTATTGCCGGGAAGCTGTGATGAAAATGAACATTTGGGTGGAATGGCTATTAATCTCAGTGGGGTGGTTTCTTCTTGCCGCTTGTACTGCATTGGCGGTTTTCTTTTCAGGCGGGGCTCCTGTTATATCGATTGCAATTATCGGACTGGTCTTTGGCTTCGTCGGCGCCCTATTGCTGGCGGTTCTTCCGAAACCAAATGAGAATGTTCGGAGATATTGCTTTTATCTGTTATGTCTATACCTGTTTTTGCTGGTTGTCTGGCCGCGATATGCGCTTGTCCGACTTCCCGGTCTTCCCGGTTTATCCCCGCCCCGACTGGTTCAGTTAGGCGTTTTATTGTTATGGACGTATCTGATAATAAAATCTGATAATTTTCGCGAACGTGCCTTTGAACGCTTTGGTGTTGCGAAACCGTTCATAATAATGTTGAGTGTATTTATTGGATTAAAGTTTTTCTCAATATTTATATCCGACTTCCCCATGCAGTCAGCCAAGGGCTGGATGAATGAATTACTTTCGTTCTACGTTCTGTTTTTTATTGCATTGTCGGTCATTGAGTCGAGAGATGATTTTCATTTAATTTTGAAATCGTTCACGCTTGCATTTCTGGTTGTTTGTGTTGTCGGTGTGTACGAGTTCTATGTTGGAAGAAATGTGTTTTTTGGTCTCCTTGAAGTGGATTCCGACTATTTGTATCACGTGTTGCGCGACAAGGATCGAGCTGGTGCGTATCGGATCCAATCAACATTCAGTCATCCGCTTACGCTTTCTGAATGCGTTGTAATGGCAATGCCATTGGTTGCGATACTATTTTTTGGCAAGAAAATTACCGTATTTAGAGCTTCTGTTTTTATGTTGCTTCTTGCGTTGGGTGCATTTGTTGTTTTGAAAACAGGCTCTAGGTCAGGGTTGGGCGCTTTCTTTGCAATTGCTGTTTGTGCCTTGTTTTTGATGTGTGCCAGAGAAATAAAGAATCAGAGAAGTGGGGTTGCGACAGGTTTTTATGTTTTGGTGTTCATTGCTATTGTCGGCTGTGCAGCAATTGGTGCTTATTTAATTAGCGATCTCCTGGTAGGTCGAACACTTCGCGAATACAACAGTGGGATGGTTCGCCTGGATATGTGGAAACACGGTTTGCGTCTGGCGGCGGATAGCCCGATTTTAGGTTATGGGCAGGATATGGCTGCTGGGATACTTGGGTTTTCTGGTTACGGCGGTGCGGTCACCATTGACAGCTACTATTTGAGTATTTTGCTTGAATCGGGTGTGATTAGCTTATTGGTCTATGTCGCAATGATTGTTTTTGTTGTCGTTAAGTCGTTAGGATTTGGAATGAGGGCGAGTGAGTATTCTTTCCCTGCCTTGATGTTTTTGTCTGCGCTGATTGGTTTTTTTCTCATAAAGTCAATTTTGTCGACGACGCACAATCACGGTTTGGTGATGATATTTATCGGCTGCCTTTTTTGGCTATTTTCAAATAAAAATTCAATGGAATCGAGATTTTTTATCCGAGGCTCTTCGCTGGAATATTGTAGGGGTGTTTTACGTAATTGATCTTGTGTTTAATGATATTGGTCAATTGTGCGAAGTGTCCTGTGTGTTGAATATTTTTGGTGGTTAATTTAAATTGCCATGGGTTGGAGTCGTGTGTAGTTGCTATTAGATTTCTACAATCGGCGTCCTGTGTGCCTTCGCAGACTGAGTGTGTATATGATTTACTCATCCTCCAATATAAATGCCACAAAGCATGGCTATATACCCGGAATTGACGGGCTACGCGCGCTCGCAGTTCTTTCTGTAATGATTTTTCATTTAGATGCGAATTTGTTGCCAGGTGGATTTTCCGGAGTAGATGTTTTTTTCGTAATATCAGGTTATGTGGTTAGCGCTAGCCTTGCTAAAGAGCAGCTAGGTAGCTTTTGGCGTTTCGCTATTGATTTTTATTCCCGTCGAATTATTCGTATTTATCCAGCACTTGTTTTGTGCTTGCTGGCTACAGCTTTATTACAGTCCTTGTTGGTCCCTCCGTCGTGGTTAAGTACAACATCATCTAAGACTGGTATTGCAGCGTTCTTCGGGATGAGCAACTTTGCGCTAATCTGGTTCAATGATGGATACTTCTCACCGCGGGTGGAGTTCAATACATTTACTCATACTTGGTCACTTGCTGTCGAAGAGCAGTTCTATCTCCTTTTTCCCATAGTCTTCTTCATTTGGTTAAAGAACAGAGAAAGAAATGATTTTTTTGGCACCATTTCCAAATGGATGCTCGTGTTCTTGCTGGTAATCTCACTTCTCATTTCTTGGTACCAAACTGATTTTTTGCCAGATCACGCCTACTATCTTTTGCCGAGTAGGTTTTGGGAGTTAGCTTGCGGGGCTGTGTTATATAAGCTTCACGCTAAAAATATACTATTTTTTGAATCAAAAAAATATATTGAAATTAGTGTTATTTGCGGGCTAATTCTGCTCAGCCTCGGGTTTGCATTCGCTGATCCGAAAGCCTTCCCATTCCCGTGGGCTATGTTGCCAGTTCTCGGCGCGATGATCCTAATTGCTGGCGTTACTAGCGACATTCAGGGGGACTCGAGATTTGGACGGTTGATGAACAATGCACCTATTGTCTATATCGGGAAGATATCGTATTCACTGTATCTTTGGCATTGGCCTATTGCAGTAGTTTTTAGATGGACAGTTGGACTGGAAAATCCAGTCGCCATTATTGCCGCAGTTCTATGTACTGTAATGATGAGTGTTTTTTCATATCATTTGATTGAACGCCCAATTCGACATGGTTCATTTGTTTCCTCAAAATCAAACTGGATAGTTGTATCTAGGGGGGGGGCAACTATAGTGGTGTCAGCAATTGTTGCTATGGGTATATTCGTTGGGCAGCCTTACTTAAGTCTAAGCGTCACAAAAGACGAGAGCAATTGGTATCCATACCCAAAGGAAAAATCGGTTTCACCCAACGCATCTAAAATGTCAAATCACTTATACCAAGGTCGATCAATTTATGTGTTGGGCGATTCGCATGCCGGCGCGTACAGCACGATGTTGCGTATGCTTGAAAATGAGCAGGGAGTAGCGGTTAAGCAATTCTCGAAGGCAGGATGTGCCGTCGCAAACTTGCTTATTGAGTCCAGTCCTGAGTGTGCCAAATTTATCGAAGATAGTATTGCAAAAATTAAGGCTAATGCTAAACCCGGGGATGTTGTTTTTCTAGCATCGCTGCGGATGAATCGACTTGGTGATCAATGGCGCACGTTTGATGAGTCTGACGTCGAAAAAAAGCAGTCAGGACCAAATTCTGTGCAGAATAGATTAGCTGCATTAAAAGAGGCAAAACATATTGTCGATAGTTTTGAGTCTAGTGACCTGACAGTTGTTATTGATGCTCCGAAGCCAATTTTCAAGTCGCCGCCATTCCGTTGTTCAGATTGGTTCAATTCAGGTAATCCGATCTGCAAAGGTGGGGGGCAACTAAGTCGCGAGTTTTTATTAAACCATCGCAAACCAATAATGGAAAACTTGGGGGAGTTGGCAAGGTTGGATCCAAAGTTAATAATTTGGGATCCGTTTCCTATACTGTGCCCTTCTGATATTTGCATGACTACTGACAACAATCTTCCCCTGTTTTTTGATGGCGATCACTTGAGTGGTTATGGAAACCGGCGACTCTACCCATCGTTCCTTTCACTGGTGCAGTTGATTTGGAAGTCAAATGGTTAACGCTTTGCATATTATTTCGTTGATTCGTCGACTATTTGTTAATGTGCGTAATATCGGCGCGTCACAAATCGCATTTGCCAATAGAATGTTTGGTAAGCAGAAAATACGAAATATTACCAAACACGATAGATCAATCATGCGCGGCATGTTTGGAATTAAATTTTTATGACGTTAGATTGTGCGATCCCCGGTATGTCGGGTTCTGATAAATCGGATATCGGGGTTTGGATCGTGGTCTTGAATTGGAAAAATGGGCCGGATACTCTTGAGTGTCTTGAGTCAATTATTTCATCTAACGATCCATGTGTGGCTGGTGTGGTTGTTTGTGACAACGCTTCTGGCGATGGTTCAGATGTATTGATTCGCAACTGGTTTTCTAATTCCGGATTTTGTTTCTCTGAAGCGAAATGGTCTGACGGGGAATTCTTAAGCGTTGGCGCAGGGAATTGTGAAGCCACCGATAGTTCAATTGAGTTTGCACTGGTTCATACAGGGGCCAATCTTGGGTTTGCAGGCGGTAACAATGTCGGTATTCGGTATGTTCAGCACTCAAAGGCATTTGATTATCTGTTTCTATTGAATAACGATGCCTTGCTAGCACCGGGCGCTGTTTCAGGAATGGTTGGCAGATTTGCGGAGGGGGAGCAGACCGGCATGTGCGGTTGCACTGTCATCTATCACCATACGCCCTCGCAGGTTCAGGCCTACGGGGGGGCTTCGTTTGCCCCTTGGCTCGGCCGGGCGGTGCATATTGGCGCTCATTTACCGGTTAGCGCGCCGCGTGATGCGGCCGGCGTCGAGGCTAGGCTGGATTACATATTGGGCGCAGCCTTGATGATTTCTCGTCCTTGTCTTGAGCAGATTGGCCTTATGGAGGAGTCCTATTTTCTCTATTTTGAAGAGGTCGACTGGGCGACACGCGCTGCGCGGGCCGGTTTCTCATTTGGGTATGCACCCGATGCGGTGGTTTATCACAAGGAGGGGGGGACAATTGGATCGAGTTCCAAGAAGGGGGCTAGAAGCCTTCTCTCGGAACACTATTTGGTCCGGAGTCGCCTTCGTTTTACGCAGAAGTTTTATCCTTGGCATTTGCCTGGCGTGATCGTATTCACCATCGTCCAGGGGGCACGCGCTGTTGTCGGCGGTGATGTTTCCCGATTTCTTGTGCGTATGCGGGCCATGTTTGGCCTGCCATTCAAAGCGTGAGGTAGTTATGGGCCTGGTATTTCGATTTCGCACACTATTTCTCGGTGGCTTTTTGGGCTTGCTATCGATCTCCTGTATTGCAGCAAGCGAAGTAATTCAGACGCAGTTCTCGAATCTTAATCAGGATTTCGCCAGTTTTCCGGCAACGCAGAATGCCTGGGGAATGGAGAACCTGACGTTTTTCCCTTTGCCAAACAAGCCCGGTAAATACATGCGGGTATTCGTTCCGCGTGGCGCCATTGATCCCGGCACGATGCGTGCACGCAGCATGCGGCAGGGGGGCGCCGGTTTCAAGAGCAAAGTTTTTCCCGATGGCGTTCGTCGTGCACTTTTATCGTATCGGGTTCGTTTCCCTGTCGGTTTTGATTTTGTCCGCGGGGGCAAGCTTCCCGGTTTGTATGGTGGAAAGGGGAATTCCGGCGGAAAGATTCCGGATGGGACAGATGGCTTCTCGTTCAGGCTTGTATGGGGCCTCGGGGGCCGTGGAACTGTATATGCCTACCTGCCGTCCAGCGTGCGGTACGGGAGCGGCTTGTTGGTCCACAAGTTTCATTTTCAGACGGGGGGCTGGCATCAAATTACTCAGGAGTTGATTTTGAATGATCCTGGTCGGGCCAATGGCGTGTTCCGCTTGTGGATGGATGGCCGGTTTGTTGGCGAGGAGTCTACTGTTTTGGTCCGCACGGTTGAGGAACTGGGAATCAATGGTTTGTTCTTCGACGTGTTTTTTGGCGGAAACGACAATTCATGGGCGCCGCCTGCCGATACGCACATCGATTTTTCGGATTTCGTAATTCGCGGCGAGCGGAACTAAAGCCTTTTTCTACTTGAGTGTTTTCTGGACTGGAAGTTTGCTTTGAATATGGTGAATGAGAATAAAAAAATAGGGATAGTGCAGCCAGTCGGTACGCCGATACATTTGGCCTGGACTGCTTTTCAGCGCAGGCAGGTTTCGATGGCGCAGGCGGCCGGCTTTGAGTGTGTGTTTTTGCCGATTCAGGCAAAAGGCAAGCTGAGCAAGGCTTTCGGGTATTTGCGTACCCTCGTTCAAACAGTTGGCGTTCTCAAACGCCAGCGTCCTCCGGTGGTTTGGGTCCAACTGCCGCAAGTGCCGGCATTGTGGGCGGCTTTGCTGTATCGCGCGCTGTACTGTCCTGCTGCCAAGATCGTTGCGGATTGCCACAACGCCCAGTTGCGCGCTCCATGGTGTCGTTTTCCGCTGGCGTTGTCGTCGTTGCGCCGTGCTGATGTAATACTGGTTCACAACGAAGCTATGTTCGAACAGGCCAAGGCAATCGGCTGGCCGATGAACAAAGTTCATGTGCTTGAGGATGTTCCACCTGTGCTAAGCGACGTCAAACCAACTGGGTTGGCAAGGTCGCAGATAGATGCGCCCAAGCCGTGGGTAGTGTTTCCTGGGTCGTTTGCAGCAGATGAACCGATTGCCGAAGTGATGGAAGCTGCGCGTCTTGCTCCTGACCTAACCTTCATCATTACTGGTCGTCCGGAACGAGCTGCGAGGAATGGCCACGATCTTAGTCAGCTTCCCCCAAACATGCGTTTGCCGGGATTTCTGTCGATTGATATTTTCGATGACCTCCTGCGCGAGGCAGATGTTGTTTTGGGCTTGACGCGGGAAGAGGGGATTCAACTAAGTGTTTGCAATGAGGCTCTTGGGTTTCGCCGCCCCTTGGTTACTTCGGATACGGCGATTCTTCGCCAATTGTTTTCAGCCGCCGCTGTGATGGTTTCGACTAGCGATCCGAGAAGCATTGCGGATGGTTGTAGGGAGGCAATTGCTGACCCACTTTTGCGTTCGGAGCTTTCATCCAAACTCGCCATGGCACGCCTAAACAGTTGGACGGATGAGCAGTTTTCTTCTGTAAATATAGCTTTAGGTGCGTAGAGAATCGCGCCGGGGAACTCGATTTTCGTTTTTATAGGGCTTAAGTATGCAATCGCCACTTGTTTATCTTGTCGCTGGTGCGCGACCAAATTTTATGAAGATCGCGCCTATCGTGCGTGCCTTGCAGGCGCATGGTGGCCTGGTTTTCAAGATCATTCACACCGGCCAGCATTATGACCGTGAAATGAATGATGTTTTTTTTGAGGAGTTGGGGATTCCAGAGCCTGATGTCTTCATGGCGGCTGGCGGCGGTAGCCACGCCCAGCAAACGGCAAAGATCATGGTGGCTTTCGAGGAGTTGTGCCAGGCCGAGCTGCCTGATGTGGTGCTGGTCGTTGGTGATGTGAACTCGACTCTGGCCTGCTCAATTGTTGCGAAGAAGTTGAACATTCCGGTGGCGCACGTCGAGGCGGGTTTGCGCAGCGGCGACATGGCGATGCCGGAAGAGATCAACCGTCTGGTGACGGACAGTATTTCGGACTGGTTTTTCGTTACCGAGCCGAGCGGTGTTTCGCACTTGCAGCGCGAGGGCAAGGCGGATTCGGCGATTCATTATGTCGGCCATGTGATGGTCGATAACCTGCTGTATCAGGCTGAAAAGCTGAAGGATGTTGATGCGTCGGCATTTGAAATTTCGGCCAAAATTCCGGTTGACCGTAGATATGGCGTGGTGACGCTGCACAGGCCGAGCAATGTGGATGATGCGGCGATGATGGCGCAGATTGGTGGTGCGCTACGCGAGATTGCGGCTGAACTGCCGTTGATCTTCCCGGTGCATCCGCGGACTCGGGCCAATCTGGAGAAATTTGGTGTTGATCTCGGGCCGAATGTCACGTTGGCCGGGCCGCAGGCGTACATGGCTTTCCTGAGTCTGTGGAAGGATGCGGCCGTTGTGCTGACCGACAGCGGTGGTTTGCAGGAGGAGACCACGGCGCTGGGCGTGCCTTGCATCACGATTCGCGAGAATACGGAGCGCCCAGTGACGGTGGATGAAGGTTCGAACGTGCTGGCGGGCACGGACCCGGTGCGTATTGTGGCCGAAGCGCGCAAGATCATGCGCGGCGAGGGCAAGCGGGGGCGCCGGCCGCAGTTGTGGGATGGTAAGGCGGCTGAGCGGGTCGTTGCGGTGCTGGCCAAGGAGTTGTCATGAGCCAGCGTATCGAACTGATGGGGTGCTATGTCGACAACCTGTCGATGGAAGATACGCTGCAGACCATCGAGGGTTTCATCAAGAGCGGCAAGCCCCACCAGCATGTAGTGGTTAACGTGGACAAACTGGTGAAGGCCAGTCGGGACGAGGAACTGCGCAAGATCATCAATGAGTGTGCGCTAATCAACGTCGATGGCATGCCGGTTGTATGGGCTTCGCGTCTTTTGGGCAAGCCGTTGAAGGAGCGCGTGGCTGGGGTCGATCTGTTCGAATCGCTGATGGCGCGGTCGGCGGAGAAGGGCTGGCGGGTTTTTCTTCTGGGCGCGCGCGAAGAGGTTGTTTCGGGGGTCAAGGATATCTACGAAAAGCGTTTCCCTGGTTTCAAGCTGGCTGGCTACCGGAACGGGTACTGGAAGCCTGAAGAGGAGGGCGCTGTCGTTCAGCAGATCAGGGAGGCCGAGGCTGATTTGTTGTTCGTGGCGATCAGTTCGCCCAAGAAGGAGCATTTCCTGGGGCAGTACCAGGCGGAAATGAAGATTCCGTTCGCCATGGGTGTGGGCGGTACCTTTGACGTGGCTGTCGGGCGAGTCAAGCGGGCGCCGGTGTGGATGCAGAAGTCAGGGCTGGAGTGGTTCTACCGCTTCCTGCAGGAGCCTACCCGCATGTTCAAGCGCTATTTCATCGATGACATGGCCTTCTTCGGCCTGTTGATCAGTGAGTTTTTCGCGCCTAAGCGCGTCAGCAAATAACAATTCATTCAGGGAGTCAGTATGTCGGTTGTCGCAGTTATTGGTCTGGGTTATGTCGGTCTGCCTTTGGTTGTCGAATTCGGTAAAACCACGCGCACGATTGGTTTTGATATTGCCGTGCCGAAGGTGGAGGCGTGCCTGCGTGGTACCGATCCTTCGCGCGAACTGACGGACGAGGAAATGGCGCTGGCCAGGTTTGCCGAATACACGTCTGACGGCACGTGTCTGGGCGAGGCAGACATCATCATCGTGGCGGTGCCGACGCCGGTGGATGATGCGCATATTCCGGATTTTCGGCCACTGGTCGGGGCCAGCATGAGTGCCGGGCGCAACATGAAGAAGGGCGCCATCGTGGTTTATGAATCCACGGTGTATCCGGGGGCGACGGAAGAGGTTTGCATTCCGGTGCTGGAGCGCGAATCGGGTATGAAATGGAAAGAGGATTTCTTTGTCGGATATTCGCCGGAGCGGATCAATCCGGGTGATCGGGACCATACTCTGACGACAATTCTCAAGGTGGTTTCGGGCGATACCCCGGAGACGCTGGAGAAGGTGGCGGCGCTCTATGAAAAGATCGTCAAGCCAGGTGTGCACCGCTGTGGCAGCATCAAGGCGGCCGAGGCAGCCAAGGTGATCGAGAACACGCAGCGCGATTTGAATATTGCGTTGATGAACGAGTTGTCGATCATCTTCGACAAACTGGGTATCGATACTAGCGAGGTGCTGGCGGCGGCGGGGACGAAGTGGAATTTCCTGAAGTTCAAGCCGGGTTTGGTCGGCGGGCATTGTATCGGGGTTGATCCATACTATCTGACCCACAAGGCGGAGATGGTGGGTTATCACCCGCAGGTGATTCTGGCGGGGCGACGCATCAACGACGGCATGGGCAAGTTCATCGCCGAGCAGACGGTAAAGCAGATGATCGCCAGGGGCAGTTCGGTGAAGGGGGCGCTGGTGAATATCCTGGGCTTGACCTTCAAGGAAAATTGCGGCGACCTGCGCAATTCACGGGTGATCGATATCATCAAGGAACTGAAGTCTTACGGCGTTGCGGTATTTGTGCATGATCCGTATGGCGATCCGGCGGAGGCGCTTCATGAGTATGGCGTCGAGTTGTCTTCATGGGACGATCTGCCGCGTGCGGAAGCAATTGTGGCGGCCGTTTCGCATCAAGAATACGTTGAGAAGGCAGCGGGTGAGCTGGCCGGGAAGGTGATCTCGGGCGGTTGCTTCATCGACGTAAAAGCGGCGTTTGACGATAAGGCGCTCAAGGTGGCAGGCTTGACGGTTTGGCGCTTGTAAGTGGTTGCGGCTTTGGCTGTGGCTCAAATATATTTTTGGGGTGATTCATGACCGTTCTGGTTACCGGCGCAGCCGGCTTCATTGGCAGTAATTTCGTGTTGGACTGGCTGGCCCAGTCCGACGAGCCGGTCATCAACCTCGATGACCTGACCTACGCCGGCAACTTGGAGAACCTTGCTTCGCTCGATGGCGATGCGCGGCATATTTTCGTCAAGGGCAGCATCGGCGACTTTGATCTGGTTTCGAAGTTGCTGGCGGAGCACCAGCCGCGAGCGGTGGTCAATTTCGCGGCCGAATCGCACGTTGACCGTAGCATTCATGGCCCGGAAGACTTCATCCAGACCAATATCGTCGGCACCTTCCGTCTGCTGGAGGCTGTGCGTGCTTTCCACGGTCAACTGGAAAAAACGGCCAAAAATGAATTCCGTTTTCTCCATGTGTCGACCGACGAAGTCTATGGTTCGCTTGCCAAGGATGACCCGGCCTTTACCGAAACCAACCGCTACGAGCCGAACAGTCCGTACTCGGCGAGCAAGGCGGCGAGCGACCATCTGGTGCGCGCCTACCACCACACCTACGGCTTGCCGGTGCTGACCACCAACTGTTCCAACAACTACGGTCCCTACCACTTCCCGGAAAAGCTCATTCCGCTCGTCATTCACAACGCCCTGGCCGGCAAGCCGCTGCCCATCTACGGCGATGGCCAGCAGATTCGTGACTGGCTGTATGTCAAAGACCACTGCTCGGCCGTCCGCCGCGTGCTGGAGGCAGGGCAGCTCGGCGAGACCTACAACGTCGGTGGCTGGAACGAGAAGCCGAATCTGGATGTCGTGCATACGCTGTGCACCATCCTCGACGAACTGAGCCCGCGCGCTGATGGCAAGCCGTACAAGGAACAGATCACCTACGTTACCGACCGCCCGGGCCATGATCGCCGCTATGCCATCGATGCCACCAAGATCGAACGCGAACTGGGCTGGAAGCCGGCTGAAACCTTCGAGACCGGTATCAAGAAGACCGTGCAGTGGTATCTCGACAACCAGGCCTGGGTGGCCAACGTGACCAGCGGGGCTTACCAGAACTGGGTCGGCAAGCAGTACAGCGCCTGATCATGAAAATTCTTCTGACGGGCCAGAACGGCCAGGTTGGCTTCGAGTTGCAGCGGGCTTTGGCCCCGCTCGGCGAGGTGCTTGCGGTGGATCATCACGAGTGCGACCTGGCCAATGCGGACGCCATTCGCCAGCTGGTGGCCGAGGTCAAGCCGCAGGTGATCGTCAATCCGGCGGCCTATACGGCGGTGGACAAGGCCGAAGCTGAGCCGGCGCTGGCTCTGGCCATCAACGGCACCGCGCCGGGCGTCTTCGGCGAGGAAGCGGCCCGTCTCGGCGCGCTGGTCATCCATTATTCGACGGACTATGTCTTCGACGGCAGCAAGTCCGGCGCTTATCAGGAAACCGATGCGCCCAATCCGCAAAGCGTTTATGGCCAGACCAAGCTGGCCGGCGAGCAGGCCTTGCAGGCGAGCGGCGCGGATCATCTGATCTTTCGCACGAGTTGGGTGTTCGGTGCGCACGGCGCCAATTTCGCCAAGACCATGCTGCGTCTGGCGGCCGAGCGCGATGGCCTGAAGATCGTTGCCGACCAGTTCGGTGCGCCGACTTCGGCGGCCTTGCTGGCCGATGTGACGGCACAGATGCTCGGGCGCTACCAGCGTG
The DNA here is from genome assembly GCA_002842145.1 of Betaproteobacteria bacterium HGW-Betaproteobacteria-6. Taxonomy (GTDB): domain Bacteria; phylum Pseudomonadota; class Gammaproteobacteria; order Burkholderiales; family Rhodocyclaceae; genus Azonexus. The sequence goes on along the minus strand of PHCF01000019.1, from coordinate 21,151 downwards.
AGGGCAGGGGGGGCTTCCCGTTTGGCCTGTATCATCTGGTCGCCGGTGGCTGTACGACGTGGCACGAATACGCCCAGACGGTGGTGCGCGCTGCGCTGGCAGCCGGCAAGCCGCTCAAGCTGACGGCCGACGAGATACTGCCGATCACCACCGCCGATTACCCGCTGCCGGCCCCCCGGCCGAGCAATTCCCGACTCGACACGAGCCGCCTGCGCCAGACCTTCGGGCTACAACTGCCCGATTGGCAGAGCGGGCTGGACCATGTGCTGCAACAGATTCTCTGATTTAAGGACACATCATGCGTAAAGGCATCATCCTGGCCGGCGGTTCCGGCACCCGGCTGTACCCGGTCACCTTGGCCGTTTCCAAGCAACTGCTGCCGATCCACGACAAGCCGATGATCTACTACCCGCTGGCAACGCTGATGCTGGCGGGGATTCGCGACATCCTGATCATCTCGACGCCGCAGGATACGCCGCGCTTTGAGCAGCTCTTGGGCGACGGCAGCCAGTGGGGCCTCAACCTGCAATATGCCATCCAGCCCAGCCCGGACGGCCTGGCCCAGGCCTTCATCATCGGTCGCGACTTTGTCGGCAATGGTGACTGCGCGCTGGTCCTTGGCGACAACATTTTCTACGGCCATGAGTTTGCCAACGATCTGGCGGCAGCCGGTAGTCAGACCAGCGGCGCCACGGTCTTCGCCTATCACGTGCATGACCCGGAACGTTACGGCGTGGTCGAGTTCGACGCTGCCGGACAGGCAATCAGCCTCGAAGAGAAACCGAAGGTGCCGAAGTCGAATTACGCCGTGACCGGCCTTTATTTCTACGACAACCAGGTGCTCGACATCTCGCGTGACCTCAAGCCGTCGCCGCGTGGCGAACTGGAAATCACTGACGTCAATCGCATCTATCTCGAGCGTCGGCAGTTGAACGTCCAGGTCATGGGCCGCGGCCATGCCTGGCTCGATACCGGCACGCACGAAAGCCTGCTCGACGCCAGCCAGTTCATCGCCACCATCGAAAAGCGTCAGGGCCTCAAAGTGGCGTGTCCGGAAGAAATTGCCTACCGCAAGGGTTGGGTCGATGCCGGCCAACTTGAGAAGCTGGCCCAGCCGATGATCAAGAACCTTTACGGCCAGTACCTGATGAGCGTGCTCAAGGAAAGGGTGTTCTGATGCGCGCGATACCTACCGCCATTCCCGATGTGATCGCGCTCTATCCCAAGGTTTTTGGCGATGACCGCGGTTATTTCTATGAGAGCTACAACCAGAAAGTTTTTCAGGAGGTCACCGGGCTGGATGTGACCTTCGTCCAGGACAACCACTCCAAATCCGCCCGGAACGTGCTGCGCGGCCTGCACTATCAAGTGCAGCAGCCGCAAGGCAAGCTGGTGCGCGTGGTGCAGGGCGAGGTCTTCGATGTTGCGGTCGACATCCGCAAAGGCTCGAAAACCTACGGCCAGTGGGTCGGTGAAATCCTCTCGGCGGACAACAAACGCCAATTGTGGATCCCGCCCGGCCTGGCCCACGGCTTTGTCGTGCTCTCCGAAACGGCTGAGTTTCTCTACAAGACGACGGACTACTACGCCCCGGCCCATGAACGCTGCATCGCGTGGAACGACCCGGATCTTGCGATTGACTGGCAGCTTGAAGGTGAACCGCTGCTGTCGGCGAAGGACGCGGCGGGGCAGCGGTTCAAGGATGCGGTTGGGGCGTAGGTGCGGTGTGTTGCCGCTCCGTGGGCGGGTCCCGAGGGCGATGAAGTTCTGATCCGGATTTTGTTTTTGGGCTAAATTTCCGGTTGACCGTAGCAATCAACGTATTAATAGGTGTGGATGTTCATGACCCAGATTCTTCCCGTCGTACTCTCCGGTGGTTCCGGCACGCGTCTGTGGCCGCTGTCGCGCGAGAAATATCCGAAGCAGTTGCTGCCGCTGGTCGGCGAACAGTCGATGTTGCAGGCGACGGTAGCTCGTCTCGACGGCCTGGCCGACATGGCGGGGCCGCTGCTTGTCTGCAACGAGGAGCATCGCTTCGTCGTTGCCGAACAAGTTCGCACCCTCGGTCTGCAGGGTTCGGTGTTGCTTGAGCCCTTTGGCCGCAACACCGCACCTGCCCTCGCTCTGGCTGCCCTGTGGGCGGTGCGTGACGGCGAAGACCCGGTCCTCGTCGTCATGCCGGCAGATCACGACATTGCTGACGGCGCCACCTTCCGTGACGCCGTCAGCCGCGCCGTCACCCTAGCCGCCACCGGCGTCACCGTCACCTTCGGCATCACCCCCGACTGCCCGGAAACCGGCTACGGCTACATCCAGCGCGGCCAGGTCCTGGCCGACGGCTCCGGCGGCTTCACGCTGGCCCGCTTCGTCGAAAAGCCCGACCGCCCGACCGCCGAAAGCTACCTCGACTCCGGTGACTACCTCTGGAACAGCGGCATCTTCGTCATGAAAGCCTCCGTCTGGATCGCCGCCCTCGGTATTTGTCGTCCCGACATTCTCGCTGCCTGCCAACAAGCGCTGAGTTGTGGCAAGACCGACGGCGATTTCGTACGCGTCGATGTTGAAGCCTTCAAAGCCTGTCCCTCAGACTCCATCGACTACGCCGTCATGGAACGCCTGACCACCGGTGGTGCCGGTCTGCCCAAAGCCGCCGTCATCCCGCTCACCGCCGGCTGGTCGGACGTCGGCGCCTGGGACACCCTGTGGAAAGTCCTGCCCAAGTGCGGCGAAGGCAACGCCACCCGCGGTGACGTCATGCTCGAAAACTGCCGCGACACCCTGGTTGTCTCCGAAGGCCGGCTCGTCGCCTGCATCGGCGTCAGCAAACTCGTCGTTGTCGAAACCGACGATGCCGTCCTCGTCGTGCATCACGATGCCACGCAGGACGTGAAAAAAATCGTCGATCGCCTCAAAGCAGATAAGCGGAGCGTCGCCCAATGGCACCGCAAGGTCTATCGTCCGTGGGGCTGGTACGACGGTGTCGATTCCGGCGAACGCTTCCAGGTCAAGCGCATCGGCGTCAAACCGGGCGGCACCCTATCGCTGCAAATGCACCACCACCGCGCCGAACACTGGATCGTCGTCAGCGGCACCGCGCGCGTGACCAAGGGCGAAGAGACCTTTCTCGTCTCCGAAAACCAATCGACCTATATTCCGCTCGGCGTCACCCACCGCTTGGAAAACCCCGGCATTGTTCCGCTCGAAATGATCGAGGTGCAATCGGGCAGCTATCTTGGTGAAGACGACATCGTGCGTTTCGAGGACACCTATGGACGAAACTGAGCAGTAGCCCTTTGAGGAACGCAGAAGGCTTGACCGCGAATCAGTCCTTGGTGCGCAGCTATAGCTGGCTGCTGGCCGGCCTGCTTGGCGTTGGCGCGCTGTTCGTACTCGGCGAGCAGCCCTTTGCCGTGGGGCTAGTACCCGTGCCGTTCGACAAATTGGCGCATTTTGTGGTGTTCGGCAGTTTCTTCCTGATTCTGGACAGCGCCCTGGTCCTGCCGCTCTGGCTGGCGTTGATGATTCCACTGCTGATTTCAGCGGCAGATGAATTTCACCAGATGTTCCTACCGGGTCGTCAGCCCGGGCTGGAGGACTGGCTGGCCGGGCTATGCGGCGTAGCACTGGCCGCCTGGTGGCGGCATCGCTAGCACTTATCGTTCAAGTAAAACCGTCGCGCGTTTCAGCGTGCTTCGCGGGAGCTTGTCCGCTCGGGCTCATTGATCTGCGGATTGTCCATTTGGAAAGTTAAATCCTTTTGCCACAGGGGCAGCAAGGATGATGTATTTAATTTAATCGAGTTATGGGTATGTGCCGTTTGTTTTTAATATTTATTTAACAAATATTTTATATTGATGCATATGTCAAGTTTGATGGTGGGGTAATTTAAGCCTGAAAGTTGGCTTCAATTGGCCGTTTATGCACCGAATTAGCTTGCTTTAGTTTATTGCTGCAGCGCGGCATTTTCTTGCGTTTGGTATACAATTCGGTTTGTATGCAAATTCAATATAACCCGTGATTGATGCCATGAACATGCTGTCTACCTCGCGCTTCGGCGGCGTTGCCGCGAATCGTCCCTTTTTTGGAATGGAACGGGTTGGCGGTGCATTGTTTCGGCTTTTTGAGTCGCTGGTCGATCCGCTGTCGGTTCTGGTTACGCTGTTCGGCTTGATGTTCTGGTTTCGTGACGATCAGTACGCCAATTACGCGGTGCTTGGCGTGCTGGTTTTCTCGCTGACCTTTCCAGGCAAGAGCCTGATTCAGGAAACCGTGCGGGGTAGTGTCCGCGAAGTGCTTTTCGGCTGGCTGGGCGTTTCAGCCCTTCTTGTCTTCTTTGGGTTGGCCACCGGGCTATATACGCATTTCCCGGAAGAGGTGTTGTTCAACTGGTTGTGGATGGCGCCTGCCGCGCAACTGGCCAGCCATTTTCTGTTTCGCGTCACGATGCCTGCTGTGCTCGCTGCCAACGGTTTTCCAAAACGGGCCGTGGTGGTCGGCTGCAACGAATTGGGGCGTCACCTGGCCGCCGAGATCGATGCTCACCCGATGCAGGGCATCAAGCTCAACGGCTATTTCGACGATCGCGACATCGACCGGCTGGAGATGGGCAACAGCCGGTTGATCGGGTGCTTTACCGAGGTGGCCGACTACGTCAAGGAGAACCGGATAGATTTGATCTACCTCGCCTTGCCGATGGCCACCCAGCCACGGATTCTTTCCTTGCTGGAGTCCTTGAACGACACGACGGCTTCTGTGTATTTCGTCCCCGATATTTTCGTCACCGACTTGATCCAGGCGCGTATGGACGCAGTTGGGCGAGTGCCGGTGGTTGCCGTCTGCGACACACCATTTTCCGGCTTGAACGGGATTGTCAAAAGGTTGGGGGACGTTGTTCTTTCGCTGTCGATACTGATCCTGATTTCGCCGGTCCTGCTCGTCGTTGCCTTGCTGGTCAGGCTGAGTTCGCCTGGTCCGATCATCTTCAAGCAACGCCGCTATGGTCTCGATGGCGAAGAAATCATGGTTTACAAGTTTCGTTCGATGAGCGTCTGCGAGGACGGCCCGAACGTTCCCCAGGCGCGCAAGGGCGATGCCCGGGTGACGCGGGTAGGCGGCATCCTGCGCCGGACTTCGCTGGACGAGTTGCCGCAGTTCGTGAACGTTCTGCAGGGGCGTATGAGCATTGTCGGTCCGCGGCCGCATGCGGTGGCGCACAACGAGATGTACCGCAAGTTGATCAGGGGTTACATGGTCCGCCACAAGGTCAAGCCCGGTATTACGGGCTGGGCACAGGTGAACGGCTACCGAGGCGAGACGGAAACCCTGGACAAGATGCAGGCGCGTATCGACTATGATCTCGAATACCTGCGCAACTGGTCGCTGAATCTCGATATCTACATTATTTTCCGTACTGTCTGGCTGGTCTTCAAGGACGCGAGCGCCTACTGAGGTATTGTGCGCCGGCCCTGCGCTATTTTTGCCAAGCCGCTGGAATCGCGGCCGGGTCTTTTATAATGGCGCCCTTCTGTGCCCTGCGAATTGCGGTCTGTTCGGGCTTTCGCCCCAAGGCGCATCGGCGGTTTTGCGTTGTTGAGGGGCAGCCTGGTCCATGCAGTCAATGAATTCCGATCCTCATGACATTCTCGGTGTTTCGCCCGGCGCGACGCCGGCTGAGCTGAAGCGCGCCTATCGGCGGCTGGCCATGCGCTGGCACCCTGATCGCAGCGATCATCCGCACGCGACGGAGCGTTTCAAGGAGATTGGCGCCGCCTACGAGCGCTTGCTGGCCGGCGATGATCTGGAAGACGAAGAGGCCGATGCTGCGCCGGAGGAAACGGAAGCGGCGGCACGGGCCGCCGATATTCACCTCAACCTTGAAATCAGCCTCGAAGAGGCCGCCGCCGGCTGCCACAAGACAGTGCACTACGCGCGCGGCAAGGACTGCCCGACCTGCGACGGTACGGGGGAGCACGGCATGTCCAGGACGCGCTTTTGTAGCGCCTGTCATGGCAGCGGCCGTGTACATGACGCCAAACGCAATCTCGTGCGTTGCGAGGAATGCGGTGGGAGGGGGCTGTTTACCGAGCGGGTTTGCAAGGATTGTGGCGGCAGCGGTCGGGAACTGGCAGACGTCAGCCTCGAAATTCGCGTGCCGCACGGCATGCTGCCAGGCGACGAACTGCGACTGGCCGGGCAGGGGGAGCCGGGCGACGATGAATTGCAGGCTGGTGACCTGTATCTGACACTGGTCATTCGCTCGCACCCGCTGTTCCGGTTGGACGGCCGTGACCTGTACTGCAGGATGCCGGTCAGCGCGCTGGCGATGATTGCTGGGGCGGAAATCGAATTACCGTCTCTGCATGGCGTCTTCGGGCATGCTCTGGATGCTGGCAATCCCGAGCGGCGGCAGCTACGGTTGGTCGGCAAGGGCTATCCAGGGCGGGGGCGTAGTCAGCCCGGCGATCTGATCGTCGATCTTGAGCCGGTTTTCCCAGCGAAACTCAATGCACGCCAGCGCAAGTTGCTGCAGCAGGCCAATGCGGCCTTGATGGACGATGCGGCGGTAGCATTGCCGGAAATCTCCGCCTGGCAAGTTGCTCACGGCACTGATTGAGTTAGGCGTGATACATGGCAGATAGTCATGATTCACACCTGCCAGTCAGTAGCGGAAAGAGCGCAGACTTGCCCAATCGGGCTGTTCGATGAGTCTGGGGTAAAACAACAGGTATTGGCGTCCAGCAGTCGTTCTTGTGGGCAGGTGATGGGCCATAGCCTTGGCCTGAGCTGGCTTTGAATGAGTTTTTCTAATCCTTGGTGGTGCTCTTGCCTATCTCCGCTTGGCTTTAGATTGGCCACTACGAAGGGTTTTCTCTGCCGCGCAGGGAGGGATTTACCAACTGCAACCAGTCACTTTTCTCCATGTTTGCCATTAGGCTGACCCCGATTTCTGCGGGGTAAGGCCAAAGCATATGTGCTTAGGTAGTATGCACTAAAAAATATTTAATATGCTAAAATCGTAATATCTGTAAATTGTTTGGCGGGGCAAATAATTCTCGGTGGTTTGTTGACGGGCTTACACTCGCGGGGAGTATTGGATGAGGATGACAAGCAAGAGAGTTTTTGTACTCTCGATTGGTATATCGCTTGTGTGGTTAGTCGGCTCCTGGCAGATGGCCCGGTTGTGGGCGGAGCAAAAAGTTGACGCTTTGTCTCAAGGCATGTCCGCAGAGCTGAATGACAAAGCTTTCTACCAAGCGCAACAAATTGTCTCCTTCCTGAAAGAGATTCATCACATTCCAGAGTCTCTTGGTAGCGAAACCAGTGTCCTGCGGGCACTGGCTTCATCCAAGGTGATCGCAGAGTCAGCCACGCTTTCCAAGGACGACCGCCGGCGGCAATGGTCTGCGGATCAGGATTTTAAAAAGATCAATTCATACCTTGCCAAGTTGGTTGGCTACACAAAAGCAGATGTGATCTATGTCCTGGACGCCTCGGGAAAATGCTTGCTTTCGAGTAATGCAGATACCGACACCAGCTTTATCGGATCAGACTACAAGTCCCGCGACTACTATACGAATGCCCTCAAGCACGGCAGTGGTTACCAATATGCCATGGGGCGAATTACCAACAAGCCGGGACTCTTCTTCAGTACGGCCATTCGGGATAAAGAACGATTGCTGGGGGTAGCAGTCGCAAAAATTAACCTCGAACAGCTCGAGCCCTGGGTGAGAAGTGCGAATTCTTTGTTGGTTGATGAATATGGCGTCATTGTCCAAGCGTATGACAAAAGGCTTGAATTAAAGACGCTTGCCGGGAATACCGTCGATCGACTGACGCCGCCGCAGCAACAGGCGCGTTACAAGTCCAGTGGACTTTTCCTGTTGCCCGTTTTGTCATGGGAAGCAGGAACATATCCCCTGCTACATCAACTGCCGAACCAGACCGACCCCATCCTGCTTTCAAGACAACGGCTTGATTATGGTCTGGAGTTGATAGCTACGGACAGCATGCAGAATCTGTCCCAAGATCGCTTGAATGACAAACTACTTAAGTTTGTCGCCTTGGCTCTTGGCGGCCTCGTGATCCAGCTATGGTTGTCGTGGCGCGTTAGCATAAGGCGTGCGCGTGAGCATACCCAGCGGGAAATTCAGGAAAGCGAAGAACGCTTGCGGCAAGCCCAGACGGTCGCCCATGTTGGCAGCTTCGACTGGAATCCTGTCAGCGGCGAGTTATGGTGGTCTGACGAGCACTATCGGCTGTGGGGATTGGAACCGCGGACCATTCAGCCGAGCTACGAAATCTTTCACCAGGCTGTTCACCCAGACGACATGCCATTGGTGGATGAATTGCTTGATCAAGCCCTGTTGGGCACCGGTTGTTACGATTGTGAGCACCGCATCATTCGTCCCGATGGCGAGGAGCGATACATCCATGGCATGGGCGAAGTGTTCTTCGATGAGTACGGCAAGGCGAAACGGATGATTGGAACGGTTCAGGACATCACGCTGCGTAAGATTGCCGATCAGGCGTTAATCGCCGCCAAGGCCGCTGCCGAAGCAGCCAACTTGGCCAAGAGCGCTTTCCTCGCCAACATGAGCCACGAAATCAGAACACCTTTGAACGCCATCATGGGCATGGCACACCTGATACGGATGGGCGGGCTTAGGCCGGAGCAAAGCGACCGAATGAGCAAGCTCGAAGCGGCAAGCGAGCATTTGCTGAAGATTCTGAATGCCGTCCTGGAACTTTCCAAGATAGAGGCAGGTAAATTTGAATTGGAGGAATGCCCGGTCAGTGTTGAAAGCGTAATCGACAATGTCGAATCAATGGTGCGCGATAGTGCCCAAGGAAAGCATCTGGTGCTGAAAACGGATATTGACTGCATGCCCAAGCCGCTTGTCGGTGACCCGGTCCGCCTTCAGCAGGCGCTACTCAACTATGCCTCCAACGCGGTTAAATTCACCGAAGCCGGCGCCATTACCCTGCAAGCCCGCATTAAAGAGGAATCGAACGATAGCGTTTTGATCTGCTTCGCTGTCAAGGACACAGGCATTGGTGTGGCACCAGAGGCCATGAGCCGACTTTTTTCCTCGTTCGAGCAGGCCGACAACAGCACGACGCGCAAGTATGGCGGCACTGGCCTCGGTCTTGCCTTAACCCGGAAGCTGGCCGAATTGATGGGGGGGGAAGCCGGTGCAGAGAGCGTCGTGGGGCAGGGCAGTACTTTCTGGTTCACCGTCCGGCTGCGCAAGGGAATGACAGAAGCGAAGCAGGAAATTGCCTTCGCGCCGCGCTGATGTTAGCGCAGAGTGTCTACCGTCACTTGGCAGGCGCGCGACCAGTGGTGTCACTGTATTCGCCTGTGGGGCGGGGATTCGGCTGGAAATTGAAACGCTCGGCGACATCCTGTCGATGGATGGTTTGCAATGGCAAACAGGACCAGTTGATATCGGCTATGGCTTCACCGGACATCATTTTTAACCAGTTTTTCTCGTCGACCGTAGCATTTGCCGTCTGGCGACATTGGTCGAGAAAAGCAGGCAAATCGCGGTCATCGAGCAGGCCGATACCCAGGCTCGTTTCGAGCAGGATGCTGCCTTCTTCGTCGAGGTAAATGGCCTTGATTTCGCCGGCCGGTGCGCCGGTATGGCTGATGAAGGATTCGCCTTCGCGGCGGAAGACCCACGGCGTGTAGGCCAGTTCAACGAAAACCCGTTGCGGGCCGTTTTGCAGAAACCAGCAGCCTGACTCGTCGCAACCGTACTGCCGGTTGATGAACTGGATCAGGCCGCTGTGTGTCACGCGCTCTCCCTGCAATCGCCAGTCGCCCCGCCGGTCGAGCGACAACCAGTCGTAACAGGCGGGGACGTTGGGCCATTTGGCGATGGCAGAGAGATCGACTGTCATCAGCTCTCGTACGCTTCCATCGGCGGACAGGCGCAGTTCAGGTTGCGGTCGCCGTACACATCGTCGATGCGATTGACGCTCGGCCAGAACTTGTTGGCCGCCACCCAGGGCAGCGGGAAGACGGCTTGCTCGCGGCTGTACGGGTGCTTCCAGTCGCCGTCGATAACATCCGCCTGTGAATGCGGGGCATTCTTGAGCGGGTTGTTGTCGGCCGACCAGACGCCATTTTCGATCTGGCGGATTTCCTCACGGATGCTGACCAGGGCTGCGATGAAGCGGTCCAGTTCGGCCTTCGATTCGGACTCCGTCGGCTCGACCATGATCGTCCCGGCCACCGGGAAGGATACTGTTGGCGCGTGGAAGCCGTAGTCCATCAGGCGCTTGGCGATGTCAGTGTTCTTGCCGACGTAGAGCACGGGGTAGTGCGCCTTCAACTGCTGGGCGACGTAGTTGGCGTTGAGGATGGCGACTTGCGTGGCCTTCTTGACGCCTTCGCCGCCGAGCATGGCGAGGTACATCCAGGAGATGGTCAGGATCGAAGCCGAACCGAAGGGGGCGGCGGAGACTGCGCCCTGGCCGGCATTGACGCGGCCGGCGTCGCCGGTCGGCTGGACGACGTGGTCGGCCATGAACGGCGCCAGATGGGCCTTGAGGCCGATCGGGCCCATGCCCGGTCCGCCGCCGCCGTGCGGGATGGCGAAGGTCTTGTGCAGGTTCATGTGGCTGACGTCGGCGCCGATGAAGCCGGGCGAGGTCAGGCCGACCTGGGCGTTGAGGTTGGCGCCGTCCATGTACACTTGGCCGCCGTTGGCATGAACGATGGCGCAGATTTCGCGGACCGCTTCCTCGAACACGCCGTGCGTGGACGGGTAGGTGATCATCAGGCAGGCGAGATCGTCCTTGTGCGCTTCGGCCTTGGCCTTGAGATCGGCGACATCGACGTTGCCGTTTTCATCGCAATCGACGACAACGACCTTCATGTTGGCCATCTGGGCCGTGGCCGGGTTGGTGCCATGGGCCGATTTGGGGATCAGGCAAACGTTGCGGTGCGCTTCGCCGCGGCTGGCGTGGTAGCGGGCAATCGCCACCATGCCGGCATATTCGCCCTGGGCGCCGGAGTTCGGCTGCATGCAGATGGCGTCGAAGCCGGTGACGGTTTTGAGCCAGTCGGTCAGGCTGGCGATCATTTCCAGATAGCCAACGGCCTGGTCGCGCGGGGCGAACGGGTGCAGGCCGCCGAATTCCGGCCAGGTGACCGGGATCATCTCGCTGGTCGCGTTGAGCTTCATCGTGCACGAGCCGAGCGAGATCATCGAGTGGTCGAGGGCCAGATCCTTGTTCTGCAGCGACTTCAGGTAACGCAGCATCTCGTGTTCGGTGTGGTGCGTGTTGAACACCGGATGCTGGAGAACGGCGTCGCTGCGGATCAGTGCATCGGGCAGGGCGGAATCGGCGGCGGCGACCTGGGCGTCGATGACCTCCATGTCGAGCGTGACCTGGGTGATCAGCTTGAACAGCGTGGCGACATCGTTGCGCGTCGTCGTCTCGTCGAGCGAAATACCCAGCACGCCGGCCGAGACGCGGCGCAGGTTGTAGCCGGCTGCCAGGGCGTCGAGATAAACGGTTTCAGCCCGGGCGCCGAGGTCGAAATGGACGGTGTCGTAGAACTGCTTGGTCAGCAGGTTGATGCCGGCGCGCTTGAGTCCCTCGGCCAGGATCGCAGTCAATCGATGGATGCGGCCGGCGATGGTGCGCAGGCCTTCGGCGCCGTGGTAGACGGCGTACATGCCGGCCATGTTGGCCAACAGGACCTGCGAGGTACAGATGTTGGAATTGGCCTTCTCGCGGCGGATATGCTGTTCGCGGGTTTGCAGCGCCATGCGGTAGGCGGTCTTGCCGCGGGCATCCTTGGACAGGCCGATGATGCGGCCCGGCATGGAGCGGACAAAAGCTTCGCGGGTGGCGAAGAAGGCAGCGTGCGGGCCGCCGAAACCCATCGGAATGCCGAAACGCTGGCTCGAGCCGAGGGCGATGTCGGCACCCATGGCGCCAGGCGACTTGAGCAGGACCAGCGCCATCAGGTCGGAGGCGACGGCAACGGTGGTGCCCTTGGCCTTGAGGGCGGCGATGGTGGCTGTCAGATCGCGGACTTCGCCGTTGTCGCCCGGGTATTGGAGCAGGGCGCCGAAGAAGTCTTCACTTTCGATTTTTGGGTCATTTTCCGGGTTGACCGTAGCAATGACCAATTCGAAGCCGAAGTAGCCGGCACGGGTCTTGACGACGTCGAAGGTCTGCGGGAAACAGTTGGCATCGACCAGAAAACGGTTGGATTTCGACTTGGAAACACGGCGCGCCATGGTCATTGCTTCGGCGGCGGCGGTGGCTTCGTCGAGCAGCGAAGCGTTGGCGATTTCCAGCCCGGTCAGGTCGACGACCATCTGCTGGAAATTCATCAGCGCTTCGAGGCGGCCCTGGGCGATCTCTGCCTGGTAGGGCGTGTAGGCGGTGTACCAGCCCGGGTTTTCGAGCACGTTGCGGACGATGACCTTGGGCGTCAGGGTGTCGTAATAGCCCATGCCGATGCACGACTTGTTGACGACGTTCTTGCCGGCGATGGCCTTCAGATCGGCCAGGGCTTCGTGTTCGCGACGCGGCGCGGGCAGCGGCAAATCGGCCGGCAGACGGATGGCGGCGGGGACGGTCTGGTCGATCAGTTGTTCGAGGCTGTCGGCGCCGATGGCGGCCAGCATGGCGGCCATTTCGGTTGCGCACGGGCCGATATGGCGGCCAATGAACTCGTCGTGCTGCTCAAGGGCGGAAAGGGGAAGATTCAACGGCATGGGAATCCTTGCATGGAAATACTTGAATACGGAACCCCCGTGCAGTCGGGGATTCCGTGCTTTGCTTTTCTTCGGTTCCCGCTGGCGGGGGAACAACCAGCAGCTTTTAGGCGGCGTCAGCGACGGCCTGGTAAGCGGTGGCGTCGAGCATCTTGTCGAGGTCGGCGGCGTTGTCCGGGGTCATCTTGAACAGCCAGGCAGCGTAGGCGTCCTGATTCACCGATTCCGGTGCATCGACAACGGCCTCATTTACTTCGGTCACCGTGCCGGAAATCGGCGCGTAGACATCAGCCGCAGCCTTGGACGGTGACGGAGCCGTCAGCGTTGAGCAGCATCCATTCGTGGGAGGCGGTGTACTTGAGGTTGGCGAGGACGTTGGACATGGTTTTCTCCTGAATGGGTGGGATTTATTGAACTGCTTTGCCGTTGCGGGCGAATACGGGTTTGGTGACCTTGGCCTTGAGCGCCTTGCCACGGATATCGACTTCGACTTCGTCGCCAATCTGCACGCCGAGCGGCAGGCGGGCGAGGGCGATGGACTGCTGGAGCGTCGGCGAGAAGCTGCCGGAGGTGATTTCACCGTCGCCGTGCGCGGTCATGACCTTCTGGTGGCCGCGCAGTACGCCCTTGTCGAGCAGGATCAGGCCGAGGAACTGTTTCTGCTGGCCATTGGCGAGCAGTGCCGCCTTGCCGACGAAATCGCGCTCAGTGTTGAGCGACACGGTCCACGCCAAGCCGGCGTCGAGCGGCGAAACCGTCTCGTCCATGTCCTGACCGTAAAGATTCATGCCGGCTTCCAGGCGCAGCGTGTCGCGGGCGCCGAGGCCGCAAGGGGCGACACCGGCGGCATTGAGCTTGTTCCACAGCGCTTCGGCTTCATCGGCCGGCAGCATGATTTCATAGCCGTCTTCGCCCGTGTAGCCGGTGCTGGCGATGAAGTACTGATCGACTTCCGCGGCGAAGAAAGCCTTCAGACCTTCGGTTGCCGCCTTGGCCTGGGGCAGCACTTCCCATACCTTGGCGCGGGCATTCGGGCCCTGTACGGCGATGATGCCGAGGTTGTTGGCGCCATCGCGGCGCTGGGTGATGGTCACGTCCAGCTTCCATTCGGCCACCTTGGCCTGCATCCAGGCCAGATCCTTCTCGGCCGTGCCGGCATTGACGACGATGCGGAAGCGCGTGTCAGTCAGGAAATAGATGATCAGGTCGTCGATGACGCCGCCGGCGTCGTTGAGCATGGCGGCGTAAAGCGCCTTGCCGGAAACCTTGAGCTTGGCCACGTCATTGGCGACGAGGCGGGAGAGGAAAGCACGGCAGTCGGCGCCAACCACATCGACCGGGCACATGTGCGAGACGTCGAACATGCCGCAATTGTTGCGGACGGCGTTGTGCTCCTCGATCTGCGAGCCGTAATTCACCGGCATGTCCCAACCACCGAAATCGACCATCCGGGCATTCATCGCGCGGTGGGCGTTATTCAAAACCGTTTTCTTCAGCATATCAATCCTTTACGATCGTTTATTAACGTCGGTTCTAGAAACGGGAAAAGGGTGAAACAAAAGAATGTTCTTTCGTTTCACCCCTCTGTCCTCGATACCTGAGAGATTTGCCCCATCGGTGGATGTCGGGAATAGCCGCCATCGCTCTCCAGAGTTTTTTGGCTTGCGCCTCGTTCCGCGGTCCTTTTGCCTGAGCGTTTTCGGGTGGATTTGCGCCTTCGGCGGCAGACGAATCTGCGCTCTCCCATGGAACGGGTGGCACTATAACGGGATGCTGCTGTCTGATCAACCTGCTGCACTGCACAAGGGGACTCAGGGCATGGCCTCCTTCGTGCTAGAATCTTCGTTTGCCTTCAACTGCTTACCTGTGACACCTGCCAATTTCGATTTTCATAGCCACTCGATCGTTTCCGACGGCTTTCTGCCGCCTCGGGTTGTAGCGGGGCGTGCGGCGGGGAATGCAGTCGATCTTTGGGCGCTGACCGATCACGACGACCTTGGCGGTTTGGATGAGGCCAGGGCGGCGGCTGAAGAAGCAGGCATGGGTTTCGTTAACGGTGTTGAGATCTCCATCGAATGGCGCGGTGTGCCAATCCATGTTGTCGGTCTCGGCTTCGATCCGGTCAACCCGGCATTGAGCGGCGGCCTCGACGAATTGCGCGTCGGACGTATCGAACGCGCCAAACGCATGGGCGACGCGCTGGCTGCCATCGGCATCCCCGGTGTCTATGAAGGCGCCCTGTGCTTCGTAACCAATCCGAGCCTGATTTCCCGCGCCCATTTCGCCCGCTATCTCGTGTCGATCGGCATTTCCCGCGATGTGCCGGGGGTATTCCAGCATTACCTGACGCCGGGCAAGCCGGGCTACGTCGATCATCGCTGGGCTACGCTTGAAGAAGCGGTGGGCTGGATCAATGGCGCCGGCGGGGTGGCGGTTGTCGCCCACCCGGCGCGCTACAAGATGTCGGGTGCCGACATGCGTCGTTTCCTCGATGATTTCAAGGACGTCGGCGGGCGGGGCATCGAAGTGACCTGCGGCAGTCATTCGCCCGACCATGTCATGCATTTCGCCCGCTTGGCCCGGCATTACGCATTTCATGCCTCACGCGGATCCGATTTTCACGGGCCGGACGAGAGCTATGTCGATCTCGGCAAGCTTCCGCAATTGCCGGAAGACCTGAAGCCCGTCTGGCGTCTGGTGGTCTGAGCATGGCTCGCGTCGTCAATATCCATCCGGAATCGCCGCAGCAACGTCTGCTTGTCCAGGCTGCCGATTTCATTCGCAAAGGTGCCATCGTCGCCCTGCCGACCGACTCCTGCTACGCCCTCGGTTGCCATCTCGGCGACAAGGAGGCGCTGGATCGGATTCGCCTGATTCGCCAGATGGACGAGCGCCATCACCTCACCCTGATGGTCCGCGATCTTTCCGAAATCGCCCATTTTGCCCGGGTCGACAACGCTCAGTATCGTTTACTCAAGGCAGCGACGCCGGGCAGCTACACTTTTATTCTTGAAGGCTCCAAGGAATTGCCGCGCCGGGTCATGCATCCCAAGCGGAAGACCATTGGCGTACGTGTGCCGGATCATCCGGTGGCGCTGGCGCTGCTCGAAGAACTGAACGAGCCCTTGCTGACGACAACCCTGCAATTGCCGGGCGACGAGTTCGCACTGACCGAAGGCTGGGAAATCCAGGATCGCCTCGAAGACCAATTGGAACTGATTCTCGATGCCGGTGCTTGTGGAACCGAGCCGACGACGGTTATCGACCTGACCGGGGCAGCGCCGGAACTGGTTCGGGCCGGGCGCGGTCCGCTGGCACTCTTTGGTCTGGACTAAGATGCTGGACATCAACGCGATCATTCAGACCATTGCGATTCTCGCCCTGCCACTGGTATTTGCCATTACGTTGCATGAAGCGGCACATGGCTATGCGGCTCGACATTTTGGCGATCCGACCGCCTGGCAGCAGGGACGGATCAGCCTGAATCCGCTACGCCATATCGATCCGGTTGGCACTGTCCTGATTCCGCTCGGTATCCTGCTCTTTTCCGGCGGCAATTTCCTGTTCGGCTACGCCAAGCCGGTGCCGGTTGACTTCAGCCGCCTGCGCGAGCCAAAAAAAGACATGTTCTGGGTTGCTGCAGCCGGTCCTGGCGCCAATCTGCTGATGGCTTGCGCCTGGGCCCTGGCCTTCAAGCTTTCATGGCTGCTGCCGCAATTTTTTAGCACGCCGCTGGCCCGAATGGCCGAGATGGGCATCCAGATCAACTGCGTGTTGATGGTGCTCAACCTGTTTCCCTTGCCGCCGCTTGATGGCGGGCGGATCGCGGTCAGCCTGCTGCCGCATGCCATGGCCTGGAAGTTCGCGCAGCTCGAACGCTGGGGCTTTCCGATTTTGCTGCTGCTGTTGTTCACCGGTATTCTCGGCGCAATCATGACGCCGCTGGTCAATACGTCAGCCGGGCTTATCGCACTTATTTTTGGTCTCTACTAACTAATCAATATGTACGCAGAACGTGTTCTCTCCGGCATGCGCCCGACCGGGTCGCTGCATCTTGGCCACTACCATGGCGTTCTCAAAAACTGGATCGAACTCCAGCACGAGTATCCCTGCCTGTTCTTCGTGGCCGACTGGCATGCGTTGACCACGCAGTACGATAACCCCCAGGGTATCGAGAAGGCTTCAATGGACATGGTGGTCGACTGGCTGGCGGCAGGTGTCGATCCCAACCAGGCGACGTTGTTCGTCCAGTCCCGGGTGCCCGAGCACGCCGAACTGCACCTGCTGATGTCGATGATGACGCCGCTCAGCTGGCTTGAGCGCGTGCCGACCTACAAAGACCAGCAGGAAAAGCTGGCCGGCAAGGATTTGACAACCTATGGCTTCCTTGGCTATCCGCTGCTGATGAGCGCCGATATCCTGATTTACCGCGCCGACAAGGTCCCGGTCGGCGAGGACCAGATCCCTCACGTCGAATTCACCCGTGAACTGGCTCGTCGATTCAATCACATGTATGGCCGTGAACCGGGTTTCGAAGACAAGGCGCGCGAAGCCGTCAAGAAACTGGGCAGCAAGAAGGCTCGCCTCTATGAAGAGATGCGCACCCGCTTCCAGCAGAACGGCGACCGCGATGCCATCGAGCAGGCGAAGGCCGTGCTCGACGAAGTTCAGCACCTGTCGATGGCCGACCGTGAGCGTCTGTTTGGTTACCTCGAAGGTACCGGCAAGATGATCCTGGTCGAGCCGGGCTACCTGCTGACCGAAGCCTCCAAGATGCCGGGGCTGGATGGGCAGAAGATGTCCAAGTCGTACAACAATACGATCACCATGCGCGAATCCGAAGAGTCGGTGACCAAGAAGGTGCGCAGCATGCCGACCGATCCGGCGCGCGTGCGCCGTACCGATCCGGGTGAGCCGGCCAAGTGCCCGGTCTGGCAACTGCATCAGGTCTACTCCAACGATGCTTGCAAGGAATGGGTGCAACAAGGCTGCCGCACGGCTGGCATTGGTTGCATCGAATGCAAGCAGCCGGTGATCGACGCGATCCTCAGGGAACAGGCGCCAATGCGCGAGCGCGCACAGGTTTATCTGGACGATCCGACTCTGGTCAAGAACATCATCGCCGATGGTTGCGAGAAGGCGCGTGAATACGCCCGTGAAACCATGCGCGACGTACGCGAATCGATGGGGCTGGAATACCACTGATGTTCGGCTACGATTGGGAAACGCTGATCTGGATCGGCATCGGCTTCGGTGGCCAGGCGCTGTTCATGATGCGCTTCGTCATCCAGTGGTGGAGCAGCGAAAAAGCCAAGATGGTCGTGATACCGGTTTCATTCTGGTATTTCAGCCTGGCCGGCGGCATCGTGCTGGCGATTTACGCCATCCACCGCAAGGATCCGGTCTTCATCTTCGGCCAGGTACTCAGTCTGGTTATCTATATCCGCAATCTGCATCTGCATTACAAGGGCAAGGGCCGCGCGGCGGCCTCCTGAGCGCATGAGCGACGTTCTCGAAGTGCTTCCCGGAGGCGAAGTCGAGCCGGTAGCCCGCGTTTACGGGCAGCCGCTCGAGCAGATGCCGCTCGACCTGTACATCCCGCCCGATGCGCTGGCCGTCATGCTCGATGCCTTTGAGGGGCCGCTTGACCTCCTGCTGTACATGATTCGGCGTGCCAACATCGATATCCTCGATATTCCGATGGCGCCGCTGACCCGGCAGTACCTTGATTATGTCGAGGCGATGCGGGCGAGCAATCTCGAACTGGCCGCCGATTATCTCGTGATGGCGGCCATGCTCATCGAGATCAAGTCGCGCATGCTGTTGCCGCGCCCCAAGTTGGGCGAGGGCGAGGACGCTGAAGATCCGCGTGCCGAACTGGTGCGCCGGCTCATGGAGTACGAGCAGATGAAGCTCGCCGGCCAGAACCTGAATGCGATGCCGCAGGCCGAACGCGAGTTTTTCTGGGTCGAGACACTGGTCGAGAAGTCGCTGTTGGTGCGGCAGCCGGAAGTCTCGGTCAATGATCTCAAGGAAGCCTGGATGGCGGTCGTTCGTCAGGCTGGCCTGAAAAAGCATCACCAGATCGGGCGGGAGGAATTGTCGGTGCGCGAGCACATGGGAATCATCCTGCGCGCCTTGCAGGCCAAAGGTGGTTTCGTCCAGTTCGAAACCTTGTTTGATCCCGAAATGGGTGTGCCGGGTCTGGTTGTCCATTTCATTGCCATGCTTGAACTGGGTCGCGAAAAACTGATCGAAATCACCCAGACCGAAGCCTTTCAACCCATTTACGTCCGAGTGCATCAAGGTGGAACCGAGCCAGGTCAAGAGAGTGCTTGAGGCTGCGCTGCTCGCTGCACGCGAGCCGATGTCGCCGAGCGATATGAAAAAAATGTTCGACGAGGATTTGTCGACCGATACCCTGCGCAAGCTGCTCGACGAGTTGCGCGAGGAATGGGCCGAACGTCCGGTCGAGCTGATCCAGCTCGCCTCCGGCTGGCGCTTCCGGACGCGGCCCGAATACCTTCCTTACCTGGAGCGCCTGAACCCGGAGCGGCCACCGAAATACTCGCGAGCCGTCCTTGAAACGCTAGCCATCATCGCCTATCGTCAGCCGGTGACGCGTGGCGATATCGAGGAAATTCGTGGCGTCGCGGTCAATACCAATGTTGTCAAAACACTAGAAGAACGCGGCTGGATCGACGTTGTCGGCCATCGCGAAACACCAGGTCGGCCGGCCCTGTTTGCCACCACCAAGCAATTTCTCGATGATCTGGGACTGAGAAGCGTCAGCGAACTGCCGCCGCTTGAACAAATCGCCCAGACGCTGGAGCTGAATTATGAAAACCAATAAACGCACCCCTCTCCGTTCCGCCAGCAAGCCGGGCGGATTTCAAAAAAGGCCGGAAATTCCGGTTGACCGTGGCAATCCAGTCCCGCGCGGCCGTGCCGCCCGCAACGCTCGCGAAGAGGCGCCGGAGGTTGAAGAGGTCGTCGAGGCGCCAAAACCGCGTCGCCGCGCCGCGCTGCCGGCAACTGGCCGGGCCAGCCGCGGCAACATCGCGCGTAACGGCAAGGCTGTCGTCGAAGCCAAGCCCGAGCGTCTGCAGAAAATTCTGGCCCAGGCCGGCGTCGGTTCGCGCCGGGAAATGGAAGAGTGGATTTCGGCTGGCAAGGTCACCGTCAACGGCGTCGTGGCGACCATCGGCCAGTCCGTGGTGCCCACCGACAAGGTCAAGATTGGCGGCCGACTCATCAACATCCGCTTTACCGGCAGCACGCGTCCGCCGCGCGTCCTGATGTACCACAAGCCGGAAGGCGAAATTGTCTCGCGTGATGATCCGGATGGCCGCCCGTCAGTCTTTGCCGCGCTGCCCCGCATGCGTGGTGGTCGCTGGATCAACGTCGGTCGCCTCGACTTCAATACCTCCGGCCTGCTCATTTTCACGACCTCCGGTGATTTGGCCAACAAGCTCATGCACCCGAGTTCGCAACTGGTTCGCGAGTACGCCGTGCGTGTCCTTGGCGAGTTGACGCTCGAAGCCCAGCAGCAGTTGCTGCATGGCGTTGAGCTCGAGGATGGCCGGGCTAATTTCGGTTCATTGCACGACGGCGGCGGCGAAGGTGCCAATCACTGGTATCGCGTGACCATCTTTGAAGGCCGGAACCGCGAAGTGCGTCGCATGTTCGAGGCCGTCGGCGTTACGGTCAGCCGATTGATCCGCGTCCGCTATGGTCCGTTTGTGCTGCCGCCGCAATTGAAACGCGGTATGGCGAGAGAGCTTAAAGAGGTCGAAATCAAAATGCTCCTGCGCGACCTCGAAAACAGGGCCACGGCGCCGCGAAAGGGCTCTGAGAGTACCTAAATCGATTGTCGAAAGGGAATAAATCCGTTATAATTCACGGGTTTGTTCCTCCTGCCGTTTTCGGCGGGCATCTTTTTTTCATGAGGTGGGCGTTTCGCCCATTTTTTATTTGTGGCTATGGATTTAAACGCACTGCTTGAAACGACGGTTGTCGGTCTGGGTTATGAGCTCGTTGATGTCGAGATGTCGCCGCGTGGGCGGACGATTCGTGTCTTCATCGACGCGCCGGGTCGCGATGCCGGGATCGATGTCGAAGATTGTGCCAAGGTCTCGAATCAGCTGACTCGGGTTTTCGAAGTGGAGAACTTTGATTTTGACCGTCTGGAGATTTCCTCTCCGGGGCTGGATCGCGTGGTCAAAAAGGCTGAAGATTTCGAGCGTTTTGCCGGTCAGGATGTTCAGATCAAGTTGCGTATCCCGCACGGCGGTCGCCGCAATTTCCAGGGTGAGCTGCTCGGTTGCAAGGATGGCAAGGTTGGTCTGCGTCTGGAAAAAGATGATGTGGAACTGGAATTCAATAATATCGAGAAGGCACGACTG
>PHCF01000168.1 GCA_002842145.1 Betaproteobacteria bacterium HGW-Betaproteobacteria-6 | reverse complement strand
CATCGAAATGGTGAAGCACAGGAAGGCATAGCCGATCCAGCGCGGCGGCATGCCATGCTGCTCGAGATAAGCCAGGGCGACGATGAACACCATGAAACTACCGGTGTAATAAAGGTAGTAGCGCTGCAGCCGGGTCATTGAGGCAAACATCCGGGGCATCTAGTGGGTACGCCGCAGGAAGCTGCTCGCCCGCGATTCGGCGAGCAGGTGGGCGGCGGTATCGATCTGCTTGCTGACAGAACGCACCGTCATCATCTGGAAAATGCGGGCTAGCAACAGGGTATTGGCCATGGCATCGCGCCGTCCGCCGCCGGCATCCAGCCCGAAAACGTCAATCCAGTGATCCATGGGCATGATCGAATCCCCCTTGTCGTCGAACATCGACGGCAGCAGCCAGGCAAGATCGATCCACTGTGGCTGAAAATCAACACCCAGGCGCTCCTTGAAAGCGCGCTGCAGAAATCCGCCGACATAGGGAACATGGTAGGTAACCAGCGGCGCCTTGGCAGCAAATAGCAAAAATGCCATTAATTCCCGGTCGACCGTGGAACCCTCGCCATCCAGCGTCGAAAAATCGACGTAGAAGGTGTCATCGGGCTGAATCGCGCCTTTCCAGACGGCGCAGGCCGCGATGCCGAGCAAGCGATCATTTTCCGGATTGGTACCGCTGCTGACGATGTCGACCACGACATAACGGGTTTGGAAATGCACATCGTCCAGGGGCGGCGCCTTGCTCGCCCGCCAGAGATCGAGCGACGCCCGCACGTCGTCGGGCAGATGGGCCTGCGCACTGCTCCGGAACAGGAATTTCTTGAGGCCAAGCATGGTCATTGCACCTGATAGTCCAGCTTGAGCCGCGTCTGGATCTTCCGGGCCTGGCGGAAGGACTCCTTGAGAATGCGCCGATCGAGTTCATTGAGCGTATCCGGATCGATCAGGTTGTCGCCCTGGGTGCCCGGCTCGCCCTCGAGATACTGGTGTTGCAGACGCAGCAGCTGGATGAAGTTCAGCCCTTCGAGCACGGCATCGATCTCGTCGCTACGGATCGACAGGCGCTGTGCCGCCAGCCGCAGACGCTGGATCGAATTGGTGTTGTGCACGCCGCTGGCCATGGCATAGATACGGGCAACGTCGACAAAGATGCGCGAACCGTATTTCTTGAGGTCGATCTTGCCCGGCTTGCCGGGTTCGAGGTCGGTCAGGAAATCGCGGATCTTGCCAAGCGGCGGCTCGACATCGAGCGCGTTCTTGGCCATGGCGCGCAGGAACATCGGGCTCGAGGCCGTCAGCGACAGCAGGTGACGGCGCATGGCATCGGCCAGTTCCGCCTTGCCGTAGAGGGCCCGAAAATCGAAGAAGATGGTGGCGTTGAGCAGAGCATCGGGCTGGGGCGTCCGGATCCACGTCGCGAACTGGTCTTTCCATTCATCGAGCGTCAGACACCATTGCGGGTTGCTGGCCATGATATTGCCCTTGCACAGCGGAAAACCGCAGCGGTCGAGGTCGTTGTTGACGTCCAGTGCGTAGGCCAGAAAACGCTGCTTCAGCGCGTCGACCGTAGCGCCTACCGGCGGCACGAAAACAATGCCGTTATCCTGATCGGTACTGAAGGTCTGCTCATCGCGACCTTCCGAACCAAAGGCCAGCCAACCCCATTCGATGCCGTCGAAATTGTGTTTTTCGAGATTGAGCTGGATGACGCGGCGGGTCAGTGCATCGTTGAGCGCCGAGATGAATTGGGTCAGCTGCTCGGCGCCGACCCCCTGAGCCAGCATGTTGAACGCAAGCTGGCGAACGTCGGCCGCCGCCTGCTGCAACGCCTCGACATTATGTGCACCATCGATGGACTGGCGGATCTGGCGCAGGCCGACACGCTGCAACGAGAACAGGTCGCGCTCGGAAACGACGCCGGTCAGTTTGCCTTCGGCGTCGGTGACCAGCACGTGGCGGATGCCGTGCGTCGCCATGGCATACATCGCGTCGTAAGCCGTGGCGTGCTCGGCGAGCATGAACGGAAGGGGCGACATGGCCTGATTAACCGGCGCGCTCAGTGGCAATTCGGCGAGAACCACGCGATCGAGCAGATCGGTTCGCGTAAAGACACCAACCGCCTTGCGATCTTCTCCGGCGATGACCAGCGAGCCGACACCGGCCCGGGACATCGTTTCGAGCGCCGCGCGCAACGGTGTTTCCGGCGAGACGGTGATCGGTGTGCGCGAACCGATGCCAACCAGCGGCGAATTGAGTGTCTGCTGCTCGCTGGCGCGTTGGGCGAACTGCAACTGCAACTGGCAACGCGACTGGTCGAGCAGGCTGGCGATATAACGCGTGCAGAACAGATTGAACTCGGGGCTGGAGGCAAGCAGGACGAGGAAATCCTCGGCCGGCAATTGGTAGCAGAAAGTATCCTCGACAGCCTTGTAAACATTGGTCGACGGGCGGCCGGCGGTCACCGCGCCGATCGGGAAGCTCTCCCCTGCCCCGAGGCTGAGGATCGAATATTCAGTAACGGTCACTTCGCCGGCCTGACGGGCCTGAACCTTCCCTGACTCGATGAGGTAGAAGTAGCGGACCTTGCCGGAATCCGGTCCGACGATTTCGCTGCCGGCGGCGTAGAAAACGATTTTTGCCTTGTCGGCGAAGAGCTGCAGGGCGTCCGGCTGCATCTTGTTGAAGGGTGCATGGTTGCGCAGGAAAGCCTGAGTGTTGCTGGCCATTCGGGCGCGGCCATCCTGACGCAGCGACATTTCAACCTGGCCGACGGCCTGTTCTTTTTCTTGCCCCGCTTGTTGTTGCGTAGTCACGACAACCTCATGCTTTCTTCAGAGTGCGTAGTTTAACTTGAGACGTTGTTGCAGGCGTCTCGCCTGCTTCAGCGTCTCGCGCAGGATGGCCCGGTCGACATCGTGCAGCGCGGAGGGCTTCAGGCCATGGCCTCCCGCCTCGCCCCTTTCCGCCGCGTCAATCTGCTGCCCCAGGCGCAAGCGCAGAATTTGCGAGAAAGCGGCTTCGGCCGCGGCAATTTCGGACGCCGGCAAGCCAATGGCCGCCCCGGCCTGACGCAGCCGTTCGGCCGTGCCTACCGCCCGCGTTCCCGACGAGAGGGCGAAAATGCGTGCGGCGTCGACAAAGATCCGGCTGCCGTACTTCTTGAGATCGACCGATTCACCCTCGTCCACCGCGACCTCACCGCGAAAGTTGAGCGGCACGTCAACCTGCAGCGCATTGGCCGCCATGAGGTGCTCAAAGGATGGCGTCGCTTCGGTCATCGCCAGCAATACCGTGCGCAGTTCCTCGCCGAGCGTCAGTTCGCCGTACAGCGGACGCAGGTCAAAAAAGATGCTGGCGTTGAGCAACGCCTCCGGCTCTGGTCGGCGCACCCAGTCGATGAACCTTTCACGCCACTCCTCGAGCGACAGGCACCAGGCCGGGTTGCCGGCCATGATCTGCCCCGTACACAAGGCAAACCCGCAATCGGCCAGACGCTGGTTAACCTCCTGGGCAAAGGGCAGGTAAATCTGGCGCAAGGCATCCGCCTCCTGCTCGCTGGTCGCGTTGAAGATGAGGCCGTTGTCCTGGTCGGTGACGAATGTCTGCTCATGGCGCCCCTCGGAACCGAGGGCCAGCCAGCACCAGGCCACCGGCGGCAGGCGGTGTCGACGGGAGGTCAGTTCGATGACCCTGGCGGTCAGACGATCGCTGAATTCCGAAACGAGGCGCGTCGCCACAACGCCATCCAGTCCTTTCTTGACCTCGGCCAGCAAGTATTCACGCAAGCGCCCGGCGAGAGCCGGGGCAGCCTTTGGATCGACGAGCGATTGCAGGTCGGCGGCAAGTTCGAGTTGCTGCCGGCACGACAGCGTAAAGTCGGAATTCACGCCGGCCTCAATATTTGACCCGGGCGAAATAGGTTTTCTCGGCAGCTTCGAGTGCCTGACGAACGGTCACAATCCCCATGTCTTCAAGCAACTTGACGAGCTTGAGGAACACCTCGCCGGTCGCCACTGCGTCTTCGAGCGCATTGTGCCGGGCCCCGATGCTGACGCCGAGGCGATCAAGAATCACATCGAGTTTGTGCGACTCCTGGTTGGGATGAACGACGGCCGAGAGCCAGGAAACGCATGTCGAAGGCGGCGTTGTGGGCGATCAGCACGGTGTCTTCGCAGAACTCGTGGAAGGCGGGCAGGACGACGTCGATGTTCGGCTTGCCACGCACCATGTCTTCGGTAATGCCATGGATGGGGATGGATTCGGGCTTGAGCGGGATTTCGGGGTCGACGATCTGGTTGAAGGTTTCCTGACGCAGCAGGCGGTTGTTGACGATGCGGGCGGCACCGATCTGGATGATTTCATCCCCCTTCGACGGCTCCAGCCCGGTCGTCTCGGTATCGAATACGGTGTAGGTCAGCTCGGACAGCTTGCGGTCGAGGTCGATGCTCTGGTCCTCGAACTTGAAGAGGTCGAAATCATAGTATTCGGGCCGACCGCTACCGCGCAGACGCTCCTCCTGCTCGTTCTCGACTTCCGGCACGGCGACCGGCAGCACAAAGCGGAAGAAGGCGCGGTGCGCCGCCTTTTCACGTTCGTACCAGATTTCGCCACCATGCCGGTCGATGACATCGCGCAGGCTGAGCGGCGAGCTTTCGCTGCCGATCTGCATCGTTTCCATTTCCCAGGTGTAGAAGGTTTCCGACGACATGGCCGGACCGGCCCAGATCAGGTCGAGATAGGCCAGCCGGCCAGCCGAGCTCAGGCGGAAGCGCAGTTCGCGCGGTTCGTAGTGATCCTGCAGCTTGGAGGCGAGGCTGACCAGGGCGAAGACCAGCGAGAAGCTGTCGGCCTTGATCCACAGCGCATCGTCAATTTCTTCAGTTTTGGTCGGCAGCTTGAGCTTGTCGTCGATGCGGCGCTGGGCGGCCGCGATGATGTCGATGCCCAGCACGTCTTCGAGCGGCCAGCGGGTCTTGATGGCATCGGAAAACTGGCTCATGGTCTGGTCGATGACCTGGCTACGCTTGTCGACCTCGTCGTCAATGACGTGCAGGAATTGCTGGCGCAACTCCGCTTCCATGTCCGGGTAATCGAGCAGGTTGGCGACGGCGGCGCGGATATTGGCAATGGAAGCCCGGCTGCCCTGGGTCAGCGAATGCAGCGCCTGATCGCGGCGCTCTTCTTCCTCGATGCTGCGCGTAATATTTTCGACGGTGAGCACGTAGCCCGACATCGCTGCCTCACCCTCCTCGCCCGAGGCGGCGAGCACCGGCACCATCTGGGCGCGCAGCAACTGGCCGCCGCGGGTTGTCGTGATGAAATTGGAAATGGCCGTTTTGCCCACCAACAGACGCTGGCGAATGACCTCCTCGGCGTGGTCCACCTGGCTCTTTTCGAGAATCGAAAAGATCGACCGCCCGAGACCGATCAGCGCGCCACCGGCGACCGACGTCGGCCCCTGCGACAGCGCCTTGAACTGCAGACGGGCGCGGTTGTTGTAGAGCAGGATGCGGCCATCGAGGTTGCACACGACGACGGCCTGGGCCAGCTCGGACATGAGCGCGGCGAGACGGTTTTTTTCTTCCTCGACCGAGGCCTTGGCCGTGGCAATCTGGGCATCGACATCGTCCATCAGGGCATCGCGCTGCTGGGCCAGGTCGTTGGCGGCCTGGGCCAGTTGCTGGACTTCCGGAGGGCCTTCGATGGTGACGCGGAAGTTGCGGTTGGCGCCGAGCATGAGGCGCAGGGTTTCGGCCATGCGCAGCAGGCCTTCGACGTATTGCTTGAAGAGTTTGTGCAGCACGCCGACACCCAGCGCAAAACCAACCATGGTCATCATCGTGCCGACCGGCAGGCGCGACAGCAGCAGTTCGGTGAGCAGGGTGCGCTCGGCCTCCTTCATGTCGAGCCAGACGAGCAGCGACGAGCAGCGAGGTGACGACGAAGGGCCCGGTCATGAGCAGACCGAGCACGATGACGGCGACGATTAAACGTTGTTTGGCCTTCATGGCGTGCATTCCAACAAATTGTGATTTCGATTTTGGCCGTTTTTTACGGTCGACCGTGGGAATCCCTTTCAGCCAACGCCGAGCATGGTTTTCACTCGGGCCGCCAGATCCTTGGTCGAAAACGGCTTGGTAATGTAGGCATCGGCCCCGATGGCGAGGCCCTTGGCAACCTCGGTATCGCGTCCCTTGGCGGTCAGCATGACGATCAGCACGCCGGCCTTGGACGGATCGGCACGCAGGATTTCACAGACTTCAAAACCTGACTTCTTCGGCATCATGACGTCGAGCAGGATGAGATCCGGCTCAAAGCTCGCCGCCTTGGCCAGCGCTTCCTCGCCGTCGTTGGCAACGGCGACGGCAAAGCCTTCTTTCTTCATCAGGAACTCGAGGGAAATGACGATGTTGGGTTCGTCATCAACGATCAGGATTTTCTTGCTCATTTGGTTTGTCTCCCATTGTTATCTTCCGGCGCCGGCAAAGGCACCGTGAAAATGAAATTTGCACCAGCTCCGGGCGCGCTTTCCACCCAGAGATTACCACCAAAGTATTCCACTATCTGACGGCTGATTGGCAGGCCCAGACCGGTTCCCTGCGGTTTGTCCGTCATCGTGTTGCCACCCTGGCGGAACTTTTCAAAAATGACGCTGCACTCTTCCGGCGTCAGCCCCGGCCCGTTGTCGCGGACTTCGACGCGAACCAGCCCGGCCGCCGCGCCGAGCTTGACGTGAACCAGCCCCGTGCCCTCCGCCACGAACTTCACGGCATTCGACAACAGGTTGATCATGACCTGCATCAGGCGGTCGCGGTCGGCCTGCACGACGAGGCCGGAAGCGGGAATATCGCTGTCCAGCGCCACGCCCTTGTCACGGAACAACTGCTCGACCGAGGCCATCGACTCACGCGCCACCTCGCCGAGATCGACCGCGCCGGTCGTCCATTCGGCGCGCCCTGACTCCATCCGGGCCAGGTCGAGAATCTGGTTGATAAGCCGGGTCAGGCGCTCGGCCTCGTTGACGATGATGCCGAGGAAGCGCTTGCGGTCGGCCAGCTCGATACGCGGATCTTCGTGCAGCATTTCCGAGAGCGCGCGGATCGAGGTCAGCGGCGTGCGCAACTCATGCGTCACCGTCGAGATGAAATCGTCCTTCATACGGTCCAGTTCGCGCAGGCGCTCGTTGGCTTCGCGCAGTTCGGCCGTCGCCGCTTCCAGTTCGTGCTGCTTGGCTTCCAGCTCGCGGCTATGAGCGCGGACCTGCGTCGCCTCGTCGAGAATGTCGAGTACCTCTTCGAGACCAAGATCCTCTTCCTGGGCGACCGAAGCGACCATGACCCGGGCGCTGGCCGAACCGATCGCGCCGGCCAGTTCGGCTTCGGCAAATTGCACAAACTCGGCATCGGCCGGCAAATTGCGCCAGTTGCCTGCCTTGCGTGCGGCGGCGTAAGCGGCCAGTTGCTGCCCGGCTCGTGCCGCGCCAAGAAAGCGCTCGAGCAGCCCGACCAGCGCGTCGGGCGAAGCCTTGCCGCGCCACAGGCGGGCCTCGGTGTTGCGGGCGTCGAAACGGAAGACATCGACGAAACGCTCAGCCTGACTGGCCTCCACGGCATCGGGCCGGGAATTGAGGGAGACGGCAATATAAGCACCGATATTGGCCAGCATGCTCCACCACAGGCTGTGCGAAATCTCGTCCAGGCCGACCAGACCGAACAGCGCCTGCGCCTTGAGCCAGCCAATGCCGAACAGCCCCTGCTCGACAAACCCGCTCGAGATCCAGCCCGACTTGGCAAAGGACGGCAGCAGGAGGGTGTACAGCCAGACAACAAAACCGGCCAGCAAACCGGCCACCGCGCCGGCCCGTGTCCCCTGCTTCCAGTACATGCCGCCGAACATGGCTGGCGCAAACTGGGCCACGGCGGCAAAGGAAATCAGGCCGATGGCAACCAGCGCATAGGCTTCGCCAGCAGCCCGGAAATAGATGTAGCCAAGAAGCAGGATGAGGGCAATGGCAGCACGTCGGATGCCGAGCAGCAAACCGGAAAGATCACTTCGTTTTTCGACGAAATTGCCGGTTGACCGTAGCAATATGGGCATGACGAGGTCGTTGCAGACCATGGTGGACAGCGCGATGGTTTCGACGATCACCATGCCGGTCGCCGCCGACAGGCCGCCGATGAAGGCCAGCAAGGCCAGGGCCTCGGCGCCGTGAACGAGCGGCAGGGTCAGCACGAAGGTATCCGGATTGACGCTCTGTCCGTCAAAGTGCAGCATCCCCCCGAGGGCCAGCGGCATCACGAAAATATTGATGAGCAGCAAGTAGAGCGGAAAAAGCCAGACCGCCCGCTTGAGATGCGATTCATCGACGTTCTCGACGACAATGATCTGGAACTGGCGCGGCAGGAAAATGATCGCCAGACCGGAAAGAATGATCAGCGCGCTCCACGTTCCCGCCCGCCCGGAATCAAGGTCGAGCAGTCGACCAAGATCGGCGCTGGCAGAAGCGCGTTGAAACAGGTCGCCCAGCCCGCCGAACATGCCGTAGGTAACGAAAAGACCGACCGCCATGAAGGCGACAAGCTTGACCACCGACTCAAAGGCGACGGCGGCGACCATCCCCTCGTGGCGCTCGGTCGCATCGAGATGGCGCGTCCCGAAAAGTATCGAGAAGAAAGCGAGCACGACCGCCATGAGAAAAGTCGAATCGAGTCCCCAGACCTCGACGCCGCTACCGGCATGTTCGAGCAGGACATCGACGCTGGCTGCCATCGCCTTCAACTGCAGGGCGATGTACGGCACTACGCCGATCACCGCAATGACCGTCACCATGCCGGCCAGCAACTGGCTCTTCCCGTAGCGCGAGGCAATGAAGTCGGCAATCGAGGTGATGCGCTGCGCCTTGCTGATGCGGATCATCTTGATGATGACACCGACGCAGAGCAGCATCAGCGTCGGACCTAGATAGATGGTCAGAAACGACAGCCCGCCGGAAGTCGCCCGTCCGACGCTGCCATAGAACGTCCACGAAGTGCAATAAACGGCCAACGACAGCGCGTACACGTTGGCCGAGATGATTGATTTTCCGGCATCGGCCCGCGCATCGCCAAAACGGGCGACGGCAAAGAGCAGCCCGAGATAGGCCGCGGCCAGGAGCGCAATGAACCAGCCGGAAAGCATCTACGGCCCTCGCCGCTCGGCCACCCAGGCGGCCAGTGCGATCAACCCGGCCCAGACACCGAACAGATACAGATAGGTCGCCGAAATACCAGCCCACTCCCCGCCGGGCAGGCTGAGCAGAGGATAAGTCAGCAACGGTACGCCAAGCAGGCCGAGGGCAGCCAGTCGCTGGCGGGTTGGTTTTCACGACCCCATCCCAGAAAAGGGAACGGCTGGCACGCCAAGCGCGCCAGCCGTTGTTGGCATATAGTCTGATGCGACTACACGGGAGGCCACCTTATGGGCGACCATTGTCTCCTCCTTGCCTTTTAGTCTTTGGAGGCAGCGTGGCAAGTTCGCCGCCTCCTGGCTCATCTGGAACGAGGCTTTTTTAGCCCTTGAGTTGTTCCAGAATAGCCGGGTTCTCCAGCGTCGAGGTGTCTTGCGTCAGTTCCTCGCCCTTGGCCAGACCGCGCAACAGACGACGCATGATCTTGCCCGAACGGGTCTTCGGCAGGTTGTCACCGAAACGGATGTCCTTCGGCTTGGCGATCGGACCGATTTCCTTGCCGACCCAGTCAGACAGTTCCTTGATGATGCGCTTGGCGTCGTCACCGGTCGGGCGTTGGCCCTTGAGCACGACGAAGGCAACAATGGCTTCACCGGTAAGGTCGTCCGGACGGCCGACAACGGCAGCCTCGGCAACCAGCGGATTGGCAACCAGCGCGGATTCGATTTCCATGGTGCCCATGCGGTGACCGGAAACGTTCAGCACGTCGTCAATACGGCCGGTGATGGTGAAGTAGCCCGTGTCCTTGTCGCGGATCGCGCCGTCGCCAGCCAGGTAATACTTGCCCTGGAAGTCTTGCGGGTAGTAGGACTTGACGAAGCGCTCGTCGTCGTTCCAGATGGTACGGATCATCGACGGCCACGGCTTCTTGCAGACCAGAATACCGCCTTGGCCCCATGGCAGATCAGCGCCGGTTTCATCGACCACTGCGAACTGGATGCCTGGGAACGGCAGGGTGCAGGAACCCGGAACCAGCGGCGTGGCGCCCGGCAGCGGGGTGATCATGTGACCGCCAGTTTCGGTCTGCCAGAAGGTATCGACGATCGGGCAACGACCGCCGCCAACGTTTTCGTAGTACCACGTCCAGGCGGCCGGATTGATCGGCTCGCCAACCGAACCGAGGATGCGCAGCGAAGACAAGTCGTAGCTCTTCGGATGGACAGCCGGGTTGGTATCGGACGACTTGATCAGCGAACGGATCGCGGTCGGTGCGGTGTAGAAAATGGAAACCTTGTGATCCTGGATCATCTTCCAGAAACGGCCGGCATCCGGGTAGGTCGGCACGCCTTCGAAAACCACTTCGGTGGCGCCGCAGGCCAGCGGGCCGTAGGTGATGTAGGTGTGGCCGGTGACCCAGCCGATGTCGGCCGTGCACCAGAAGACATCGTTCGGCTTGATGTCGAAGGTCCACTTCATGGTCATGATGGCGTGCAGCAGGTAACCGCCG
>PHCF01000018.1 GCA_002842145.1 Betaproteobacteria bacterium HGW-Betaproteobacteria-6 | reverse complement strand
CACCCACGCCTCGGTCGAGCCGGGCAAGACCGTCACGGTCAAGTTCAAGGCTGACAAGGAAGGTGTCTATCCGTACTACTGCACGGAGTTCTGCTCCGCACTGCACCTTGAAATGCAGGGTTACCTGCTGGTCAAGCCGAAGGGCTGGAAGCCGGGCAAGGTTGTAGCGGCCAAGGCCGTCTATACCGAAGCCGACTACAAGGCCACGGTCAAGAAGGTGGTTGATACCCAGGTCGTCATTGACTCCGTCGTTGGTTACATCACCAGCGTCAATTTCAAGGACTTCCCGGATGTGGTCAACATGGTCGACGACGCAACCGATCAGCTGAACAAGATCAAGGATGCCAAGGCCAAGCACGAAGCCGCAGCGGCCAAGAAGGACTGGGACCAGGCCAATCTGTGGGCCGAGCAAGTCTGGCAATACCAGGTCAAGGCTGCCGACATCGGTCTGCGTGCCAAGACCTACCTTGAGCAGAACGGCGCCAAGAAGGTCAAGTAAGCCGAAAAGTCTTGATCTGACTTAAGGCATTTGGCGGGGAACAGAGCGACTCTGTTCCCCGTTTCACATCCAGGAGGGAATACCCATGAAATTTGTAATGACTTTGATCGCTGCCACACTCGTCGCCAGCCCCGCCATGGCCCAGCTCGATGGCGCCAAGCTGTTCGCTGAAAAAACCTGCAACGCCTGCCACGGCGCCAAGGCTGACAAGCCGCTCATGCCGAACTACCCGAAACTGGCCGGGCAGAACGCCGCCTACGCCGAACAGCAGATGAAGGACATCAAGAGCGGCGCCCGCAACAACGGCCAGACCGCAGCCATGAAGGGCGTCATGCACCTCGTCAATGACGCTGAAATGAAGGCCATTGCCGAATACCTCTCCAAACTCAAGTGATCCCGGGAAGCCGGCGTTCCCGGCTTCTGACCAACATCAAAGAACGCTGATATTCCTAGTGCAACAATGCCTTCAGCGTTGAGAATCACCCGCCATAAAAGGAACCCTCACATGAAAGCATCACTCCTTTTGATAAGCCTGCTAACCGCAGGCATCGCCTTTGCCAGCCCGCAGGCACCGAAAACCCAGGGCATCGAAGGCAAGGATTACAAATGGAACGCCCAAGGTGGCGAAAAGAGCGAAGCCCTGACCAAAAAGGGCGATCCCAAGGCCGGCGAAGAAGGTTACGAGACCTGCGGCGCCTGTCACCTGCCCTCCGGCGCCGGTCGTCCGGACGGAACTTTCCCGCAGCTCGCCGGCCAGCACACCACGGTACTGATCAAGCAGATGGCCGACATCCGGGCCGGCCTGCGCGACAATCCGACGATGTACCCGTTTGCCGCCACGCTGACCGACGCCCAGGAACTGGCCAACGTCGCCTCCTACATCGAGAAGCTCTGCATTCCGCTTGATCACGGCCATTACGACTCCAAGCCGGGCGACAGCGAAGATCCGAACTGGAAGCCACCAGCCGATACGGCCAAGCGCGTTGCCGAAGGCAAGGCGCTGTACGAGAAAGAGTGTCTGGAGTGCCACGGCAAGAACGGCGAAGGCAACAAGGAAAAGTTCTACCCCGTGATTGCCGGTCAGCATTACAAGTATCTGCTGCGTCAGATGACCGAGATTCGCAACGGCCATCGCCGTAACGCCAATCCGGACATGGTCAAGATCATCAAGAAATACACCGATGATCAGTTGATCTCGATTTCGGCTTACCAGTCCAGCCTGGTCATGCCGGGCAACATGTGCAAGCCCAAGGCCGCCAGGAAGTCGCGAGGCCTGTAAGGTCGTTTCGGCTGCCCGCCTCCGGCGGGCAGCTTCCCACCTGGCCAGTCGCCGGGCGCAACAAGACAGAGAGCAGTACGATGGAAAAACAAAACAAGATTGTCGGCGGGCTGACCTTCATCGCCCTGGTGTGTCTGGTAGCAGCCTATTTTGCGCCCATCTGGTGGGTTTCCTTGACCGCTCCGAATTATCCGGCCGATGCCTTCCCCGATGGCATCCGCATCCATTTCCATTTCGACGGTGTCTATAACGGCTGCAAGGTCGCCGGCAAGGGATCCCGGATGGCCAACGAGATCATCCAGAAGGATCTCGAAGCCACCGACGAGCGCTACAACCCGATCACCGACGCCGCCAAGAACGTCGACCAGGGCGCCGAAGGCCTCGACTGCGTCCATGAAATGAACACCATCAACCACTACGTGGGGATGTTCCCGATCGCCACCGGCGCCCCGGTAGAAAAACCGCTGGCCAAGTTCTTCTTCGGCTTCTTTGCCGTGATGATGCTGGCTTTCACGGTCAACCGGAAAAAACCGCGCATTTTGATATTGAGCGCCGGCTTTGCCGCCGTCGCCGCCTGGATGATCGTTGACCAGTTCGTCCTCGGCCACCTCGAAAGCCACGTCCAGGCCTACATGCAGGAATCCGGCTCCTTCTTCAAGGACATGGACCGCATCCACGCCTGGGGCGACAACGTCCGCAACATTTCGAAGATCGTTATCTTCGGGCTCATCGCCGTCATGGGCATCGTCATTGCCGGCACCGCCAGAATCAAACCGTTCCAGCTCCTGTTGGCGCTGGTCCCGGCCCTGCTCCCGCTCTTCTTCGTCATCACCTACGCCGGCTGGCTGTGGTTCTTCGGGCACAACATGCACCCGTGGGGCGCCTTCACCGTCAAACCGTTCATGCCTACCGTCTTCGGCGAAGGCAAGGTCGCCCAGTTCTCGACTTTCTCCTACCCGTACTGGGGCTATGGTCTGCTCGTCGCCATCTTCGTCTGCATGATGCTGGCCCTGCTTATCCGGCGCAAACAGTTGCGCGAAGGAACGGCCGAGTAATCGACGTGAGCCGCCTGCCCCAGTTGGCCCGGCTCGGCCTGGCCTCCGCCCTCCTGCTGGTGCTGACCACCGGCAACACCGAGCCGCAAGGCGATGTGCCGGCCGGCATGGGCGCCCGCGCCAATGTCGACCGGCCGAAGCCGACCTTCATGCTGTACGAGCGCGACAAGCGCGTGCATGGCCTCAAGCCTTTCCAGGATCTCGTCGACCAGGCGCCAGCCGGCTCGCTCCTCAAGCCGCCGCCCGGCAGTTACGCCGGCCCGGTGACCATCGACAAGCCACTGACCATCGATGGCGGCGGCCGGGTGACCATCGACTCCGGCGACCGCGGCACGGTCATGGTGCTGGAAGCCAGCAATGCCGTCATCCGCGGCATTCACCTGACCGGCTCCGGCGATTCGCACGACTCCGATGACTCCTGCCTGGATGTGCGCGGCGACCACAACGTCATCGAGGATGTCATCGTCGACAACTGCAACAACCGCATCCGCTCCAAGGACCGCGAACTCGGCGTGCGCGGCGACGGCCTGCGCCTGTGGTACAGCAACGACAACCTGATCGAAGGCAACGAAGTCTTCGATTCGCGCGACATGGTGGCCTGGTACTCGCACCGCAACGTCTATCGCAACAACATCGGCAAGCGCAGCCGCTATTCGATCCACTTCATGTTTGCCAACGACAACATCGTCGAAGGCAACGCGTTCTATGACAACGCGGTCGGTGTCTATTTCATGTATACCGTCGGCGGCGTCGTGCGCCACAACATCATTTCTCACGCCACGGGCGCCACCGGCATGGCCATCGGTTTCAAGGAATCGTCAGGCACCGTGATCGAAAACAACGAACTGATCTATTGCGGCATCGGCATCGGCTCCGATCTCTCGCCTTTCGAGCCGGAGAGCACCATCGAGATCCGCAACAACCGCTTCGCCTACAACGGGGTTGGCATCCTGTTCAACAGCGAAACAGGTGGCAACAACATGATCGACAACGTTTTCGAGGGCAACCTGACCCAGGTGGCCTACGGCGGCCACGGTGACAACAACAATAGCCCGAAGAACGTCTGGCGCGGCAACTACTGGGACGACTACCAGGGCTTCGACCGCGACGGCGACGGCGTCGGCGACAAGACCCACGAGCTTTACGCCTACGCCGACCAGATCTGGATGGAACTGCCCGTCGCCCGCTTTTTCCGCAGTTCGCCGGTCATGGAGCTGCTCGACTTCCTTGAACGTCTGGCCCCCTTCTCCTCACCGGACCTGATCCTGCGCGACGAAAAGCCGCGCTTCGTGAAACCAGAAAGAACAGCACGGTCATGAGCGAAATCGACGAAGAAGTCGGTAGCGACAACAGCGCCAACGACAGCAACACGCCCCGCCAACCCGCCAGCAACGGCAAACCGGCCATCTCGATCGCCAAGCGGCAAACCAACCGGCGCCGCGTGCTGCGCACCATCCTGCTCACCGGCGGCGTGCTCGGCGCAGCGATGTCGGGCTTTCTGCCCTTGGTCTATGCTCAGAAAAAACGCCTGCGCCCGCCCGGCGCACTCGACGAGAAGGATTTTCTCGGCAGCTGCATCAAGTGCGGCCAGTGCGTCCAGGTCTGCCCGGTCTCGGCCATCAAGCTGGCCGACCTGGTCGATGGCATGGGCGTCGGCACGCCCTATATCGACCCGCGCGCCCAGGCCTGCGATTTCTCGTGCGACGCCGTGCAGTGCATTCTCGCCTGCCCGACCGGTTCGCTGACCTACCACAAGCCCGATTTCCTGCCGGTTCGCCCGGGCGCAGCACTGGCCGCCAAGCCCATCCTGCTCGCCAAGGAAAACGACCCGGAACCGACGCTCAACATGCACGAGCGCATCGGCGTCGCCCGCCTGACCCGCCCGGAAGCCTGCCTGGCCGTCCAGGGCAAGGGTTTCAAGGGGCAGACGCGAGGCCCCGACTTCAAGGGCAAATTGCGCTACATGGACGTCGACCGCTGGAAACCGGTCAAGGTCAGCAGCCATCCCTACGATGTCTCCGAATGCGACCTCTGCGTCCGCGAATGCCCTGTCAAGGGCGCCATTTCCATCGAAACCGTGTTCGCACCGGACGGTAGCCAGCGCAAGTCGCCGGTCGTCCATGAGCCCTGCGTCGGCTGCGGCGTCTGCGAAATGGTCTGCCCGGTCGCCCCCGCAGCGATCACCATTGAAGCCGGCGAGGTCTGGAAAATATGAGCACACTCCTCAACCGCCGGTTTTTTGATCAAATCAAGGTCCTGTTCGGTGCCGAACCCAGCAAGCCGAAGGAAATCAGCCCGGCCGCCCAGCAGATCCATTTCTACAAGAAGGGCAATCGCGACCTCATCGCCGAGAAGCTGCATGCCCGAGCCCACGCCAAGCCGAGCCACAAGTGGCGCAACCGGCGCTGGGCGACGCTGATTTTCGCCAACCTGCTGTTCACGCTGTCCTTCTTCCTCGACATCCAGATTCTCGAGGGCGCGCTGACCGCCTCGCGCTTTGTCGGTTTCCACCTGATCGACCTCAATTCGGCGCTGCAGGTCATGCTGGCCCACAAGCACATCATCAACAACCTGCTGATCGGCACCGGCACAGTGCTCATTCTCTGGGTGCTGCTCGGCGGCCGCACCTTCTGTTCGTGGGTCTGCCCTTACCACCTGCTGGCCGAATGGGCGGAGAAAATCCATCTCTTCCTGGTCAGCAAAAAGCTGGTCACCGACCAGAACATGGACCGCCGCCTGCGCACCGTGTTCTGGGCCATTTTCGCGCTGCTCGCCCTGGCCACCGGCTATACCGTTTTCGAAGCCATCTCACCGACCGGCATCCTGTCCCGCGCGCTCATCTACGGCCCGGGCCTGGCCCTGCTCTGGGTCCTCGCCCTGCTCTTCTTCGAAGTCTTCTTCTCGCGCCGCGCCTGGTGCCGCTACGCCTGCCCGATCGGCCTGACCTACGGCGTCGTCGGCATCGTCTCGCCGGTCCGCATCATCTACAAGCTCGATGGCTGCTTTCACGAAGGCGATTGCCGCAAGGTCTGCCTCGTGCCGCACGTGCTGGATACGGTGATCAAGGGCCGCGCCGTCGAGCCGGAAGTCCCCATCGGCCCCGACTGCACGCGCTGCGGCCTGTGTGTCGATGTCTGCCCGACCGGCTCGCTATCGTTCGAGGTCAAGGGCCTGTCCAAGCTGGCCTGAAAACCGGTTTCAATTTTGGCCGTTTTTTCCGGTTGACCGTAGCATTCGGGAAATAGCCGCTTTGCCCGGCGGAGTTGGCCGGTCTGCCTCAAGCGCGCTTTCCCATGCAGCGCGGCGAAAGTGATAAAGTTCAAAAATGTAACTGAACCAACTATCGCCAGCCAAAGGCCGTTCGATGAGCTTCGCCCCCTTCCGGAAGACGTCGTTGAAGACAAAACTGACCCTCTTTACGCTGGTCGTTTTTCTGGTTGGCATCTGGTCGCTGGCTTTTTACGCCAGCAGCATGCTGCGCGAGGACATGCGGCGCCAGCTTGGGGAGCAGCAGTTCGCGACGGTCTCGCTGGCCGCCGCACAAGTCAATTCCGAGCTGAATGACCGTTTGAAGGCGCTGGAAGCAATTGCCTCCGAAATTACCCCTGAAACACTGAACAACCCACCCCGCCTGCAAACCTTTCTCGAACAACGCCCGATCCTGGAAATCATGTTCAATGGCGGTGTTCGCGCTGCCGGGCCGGATGCCACCGGGATCGCTTCCGTTCCGTACTCCGAGGAGCGCGTGAGCACCAATTACATGGATCGTGACTACATGCAGGGCGCCCTGAAAGAGGGCAAATCGACCATCGGCCGACCAACCCTCGGCCGTGTACTGAATACGCCGGTCATCGGCATGGCCGTGCCGATTCGCGATGCCAAGGCAAGCGTCATCGGCGCGTTGGTCGGCGCCATCAACCTGGGCAAGCCGAATTTTCTCGACCGGGTGACGCAAAGCCGGACTGGTAAAAGCGGCGGGTACCTGGTGATTGCGCCGCAACACCAGTTGATCGTCACGGCCACCGACAAGAGCCGCATCATGCAGCCAGCCCCACCGCCCGGCGCCAACGCCATGCACGACCGCTATGTCGGAGGCTACGAGGGTTACGGCATTGCCGTCAGTTCACGCGGCATCGAAGAACTGTCGGCAGCCAAGGGCATTCCCGTGGCCGGCTGGTTCATTGCTGCGGTGCTGCCCACCGAGGAAGCTTTTGAATCGATTGCCGCCCTGCGCCAGCGCATCCTGCTCGCCACCGGCCTGCTTACCCTGCTCGCCGGCACCCTGGTCTGGTGGACGACGGCGTGGATGTTGCGCCGGCAGTTTTCACCGATGATGGCGGCGACGAAGAAATTGGCCACGCTGTCGAATGCCAGCCAGCCCCCCGAGCTGTTGCCGGTCGACCGGCATGATGAAATCGGCCAATTGATCGAAGGCTTCAATCATTTGCTGGAAAGCCTCATCCAGCGCGAAGCCGCCCTGCAGGAAAGCCGTGAAAGCTACCGCCTGCTGGTGGCCGATCTTCAGGTCGGCGTCCTGATCCAGTCACCGAATTCGGAAATCATCCAGTGCAACCGGATTGCGCTTGAGCTGCTCGACCTCGACGAACACGAGCTGCTCGGCAAGACCAGTTTCGATGCCGACTGGAACATTGTCCACGAAGACGGCTCCCCCTTCCCGGGCGCCGGACATCCTGTCCCCCTGGCCATTGCCACGGGACAGCCGGTGGAGAATGTCGTCATGGGCGTCTATCGCCCGACGCTGCATGACCGCGTCTGGCTGTTGATGAGCGCCAAACCGGAATGGGCAGCAGATGGCTCCCTGCACCAGGTCATTTGCACCTTCATCGACATCAGCGAAACGAAACGTACCGAACGGCACGATCAATTCCGCACCCATGTGCTCGAGTTGCTGGCCGGCGGCGAGCCGCTTACCCGCGTGCTTGTCGACCTGGTGCGCGGAGCCGAGCAATTGTATCCGGCGATGCTGTGCAGCATCGTGCTGCTCGACAGCGAAGGAAAACAGATCGAGTCATGCATCGCCCCCAGCCTGCCCGATTTCTACAACCAGGCCCTCACTGGCCTGGCCATCGGCATGGGCGTGGGGTCATGCGGCACGGCAGCTTTTACGGGCCAACGCGTCATCGTCGAGGATATTGCGACGCATCCCTACTGGGCGCCCTACAAGGAACTGGCGGCCAGCGCCGGTCTCGGCGCCTGCTGGTCGCAGCCGATCCTCGCTTCGGACGGCCGGGTGCTCGGCACCTTTGCCATCTATCACCGCGAGCCACACCAGCCGGCCGAATACGACATCTACCTCATCGAACAATGCGCCCGACTGGCCAGCATTGCGCTGGAGAAAAACCTGGCCGAGGAAAGACTTCAGCGCAGCGAAGCCCACTACCGGCTGCTCACCGAGGACGTCCAGGATGTCGTCTGGAAAACGGACAGCAACTTGATCATCACCTATATCAGCCCCTCGGACGAGCGGATTCGCGGCTTCCGGCCCGATGAAGTCCTTGGCCAGCATATTCTTGATCTGTTCAATGAAGAGGGGCGGGCCCTCGTGAGCAGGATCATGCAGGAACGCGGGGAATTGATTCGGCGGAAAATCCGGCTCGGCTCGATCACTTTCGAGGCGCAGCATCTCTGCAAGGATGGAAGTCTGGTTTGGGGCGAGGTGCAATCGAAGCCGGAATACGACGGCGCGGGAAGGATCATTGGCTTCCACGGCATCACCCGCGACATCACCGAACGCAAGAATGCCGAAGCTGAACTGACGCGGCACCGCGATCACCTCGAAGAACTTGTCGAACAACGCACCGCCGCGCTGTCGATTGCCAAAGAGGCGGCCGAATCGGCGAGCCGCGCCAAGAGTACCTTCCTGGCCAACATGAGCCACGAATTGCGGACGCCGATGAACGCCATCATGGGCATGACCGGTCTGGCCCTCAAACAAGCCACCGATCCCAAGCTGCGCGACCAGCTCGGCAAAGTCACCAAGGCCTCGCAGCACCTATTGCATGTGATCAACGACATCCTCGACATTTCCAAGATCGAAGCCGAACGCATGACGCTGGATGAAGTCGACTTCGTGCTCGCCACCCCGCTCGACAATCTGAGCAACCTGGCGCTCCCGGCCGCCACAGCCAAAGGGCTGACGCTGCGCATCGACATCGCACCCGGGCTGGCCAGCCAGCCGCTCCGCGGCGACTTTCAGCGGCTTGGCCAGATTTTGCTCAATTTGACCAGCAACGCCATCAAGTTCACCAACCAGGGTTCGGTCAGCCTGGACATCTCGGCCAGCCAGGAAACGTCGACCGACCTGCTCCTGCGCTGCGCCATACGCGACACCGGGATCGGCATTTCAGCCGAGGACCAGAGCCGGCTGTTCCAGGCCTTCGAACAATCCGACAATTCAATGACTCGAAAGTACGGCGGCACCGGACTCGGGCTGGCCATCAGCAAGCGTCTGGCTACCCTGATGGGCGGCAGCATCGGCGTCGACAGCCAGCCAGGCGCAGGCAGTACCTTCTGGTTCACGGCCAGGCTGAAAAAAGCGGCGGCCGGCATCGCAGCGCACAGACAGACAACCGACCAGCGCCCCGAAGAAAGCTTGAAAGCCCGCCATGCCGGGGCGCGCATCCTGCTCGCCGAAGACGAGCCGATCAATCAGGAAGTTTCGTGTGAATTGCTTGAGTCAGCCGGCCTCGTCGTCGATCTGGCCGAGGACGGCGTCGAGGCCGTCGAGCTGGCGAAAAGCAAGGATTACGACCTGATCCTGCTCGACCTGCAGATGCCCAGAATGAACGGCATCGACGCCGCTCGCATCATTCGCACCCTGCCGGGCCGGGAGGCAGTGCCAATTCTCGCGCTGACGGCCAACGCCTTTACCGGCGACCGGCAAAAATGCATTGATGCCGGCATGAACGACCATATCGGCAAGCCGGTCGATCCCGACCAGTTGTTTGCCACCCTGCTCAAATGGCTATCGAAGCCGATTTGATTTTTGGCCTTTTTACCGGTTGACCGTGGAAGCCGCTCGGATCAGATCCTGAAGATCTCGGCCAGTTGCCGTAACTCGCCGGACAGTTCATTGACATCGCTGGCCAGCGATGCTGCCGCCCGACTGGCGTGCGATCCCTGTTCGGTCATCTGGGCGACACGCTCGACGTTCTGGGCAATCTCGCGGGCGGCAGCGCTTTGCTCGCGAATCGCCAGGGAAATTTCATTGACCGCGGCGGCAACCTGTCCCGAGCCAACCTGAATCGCACCGATCGACTGCTCGGCCTGACGCGCCAAGTCGACACCGGACTGGACCTGCTCGACGCTGTTTTCCATTTCTGCAACGGCGTGGCGGGAACTGGCCTGGACCTTCTCAATCATGTCGGCAATCTCCTTGGTCGACGAGGCAGTACGCTCGGCCAGCTTGCGCACTTCGTCGGCGACCACGGCAAAGCCGCGCCCCTGTTCGCCAGCCCGGGCTGCCTCGATTGCCGCATTGAGCGCAAGCAGATTGGTCTGGTCGGCGATTTCCTTGATGACATTGACAATTGTCGAGATCTCGACGGTATAAGACTCCAGTTCGCGAATGGCCGTCGCCGAGCCATGCACCGTATCGGCAATGTGGGTCATTTCATCAGCAGCCCGCTGGATGACGCCGCCGCCCTCGCGCGAGGCGCAGCCCGAAGCACGGGTCAGAGTATCCGCCTCGGTGGAAAACTCGGTGACATGGTCAATCGACACCGACAGTTGTTCGACCGATGCGGCCATGTTGGTAGCCACCTCTGCCTGGTCGGAAGCGGCACTTGCCGAGGTCTGGCTGGAATCGGCAAGCCGCTGGGCCATCCGGTCGAGCTTGGCCGTACTCTGGCGGAGCATCGCCGCCATTTCCTGAAAATGATTACG
Organism: Betaproteobacteria bacterium HGW-Betaproteobacteria-6; assembly: GCA_002842145.1. GTDB lineage: Bacteria > Pseudomonadota > Gammaproteobacteria > Burkholderiales > Rhodocyclaceae > Azonexus. The sequence continues at coordinate 23,085 of PHCF01000018.1, read as the reverse complement.
CATGATGGCCAACTGAGCGAGCAACTGGCCGATTTCGTCGTCGCCATGCACAGGAATCGGCTGGCTGAGGTCCATCGCCGCCATGCGACAGGCAGCATCAATGGCCGAACGGACCGGCCTGTTGAATTCGCGAATGATCACCCAGGCCAGCGGTGGCCAGGCCAGCAAGGTCAGCCCGCCAATGATCAACATGGCTTTGTGCAGACCGCCAATGCGCGAGGCAAGCTCCGGCGCCAGGGCAGAAACCGGGACGGCAGCGACAACCTGAAGCCCCAACCCGAGACTCAGGCAGACAATGACGATGGAAGCCAGCGTCGACAGCCACAGCCGCTTGCTCAGATCGATGTCGTTGAGCCGCCGGAACAGCCGTTTGAACAGGCCGCCGCGGACGCTTCCCTGCTCGAGCAGCAACTTCGGGTCGCGGTGCATTTGCTCGTACAAGGCTGTTGCGGCACGAATTTCGGCAGCGCTGGCCATGGTCCGTACCGACATGTAGCCACCGGAAGACAGCGGCGTCGCCATGGCCTTGACCCAGTAGAACCCGCCATCCTTGCGACGGTTCTTTACGATGCCGCCCCAAGGCTTGCCCCGCTTCAGGGTCGCCCACAAGTCGCGAAAGGCTTCAGACGGCATGTCCGGATGGCGAACGATGTTGTGAGACTGACCGATCAGTTCCTCGCGGCAAAAGCCGGAGGCTTCAACGAAATCATCGTTAACATAGGTGATGATGCCTTTTTTATCGGTCCGGCTAATGATGCTGCACTCCGGATGAATGGCATATTCACGATCAAATACCGGCTGGTTGTTTTTCATATTTTTGAACTTTTCGGAATTTATTCAACGATAACAGAGGCAGGCAAACCACACAATTACGACAAAAGTAATAATATAAATTTTTGCTAATGCATGCATTTCGGCCTGTCCCCGTGTCACTTCCCATCGACAACTGGCCGGCGCGCATTTTTTTGATGCAGGTTCAAAGCCGATTTCCGCGCCCTACCTATAATCCCCGACATGATCCAGTTCAAGAACATCGCCAAGACTTTCCGTAAAGCCCGGGTCCTCGATGGCATCAGCCTCAATATTGGCATCGGCGAACGCGTCGCCCTGATCGGTTCGAACGGCGCCGGCAAGACCACGCTGATCCGTTGCCTGCTCGGTGAATACACGCACGATGGCGAGGTCGCCATCAATGGCCTCGACCCGCGCAGCAACCGCACCGAAGTGCTCGGCAGCATCGGTTTCGTGCCGCAACTGCCGCCACCGCTCAAGATGCCGGTCGGCCAGTTGATCAATTTCTCGGCATCGCTGTGCGGAACCGACCCACAGCGCATCCACACCATCGCCCGACGCCTTGGCCTCAACGTCGAAGAAATCCTTTCCCGCCAGTTCGTCCGCCTCTCCGGCGGCATGAAACAGAAGTTGTTGATCGCCATTGCCCTCGGCCGGGAAGCGAGGGTGCTGGTCATGGACGAACCGGCCGCCAACCTCGACCCCGAAGCCCGCAAGATCTTCTTCGACCTGCTGGCCGAACGCCTCGACGACGCCACGATGATCATCTCCAGCCACCGCCTCGATGAGGTTTCAGCGCTGGTCAATCGGGTCATCGAAATGGACATGGGCAAGGTCGTCCTCGACGACAAGGTGGCCGATGCCGTGACGCTGACCGCCCGGCTGGCCTGCCGCATCGTCCTCAGCCGCTTCGAGCCGGCCTTCGCCAAGGCACTGGATGGCTGGAATCTGGCCAGCCGCGACGACAACCGCATCTGGGAAGGTGAGATCGCCGGCCCGGACCGCCTGCGTTTCCTCGGTATTATTTCCCGCTACACGGCGCTGGTCAGCGACCTGTCGCTGTCCGAGAACTGAGCATGTGCGACCACCATCGCCGTGACTTCCTCAACCGCCTCGGACTCGGCGGTCTGCTTCTGACGCCGCTGGCCGCCGCGCTGTCTGGCTGCAAGAAAGACAACTGGCCGGAGGGCATGGCCGAGATCAAGTGGGACCGCGACACCTGCGTACGGTGCAGCATGGTCATTTCCGACCGTCGCTTTGGCGCCGAGATACGCGGTGGGCCGGACAACACCGTTTTCAAGTTCGACGACCCCGGCTGCCTCGCCTTCTGGCTCATGGGAAAAGCCGAAAAATACCCATGGCTGGCCGACGCCGCCACCCGCATGTGGGTCGCCGATTTCAACAGCAAGAGCCGCGAGGAGATGATCTGGCTCGACCCCAGACACGCCCAGTTCATCACCAAGACCTCGCCGATGGGTTACAACTTTGCTGCCGTCTCGACACCGATGCCGGGCAGCCTCGCTTTCACCGACATGCGCCAGCACATAATGGCCAAGGGCAAGTAAATGAAACAACTGTGGCTGACCGCCAAACTGGATATCGTCGAATCGCTGCGCGCCCGCTGGTTCCAGATCTACACCCTGGTTTTCGGCGGCATCGTCGCCCTGCTCTTCCTCTTCGGCCTGACCGAGTCGCGCGTCCTTGGCTTTATCGGCCTGTCGCGCCTGCTCGTCACCTACATCCAGCTGACCATGGCCATTCTGCCCATCTTCGTGCTGATCACCACGGTACGTTCGGTGGCCGGCGACCGCGAGGCCGGCGTCTTCGAATACCTGCTGTCGTTGCCGGTATCGCTGTCGGCGTGGTTCTGGGGCAAGATCGTCGGTCGCTACATCGTGGTCTTCGCGCCCGTCTTCCTGGCCATGCTCGGCGCCGTGATCTGGGCGACCATCCAGGGCATCGAAGTGCCGTGGGACATGTTCGGCTACTACACTGCCCTGCTCGCCGTCATGGCCGCCTGTTTCCTCGGCATCGGCATGCTCATCTCGGCCATCGCCCGCACCACCGACATGGCGCAGGGCGCCGCCTTCATGGTCTGGCTTTTCCTGCTGCTCTTTCTCGACCTGATCCTGCTCGGCGTCATGATCCAGGGCAAGGTGGCACCCGAACTCGCCGTCACGCTGGCCCTGGCCAATCCGCTACAGGTCTTCCGCACCGCGGCCTTGGCCCTCTTCGACCCACAGTTGATCGTCCTCGGCCCCTCCGCCTACGTCATCCTCGACCTGTTCGGCACGGCCGGCTACAAGGTTTTCGCCTTGGCCTACCCGGCAGCGCTCGGCGTGGTCAGTGCTACCATCGGCTACTTCATCTTCCGCCGTGGTGACCTTCCTTGAAAAAGCTGTTTTCGCTTTTCATTTTTGGCCTTTTTTCCGGGTTGACCGTAGCAGACCAGATTTCCTCCGCCCCGCTCTTCGCCGCCACGCTCAACGATCTCGACGACAAGCCGGTCGCCCTCGAGCGTTACAGGGGCAAACCGCTCGTCGTCAATTTCTGGGCTCGCTGGTGCGGCCCGTGCCGTGCCGAAATCCCCGAACTGATCAAGTTCCGTGCCGCCAACAAAGGCAAGATTGAGGTCCTGGGCATCGGCATCGAGGACAAGGCCGAACCGGCCAAGGACTTCGCCAAGGCCTACGAAATGGATTACCCGGTGGTCATCGCCAAGGCTCAGGGCCTGCCGCTCATGCAGGCCCTCGGCAACACCAGGGGCGGCCTGCCCTATACGCTGTTCATCGACCGCAACGGTCAGGTCGTTCAGAAAAAAATGGGCCTGATCCGGAAAGTCGATCTGGATGCTGCTCAGGACCTAATGCTCAAGAAATAGGCGGCTAAGCGACCTAGGTCACAGACCCCCCGAATACAGCCGGCTATAGTCGCTCAGCCTGCAGCCAGGCTACTGCGCCGCTGCCCCCGACAATCACCACCGAACTGGAGAGACCATGAAACTCAATCGCCTTGCATCCACCCTCCTCCTCGCCGGCCTGGCGCTCGGCGCCACGGCCAGCCATGCCGACGGCCTGAAATTCTTCCCCGGCCTGCAATCCGGCTTCAAGTTCGAGCCGAGCGTCGCGGTCAGCGTCGGTGTCATGGGCGCTCCGGCCAGCAATGACGACTCGATGTTCGTCTACGGTCTCGACTTCAACATGAATTGCGGCTTGATCCAGACGCCGGACAATCGCATTCGCACCCATGTCCAGATCAATCACACCGACGAATCCGGCATGAAGGCGACCTCCTTCGAGCTCTCGCCGCGCTACACGCTGCCGGTCGGCGGCGGCTTCTCGGTCGGCGCCGGCCCGGTGCTTGGCGTTGTCCAGGCAGACAACGGCCGGGCCGACAAGAGCCTGTTCGGCTACGGTGCCGTGGTCGGCGCCAACTACCGCAAGGGAACTTACTACTCTGGCCTCGATCTGCGCTACCTGAATACCAGCGAAAGCAACAACGTCAGCTTCGAAAACTGGGCGCTACTGGCCAAGGTCGGCATCAACTTCTAAGCATCCGGCAAGCTCAAAAAAAATGGAAGGCCGATGCCTTCCATTTTTTTGCCTTTTTCCCGGTTGACCGTGGGATCCGGCTAATCGATCGCTTTCAGGAAACGCTGGCGCGCCTGCTCCAGTTCGGCCTGCCCGGCTTCGCCGACCAGCCGGTTGCAGGTTTCGAAAAAGCTGTTGAACGCCTTGCGCACCACCGGCGCCGCCAGCTTGCCCTTGCCTTCCGTGGCCGGGACATCGAGCGGCCGCAGCACGGCATGGCGCGGGATGATGCGCTGCCCGCCGGCTTCCGAACTGGCCGTCAGCGGCCCGGTTTTGACATAGGTAACGCCCTCGTATTCGAAACGGGCGCCAATCGACAGATGCTGGAGTTTCATGGCTGGCTTCCGGTCTTGCATTCCTGAACAGTGGATCACGGGGCACGTCCCCGCGGCCCGAATCTTAGCCTTAATCCCCGCTTAAGTTTCGCCTAAGGCGGCTTTAAGACTCGCTCCCTACACTCCTTTCCCATCAACACAAAAAGGAGAGCGATGATGAAAGCCATTCCCGCCGTAGCGCTGCTGCTCGCCAGCCTGGCCAGCCACGCCGAAACGCCGCAGCAGATTCGTCAGATGTATGTCGCCGAAGCGACCAGCCAGCAAGCCGGCTTCACGCCCGCGGCCAAGCGCGGCGACGCCTTCTTCCGCCAGCGTTTTGCCATCAACGACAAGATGCCGGCCTGCACCAGTTGCCACACCGACAACCCGCTCAATGCCGGCGAGCATGCCGTGACCGGCAAGACCATCAAGCCGCTGGCCGTCGCTGCCAATCCGAATCGCCTGAGCGACCCGGCCAAGGTTGAGAAATGGTTCGGCCGGAACTGCAAGGAAGTCGTCGGTCGCGCCTGCACGCCGGCCGAGAAGGCCGATTTCGTCACCTTCCTGAGCGAGGTACGCTGAAATGAAATCCCTATTGTTTTTAGCCCTGCTCGGCAGCGCCTTCCCGGCCCTGGCCGATCGTCTGCCGATGCCGGCCAACGCGCCAGCCAGTTTCACCACTGAATGCAGCAGTTGTCACATTGCCTACCAACCCGCGCTGCTCAAGGCAGCCGACTGGCGCAAGCTGATGGCCGGCCTGAGCGACCACTTCGGTAGCGATGCTACGGTCGACCAGAAAACCGGGCAGGAAATCGGCGCCTTTCTCGAACGCCATGCCGGCAACGCCAGCCGCCTGGGCAACGCCGGCAATCCGCCGCGCATTACCCAGACCTCGCGCTTCATCCGCAAGCACGACGAAATCCCGGCCAAATACTGGCGCGATCCACGCGTCAAATCGGCCGCCAACTGCGAGGCCTGCCACCCAGATGCCGCCAGGGGCAGCTACAGCGAACACGATATTTCCATCCGCGAACTGCGGGAGTAAATCATGCAAAAAATTCTCGTCTGGGACTGGCCGGTGCGCCTTGGCCACTGGCTCATGGTCGGCGGCTTCATCCTCGCCTGGCTAACCTCCGAAAGCGAATCGTTCCGGCTCGTCCATGTCTTGTCCGGCAGTGTGGTCGTTGCTGTCGCCCTTTTCCGTCTGCCCTGGGGCTTCATCGGCTCGCGCTACGCCCGCTTCGTCGATTTCGTCCGCGGCCCCGGTTCCGTCGTCGATTACCTGCGCAGCCTGATCCGCCTCGAACCGGCCCACCACACCGGCCACAACCCGGCCGGCGGCTGGGCCATCATGCTGCTGCTCGGCCTCGGCATCGCCACCGGCCTCGTCGGCTGGGCGATGTACAACGAACTCGGCGGCGAATGGCTGGAAGAACTGCACGAAGGTCTGGCGGCAACGATGCTCACCGTCGTCTTCATCCATGTTGCCGGCGTCATTTCGGGCAGCCTGCTGCACGGCGAAAACCTGGTTCGCGCCATGATTACCGGCCACAAACAGGGTTCGCCGGACCAAGCCATCCCCTCGGCCCGGCCGCTGGCTGCCATCTTCCTGCTGGTCTGGGTCGCTGCCGCCAGCTGGTGGTTGGCAAGCTGATAGAATCCCGCCATGCGCATTCTGCTTGTCGAAGACGATCCCGAACTGGGCGACGGCCTGACCGTCGGCCTGCGCCAGGCCGGCTTTGCGGTCGACTGGCTGCGCGATGGCAATTCCGCCGACCAGGCCCTGCAGAGTGAAAGCTTCGATCTGGTCGTCCTCGACCTCGGGCTGCCCCGCCTGTCCGGCATGGATGTCCTCAGTCGTGCCCGAGGCCGGGGGCTGACCGTGCCCATCCTCATCCTGACCGCCCGCGATGCCACCGGCGACAAGGTTTCCGGCCTCGATGCCGGGGCCGACGACTACCTCGTCAAACCCATCGACCTCGACGAACTGAGCGCCCGCATCCGCGCCCTGACCCGGCGTAGCGCCGGCCGTGCCGCCCCGTTGCTGACCCACGGCGAACTGGCCATTGATCTCGCCGCTCACCGCGTCACGCTGGCCGGGCAGGAAATCGAACTGTCCAGCCGGGAATATTCTCTGCTCCAGATGCTGCTCGAAAACGCCGGCCGCGTCCTGACGCGCACCCAGCTCGAACAATCGGTCTACGGCTGGCGCGACGAACCGGACAGCAACGCCCTTGAAGTGCACATCCATCACCTGCGCAAAAAGCTTGGCAGCGACCTGATCCGTACCCTGCGCGGCGTCGGCTACACCATCCCCAAATGAGCGGCGAAACCACCACCGTCTGGTTCTCGCTGCGCCGCCGCCTGCTCGGCCTCCTGCTCGGCGGTGTCGCTGCCGCCTGGCTCGTCACCATGGTTTTCAGCTACATCGACGCCCACCACGAAGTCGATGAACTGTTCGACGCCCAGCTGACCCAGGCCGCCCAGACCCTGCTTGCCCTGGCCAGCCACGACGAGGGTGACGACATCGAGGATCTTGGCGAAGCCACGCACAAATACCAGCGTCGCCTGCGTTTCCAGATCTGGCGCGATGACGGCACCTTGCTCATGCGTTCGAAAAATGCCCCGAAATCCCCGTTGACCGAAGAAATCGGCTTTTCCGAAACGCGTACCGGCAACGATGGCCACTGGCGGCATTACAGCCAGTGGAACGAGGACCACAACCTGCAGGTCCAGGTCAGCGAAAACCACCACGTCCGCGACGAACTGATCGGCCACATTGCCTGGCGCCTGCTCCTCCCGGCACTCTTTGGCCTGCCACTCATCGGCCTCTGGGTCTGGCTTGCCACCCGGCGCGGGTTTGCCGCCCTGGATGGCATCGCGCACCAGATTGCCAGCCGCGACCCGCAGCAATTGCATCCTGTGCATCCAGCCGCCGCCCCCGAAGAAATCCGTACCCTCCTCGAATCGCTCAACGGCCTCTTCCAGCGCGTCGAACACACCCTCGAAGCCGAACGCCGCTTCACCGCAGATGCCGCGCACGAACTGCGCACACCGCTCGCCGCACTGCAGGCCCAGTTGCAGGTCGCCCAGCGCGCCCGCGACAACGACGAACGCGACCGCTCGCTGAACCAGTTGCAAAGCGGCCTGACCCGCGCTGCCCACCTCGTCGACCAGATGCTGCATCTGGCTCGCCTCGATCCTGAATCCGGCCTGCCTGCCCCCCAGACCGTTGATCTGGCCGGGTTGGCCGAGGAAGTCTGCGCCGATCTCGGGCCACAGATTCTGGCCAAGAACATCGAGTTCGACCTCGCCGCCAGCCCCGATTGTCAAGTCACCGGGCAACCCGAATGGCTTGGGGTGCTGATCCGCAACCTCGTCGATAACGCCGTGCGCTATACCCCCGAGGGCGGCCAGGTGCGCGTCGATGTAGCGCGAACCGACACAGTCGTCACCCTTTCGGTCGCTGACAGCGGCCCGGGCATCCCGGTCGACCAGCGCGAATCGGTACTCCGCCGCTTCCACCGGCTCAACCAGGGTAGCCAGCCAGGCAGCGGCCTGGGGCTGGCCATCGTCGCCCGCATCGCCGAACTCCATGGCGCAACGCTGAAACTCGACACATCAATTACGCCAAAAGGCCTATTGGTCACGGTACAATTACCGGCTCGCTAATCAACACGCTCACCCCGTTAAGCCGCGCACGAATTATTGCCAGTCGTTCGGCAATTGACCTCCCTGTTCGCCCGCTGGCTTTTCTGCAGAGAACCATGAATACAGCGCACCAACTGGCTCACGTTCCAAGCACCGCCGATACCCCGCCGGAAGGCACGCGTCGAGTCATCGACGGCCAGGAGCGTGTTTTCTACGATGGTTACTGGATCAAGACCTACCCGGTGCCGGCCGACACCCTGGAAGCCAAGAAGAAACTGATCGATGCCCTGACTCGGCGGCTGTTCAACCACACCGAGCACGGACTGAACATTCCCGGCACCCGCCTGAACGAGGCGCGCGGCACCTACGAAGCCGAAGCCGACCCGGCGCGCAAGCGTGTCAAGGGCGCCATGCTGGCCGGCGCACTGTTCAACCGGGCGGCCGACATATTCCGAAAACTGGTCGAACTGCAGGCCTGCGGCATCGAAATTCTCAGCGACAACCCGCTCATGCGCGAATGCGGCAAGTGTTTGCTCGACGCCATGGAACTCGGTCGCTGCGTGATGCACCGTAGCGGCGAAGAAGGCATCGACGAGCTGTGGGGGGAGCCCTTCCGCGCTTTCTCGATCCCGCTCGAAGACTTTTACGAAAGCCGCTATATCAAAATCGGCCAGGTTCTGCGCGACATCGATCTGATTTCCAATGCGATGATCGACAATTTCAGCGGCATTCCGGCTTTTGCCGACATCGAAGCCCCCATCCGCGACCTGGCCATTGCCGCCAAAATCAAGACTGAAACGCTGCGCACGGATGCCGACATCTTCGACGTCTGGGCACGCATGGTAACTGCCGGCGAACGTCTGGCCGACCTTAACGTATTAACCGGACCGGCGGTCTTCAGCGCTCCGTTCACCTACAACCTGTCGGATGGCCTGCAGCTGATCCGCCAGGGCCGCGACCTCATTTTTTATATTTCCCGGGCCAGAACGGCCATGCCGAAAAGCACCCGGGAATACATCGAACGCTGCAAAAACTACCTGGCCACCGGTCGGGCGCCGTTGTTTCCAGCCTACCTGCCCGTCTGATCAGCGCTCTGCGCTCAGCTCCACGACCAGCGTCATATTGCCCAGCCTGGCCTTGACCGGCGCAGCCAACAGATCGCCCTTGGCCGGCTCGGCACTACCACTCTTCGAAACCTTGGCCGTCACGAGCACTTCCGGAAACTGCGAAATGGTACGTCCCGGCATGATCGCCGCGCTGTCATCCAGGCGAAATTCAATCGGGAAGTCCGACCCCTGATAACGCCACACCGCCAACGGAGGACCGTTACCCTCCAACGCCTTGGCCGTAACGAACAGCGTATCGCCGGCCGCCACCTTGCCCCTCAGCTTCGGACTCAGCGTGACTACCCCGGCCACCGCACCAGCGGTCACCGCCGGCTCTGCAGACGCTGCCACAGCCGGCTTTTTGCCGCCCAACATGGCGTTGGCTTCGGCGATGTTGGCATCCGCCAGCTTGTTGTCCATTGAATCCGCCGGTGCTGCTGCCTTCATGCGCTTCCAGAAATCGATGGCAGCCTTGTAGTCGCCCCGACCGAAAGCTTCGCTGCCCGCCAGTGCCAGCGTCTTGACGTGCTTTGGATCGGCCGCCAGGGCACGCTTGACGATCTTTCTCGCCTCATCATCCCACTGACGATCCTTGGTCATCACATGAGCATCCGCCCAGTCAGCCAGTGCCTGCGCATCCAGCGTGACGACTGCCGAAGCCTTGGCGTAGGCCGCATCGGCCTCGCCGTGGCGGCGCAGTTCGCCATAGGTCTTGGCCAGCAACAGCCAGCCTTCTCCGTTGCTCGGGTCCTTGGCCATCTTGTCGGCCAGCTTCTTGACCACCGTATTGAGGTCGCCACCGCTGCTCGCCTGAGCGCTGTTTAGTTCCTCCGGCATGCCAACCGACTTACTGACGGCGGCCATTTCCGGAGCATCGCCGGTAGGCGAGGCAACCCAGATAGCGGCCGCTGCAATGGCCAGGACTACCCCGCCAGCAACCAAGCCGAGTTTTTTTCCGGGCAGTTGAAATCCTTCAGATGCCTGTGCAGGCTCGAGAACCGTGGCGTGGAGCAGCGCCTGTTGCCGCTCGAATTCGGCCTGATCAATACGGCCTTCAGCCTTGGCCAACAACAATTCGCGCAACGCCGATGCAATATCGATCTTTTCGGTGGCGGTTGATTTGTTGGCTGAATATTTTCCAAGAGCCCACAGCACGAGCAGGGATAACGCAATACTGGCCACAACGATGTAAACAAAAGTCATATGGGGGTCACCGAATCATTTTGAATTTTGATAGTGCTGCAAAAAAGTCTGGCAACCCCGAAGTTGCCAGAAATCAAACCAACGGACTAGATAATTACTGGTTAGCGGTAGTCCCACCGGATGCCGAGATAGAGATATTCGCGCCTGTTTTTGCTGACCGTAGTCCCCGTGTTGTTGGACTGGCTGTAACCGAGTTCACCTTCGAGAGACAGGCTGTTCCGCCACTGGTACACCAATTTCATGCTCGGTGAAAACTGGGTCATATTCTGGCCGCTATCACTCTTCTGCGTGTAGTAGCGGGCATTGTTTTCCAGCCGCCAGTTTTCAAAAAACGGGAAAATATAGCTCAAACCAAGGTTCTGACCAGTGTAGTTGGGACCGGCAATGTAACCAAGATAGACCACCCCCACCCCGTTCGGAACGAACAGGTTGGTACCGATCGCCTGCGCGGAATACATATTTGTGCGACCGGAAGCGTCCGATGTGGCACGACAGGTTCGCGTAACCAGGTCGTAACTATCGACCTGACAGATACCCATTTCGGAAATCCGGAGCGTTCCGCGTGGCCCATCGACACAAAGCGGATCGTTGGGATTGGCATCGTCCTGGATTTCCTTGCACATCTGGGCAAGCGGAATCGTGGCATTGGTACCGGAAATTTCAGACATCCGGTAATCGGCGCCAAACTGCCAGCGCTCTCCGACCGGAATTGTCACCCCTGCTGCAAACATTGTAGACAGCGCAGTCATTTCCGAAACCAGTTGGCGCGCCCCGCTGGCACCGACATTTCCCACCAGATCGGTCACCGTCGAATATCCAGTGGTCGACAGCGCATTGGTCAGGCTGTAAGTCGGACTCTGCCGGTAATCGTAGGAAATAAAGTAGTTGTTATTCCATTTGTCGAGGTAGTTAGCCTGCGCCATGCCGATGTTAACGCCCTTGTAGAGGACGTCATAATCGACCAGACCGAAAGCCGTAACCTGACCATCGAAGTAACGGAACTCCGAACCCACGGCGCGACGGTTCAGGATCCCGTCAATATTCTGCTCAATGCCATAAAGGCTCGCTCCCGGCCACCCAACCTGGGGAGCCAGTTCAACACTGCCACCGTAAAAGTTCTTCTTGAACGGCGAGCCAAACTCGACAGCCTCACCATATACCGCCCCAACCTTGAAGTCTGGAGTCAGGTTATAGCTGCCGGTGATCCCGTCAAAACGTTCAAGCACGCCGGCGCCATTGGGGTTCTGCCGCCCTACCCGGACAAAATAGCCAATCTCGCGATCAGTCCGCTCGGCGTAGGCTGAGTAGATACGATTGTAGTTGCGGCTCGGTCGCATGAAATTGCGGCTGTCGGTATCCCGAAATACAAAACGCGTATCGGTCACCGAATCCCGCAGTCTGGCACTGAAATTCAGGGAAGACACCATGGACTCCTGGTCGCGCTTCATCGGCCCGTCATCCTGCTTCGACTGACCGCCAAAGAAATAAGAGGAAAGACTGCCGTAGACCGTCCATTCGGCGGGCCGGTCATCACGAACAGCGCGCGCCCGCGGCCGGCGAACCGTATCGACAGCAGGCAACGCGGCAAGTCGCTGCTTTATCTTCGGCACCTCGGGCGAGTTGGGGTATAGCTTCAAATAGAGATCGTATTCGGCACGCGCCTTGGCAATTTCACCATTTTTCTCGCGTGCCTCACCAATCAACGCTTGAGCCGACATGGTCCGGCTATTTTGTGGAAGACTCAGGATGCGGTTCATGCGATTGATCGCCTTCGGATAGTCCCCCTTCTCGAAAGCATCCTGTCCGTCAAGCAGAAAGGCATGCGCCATTTCCTCGACTTTATCTGCTGACAAGACGGGAGCAGGCTCGGGCTTGTTGGCGTCTGGCGTCTGCGCAGGAGCAGCCGCCGACCCTACCGGTGGATCAGCGACAACCGCTGCTACCGCAGGCGTCTCGATGGCGACAGGTGCCGGCTTGACGGCGGGCTTGCCTTTTGCAGGGGGAACATCCCTGTCCTTAGCCGGCAGGGGTTGTACGGGCACCATGACGACGATACTACGACTGTCATCGCCTGCCCGAACAATAAACTTGGTCGGCTTGGCAAAGGTGATCAACATACCGTTTACCAGTTCGGGATACGCAACGGTGAACGGCGGCAGCAGGTCGTTTTTCGGCGACCGTCGCACTTCCTGCATCAACTCGCTTTCCGAAACACCGGGTTTGGTCAGCCTAAAGAAAACGCGCAGGAACTTCCCTTCGTCGCCGGGGGTATGCCGGGTGTATTGAATCTCCGTCGTAAAATGGATCGTAACCTCGGCCTGATCACCAACTCTCGCGACATCGATGTTTTCAATAATCGCGGCGAAGGCGTTGGCGCTTGCCAGCAAAGAAAAAACCAGAACAAACCGAGCGATTTTCGCCGCCACTGCCGACAGCGCGGCATTATTAAAGATGCGCCCAGCCATTTTCACTTTCTTCATGTATTTTCCGTGAAATCGTCCATGTTTCTCACCGCACAAATCAGTCCCACTTTGTGTAGGGCGAGCCTTTTCTACCCAAGGGCTTGTGACAACCGCTCTGCGAACAGTCGTCTGTCGCTCTTGAACCTTCGTGCCCACCCAACCTGATCTTCTCGGCGCTACCGACGTCGTAAGCCGTCGTACTGGCATGACAGGTCTTGCAGTTGGTCTGGATGCTGCCGTGGTTCATTCTTGATACCGTCGCGAACGAAGAGGTACCGACATGACATAGCGAACATTCGTTGCCAGGCAACCCGGCAAGAGTGGTCGGGATATGGGTTGTATGCTTGCCTTTTACTCCGACATACATGCCGCTATGGCAAGTCTGGCAACTCGTCGCCCCGACATGGTTGAAGACAGTAAGGGCGGACCAGCTTGTCTTCGTATGGCAGGCATCGCAACTGGCCGTCGTCGGTACGTGATTAGCCAGGGGCTTATAAGACATCCCGGGGTAGCTGTTGACGTGGCAGTTGGTGCAGGAACCAGTCGTAACGCCGGTATGAGCATACGGCGTTATCACCGGGACCCATGTCCCGCCGGTACGATGGCAAGTGCTGCAAGCCTCGGACGTCGGAATATGCAGCGCCGGCTTACCGGTCGCCGTCGTACCGTTATGACAACTCACACAAGTCTTGCCAGCCAATTGCGCCGGGGTGTGCGCAAAACTTGCTGGTAGCCAAGCAGTCGTGCGGTGGCACGCATCGCACGAATCGTTCGTAGCAAGATGGCCGGTATTCTTGGCTTGCGCATTGACGCTGGTGTATCCGCCGTTATGACACGACAAACACTGGCCTGTCGTCCCCGTGTGGCTCATATTGGCCGGCCTGAAAGCCGTGTAGTTATTGTGGCAATTGTCGCATTGCAGGGTTGTCGGAATATGACCGGTCGACTTGCCTGGGGCATATGCCCCGTTGTGACAATTAGAGCAGGTTCCGACGGCCGATGCGGCATGGGCAAATGTAGCCCCGGTCCAGACAGTCGTCGATTTGTGACAGGTGTCGCACTGGGCCGTTGTCGCTATGTGGCCTGCGTTTTTGCCTTCCGCGCCCAGAACAGACCCGTTATGGCAGTTGGAACAAGTACCGGTTGCCGAGACCGGGTGGACATAGATTGCACCAGTCCACGTAGTCGTCGATTTGTGGCAGTTATCGCACTGGACGGTCGTACTGACATGAGTGAGCGGCTTGCCCAGCGCATTTACGGCAACATAGTTACCGTTGTGACAGCTTGAACACTGGCTGGATGTACCGGCGTGGTTCATCTGGGCAGGAGAAAATGCTGTGAAATTATTGTGGCAACTGTCGCACGCCAGCGAAGTCGGGATATGGGTCAGGTTCTTGCCGGTTGCATTGCTGCCGTTGTGGCATGTCGCACAAGTTCCGGGGACCACACCTACGTGAAAATTGGTAGCCGGCTTCCAGGCAATCGTGCCGTGACAACTATCGCAAGACTGCGTCGTCGCAATATGCGTGGCGTGCTTGGCTTGGGCATTCACCGAAACATACCCACCGCCGTGACAACTAATACATGAACCGGCCGTTCCGGCATGGCTCATTGTTGCCGGCGCGAAAGCCGTGAAATTGGTATGGCAGTTGTCACATTGGGCGGTCGTCGGGATATGACTACCCGGCTTCGCCAAACCTTGGTTCGGGGTTCCGTTGTGACAATTGGTGGAACAGGAGTGACCGCCAATCACCGCGGGTGGCGTCAATTTCGAGTGATCCATAGCCGTTGTCGCCCAGCTTGAGGTCGACTTGTGACAATCGGAACACTGGGCATTGGTCGGCTGGTGCGAAACCGGTTTGGCTTGGGCATTCTGCGCCAGATAACTACCGTTATGGCAGGTCGAGCATTGTGTCAGACCCGTATGATCCATACTCGATGGGCTCCAGGTCACAAAGTTGCTGTTCCTGTGGCAAGAGTCGCACGCCCCCGTTACCGGAATATGCCCGACCGGCTTGGCGGACGCGCCTTGCGCCGTATAGGCGCCACCGTGACAGGTTGCGCACGTTACACCAGTGGCTGTTGAATGGTTCATGCTGGCCGGCTTGAAAGCGGTGAAGTTCGTCGAACCGTGGCAGGCCTCACAAGAGCTGCTGGTCGGAACGTGACTGCTCGGCTTGGCCTGAGCATTCAGCGCGATATGCGCGCCGCCATGGCAACTGACACAGCCGTTGGTAATTCCTGCATGGCTCATGCTTGCCGGCGCGAAGGCATTGAAATTGGTGTGACAGGTATCGCAGAACGCCGTGGTCGGAATGTGTGTAGCTGGCTTGGCAATCCCCTTGCCTGCGTTTCCATTGTGGCAGCCATTGCAGCTATGGTCGCCGACTGTGACTGACGGGGTGAACAAGGCGTGATTCGGAATGCTCCCAACTCGCCACGACCCCTGCGACGTACCCGTCGGTGCCGTGTGACACCCCGAACTCGCACATTGTGCGTTGGTCGATACGTGCGTGCTCGGCTTCGCCTGGGCATTTTGTGCTGCGTACGCACCACTGTGGCAGGTAGCGCACTGCGTCTGTCCCGTATGATCCATCAATGACGGCGCCCAGGAAACGAAGTTGCTGTTCTGGTGGCAAGTATCGCAGGCCCCCGTGGCCGGAATATGGTTGATTGGCTTGGCAAGTGCCCCCTGCCCGGTATAGGCCCCGCTGTGGCAGGTGGCGCAGGCTTCGCTACTCAGGGCGTGGTTCATCCTGGCCGGCTTGAAGGCGGTATAGGTCGTCCCGTGGCAGTCTTCGCAGGAAGTTGAATTACCGGTCGGCACATGAACGGCAGATTTGCTCTGGGCATTGACCCCATTGTGGCAACTGGCACAACGGCCAAGCACGGATGGTGTCGCGGTAGCGTGATTGAAGGACCCTGATGTCCACGACGTATAACCATTGCCATTTCCGTGACAACTGTCGCAAGCTGAAGAGGTCTGGATGTGGGTGGCTGGCTTGGCCAGCGCATTCTGCGAAACGTAGGCGCCACCGTGGCAGGTCGCACACGCCGCACCGCCTGTAGCTGAGTGATCCATTACCGCCGGCTTGAAGGAGGCATAGTTGTTATGGCAACTGCCGCAATTCGCCGCTGTCGTCACTGTCGGGATATGCCTTGCCGATTTGCCCAGAGCCGTCACGCCATGACAGGTATCGCATCTGCCTGTCGCCGACGCATCGTGGCTGTATGTGTGCGTGGCCCATGATGTGGTGCTACCGTGGCAGGTGTCACACTGAGCCGTTGTGCTAACGTGAGTCAACGGCTTGTCGAGGGCGTTTTGCGAGACATAGCCACCGCCGTGACAGGTCGAACATTGACCGTTCAGACCGGAATGGTTCATCACCGCCGGCGACCAGGCGTTGAAGCCCCCCGTATGACAGGTATCGCACTGAGCACCGGTTGGGATATGAACAGCCGTCTTGGCCAATGCATTGGCGAACACAAAGTTGCCGTTATGGCAGCTGTTGCATGTCGCCGCCGTACCGGCATGGCTCATGGCCACCGACGAGAAGGCTGTGAAGGTGTTATGGCAGCTATCGCATTGCCCGGCCGTCGGAATGTGGTTAACAGACTTGCCCAGGGCATTCGCCCCGTTGTGACAGGAGGAGCAGCGCCCGGCCACGGCGGGGCTGGCGTTGGCGTGGTTGAAAGTTGCAGTTGCCCAGGTTGAGGTCGAGATATGGCAACTGTCGCACTGGGCCGTCGTTGAAATATGCGTTGCCGTCTTGGCCTGGGCATTCTGCGGCAGGTAACCACCGCTGTGGCAGCTTGCGCACTGCCCATCAAGGCCCGCATGGTTCATTTTCGCTGGTGACCAGGAAACGAACCCGCTGGTATGACAGGAATCGCACTGCACGACACTGGGAATATGGCGCCCGGATTTACCGAGGGCATTGACGGAAACAAAGGCCCCGTTATGACACGATGAGCAATTGGCAGCCGTCCCGCCGTGATTCATCTGCGCCTGGCTGAACGACACGAAGTTGGTGTGGCAGGTATCGCAGGCGGCGGCAGTCGGCACATGGTTCGCCGGCTTGCTCAAACCCGATCCACCCGGCGTATGACAATCGGAACACTGACTATTCGGCGGCCGATTTGCGTGATCGAACGTTGCAACAGCCCAGGACGTCGTTGACAGGTGACAGGTATCGCATTGCTGAGCCGTAGAAAGATGGGTCGCCGGCTTGCTTTGGGCGCTCTGCGAGGAGAAACGTCCTGAGTGACAGGTCGAACACTGACCGTTCAAGCCGGAGTGATCCATTCTGGCCGGCACGAAGGTCGAGAAATTCTTGTGACAGGTATCGCAAGGGGCCGCAGTAGGAATGTGATCGACCGTTTTACCGGTTGCATTGACGCTGTTGTGACAGGTGGCACAAGTTCCCGGCTGGACACCGGCATGGGGGTTGGTGGCCGGCATCCATGCAGTGGTGCTGTGACAAGTGCTGCAGGCGGTCGACGTTTGGATGTGCGTGGCCGGCTTGGTCAGGGCATTGGCCCCGAGGAACGCGCCGTTGTGACAAGTCTGGCAATTGGTTTCTGTAACGCCAAGCAACGGATTGATCGCATGCCCTGATGCTCCCTGAATGAACCCAGTCGGCTTTTCTCCCCAGTTGGTAGCCCCCGGGCGATGACAGGAATCGCAGGCTGCCGTTGTCGGAATATGGGTCGATGGCTTGCCCGGAGCCCTCGCTCCGGCGCCGGCATGACAGGTAGCACAGGTACGCGGCGTGCCACGGAAAACACCCGAAGTGTGACAGGTCTCGCAATTTACCGATTTGTGCGCATTATCGAGAATATAGCCGGTCTTGTTGTGATCAAAACTGAGGTTTTGTGCGCTATCGGCTTGTGTCTGTGCGAAAGCGCTGCCCCACTGCCCGAACAGGAGAGCCGCAGCGGCAAGCACAACAAGAAGTAGACGAGCAAGATAGGTCACAGAAGGGCACCTCGTTAAACCGGTTAATCAATTCTTGTAGCCCAACTTGAGTCAGCTCAAATTTTGCGACGGATTGATACAAGCAAAAAGCAATTTGAGGGAATTTATCACACAAATTATGCAAATGGCTAGCGCCTGACTTTCTTCCAATTGGCCGCTACGTGACAACTCTCGCACTGACTACCGAATGCACCGTGGTGAACGTCATCCCTCACGTGGCATGCGATGCAAGCCCGTCCCGGCTTGCCCGGCCCGGATTTCGACTCCTTGTGGCAGTCCTTGCAATCAAGCTTGCTATGCCCGCCATCAAGCAGGAAATGCGTTGTCGAATGATCGAAGTCCCAGGTTTTCCAGGTGCCGGTGGCGTGGCAGGTTTCACATTTTTTGCCGTAGCCGCCCTTGTGCTTGTCGTCCTTCGCGTGGCAGCCGTTACAGCTAAGCGGCGCATCCTTGAAGGCGGGTGTGAGGTGGCATTTCCTGCATTCGACCTTGACGTGGCTACCGGTCAATGCGAAGCGCGACTTGTTGTGGTCGTAGGGGGTGTCTTTCCATTTCTTTTCGTCGTGACATGTTTCGCACTTGTTGCCAAGCTGCCCCTTGTGTTTGTCGTCTTTCTTGTGACAGGCGATGCAGGTCTCTTCCAGCCTGGTCTTGTAGACATTTCCCTTGACCGGCAAGTGGCAGGCGTCGCACTTGGTTTCGCGGTGCTTGCCTTTAAGCTGGTACTTGGTTTCCTTGTCATGATTGAAGATGCTGGTCTTCCAGTCCTTGGCGGTATGGCAGGTGCCACACTTTTCGCCGTAGCGCCCTTTGTGTCCCTTTTCTTCGTCATTTTTGCGGTGACAGGCGTAACACGCGGTATCCACCTTCAACTTCTTGGCTTTGGGACCGCTCACGCCACCCTTGTGGCAGGTGTCGCACTTGGCATCCTTGTGTTTGTCGCGCAACGGGAAGTCGGTTTCATCGTGGTCGAAGTCGGCATTTTTCCAGCCACGCTCGTTATGGCAGCTCTCGCACTTCTCGCCCAGATCGCCACGATGCCCTTTTTCCTGGTCATCCTTCTTGTGGCAGGCGAAGCACTTGGTGGGCAGCTTTACCTTGTAGATATAGCCCTTCTCCGGCAGGTGGCAGGTGGCGCACTTGGCCTGACGGTGCTTTCCCTTGAGGGCATATTTGGTGTCCTTGTCGTGATCGAAGATGATCTCCTTCCACCCCTTGTCGTTGTGGCAAGACTCGCACTTGATGCCGTAACGCCCCTTGTGGCCCTTTTCCTGGTCGATCTTCTTGTGACAGCCGTTACAGGTCAGCGGCGTCTTCTGGAAGGTCTTGTCCTCGTGACACTCCTTGCATTTGACATCGGCGTGCTTGCCGCCAAGCAGCGAAAACTTCGTTTTTTCGTGATCGAAGGTGGTTTCCGTCCACTTCTTTTCGTTGTGGCAGTTCTCGCACTTGGTGCCGAGATGGCCCTTGTGGCCCTTTTCGTCGTCGATTTTCTTGTGGCAGTCGTTGCAGAGCCTGGGCGCCTCGCGATATTTCCGCTTGGGCAAGTGGCAACTTTCACACTTGCTTTCCCGGTGAGCGCCGAGCAACTTGAAATCGGTTTTCGAGTGGTCGAATTTCTTCTTGTCGATGGGCGCAATATTGGCACCGCGCCCCTTGTGCTCGGTGTGGCAAGCACGGCAATTGTTGTCCTCAAGCTTGCCGTGCAGACCGATTCTGGCGCGAACGTCGGCCGCCACGTCCTTGTGGCAATCAAGGCATAGTTTGGTCTGAGCCTTCTTGTCAAAGCGCTGGTGACACTGCTCGCAATCGTGTTCGTATTTGGCGTGCCCGCTGATCACCTGACCCGGCATCAACACCTTTTCAATCGACTCGGCCGCAGCACTGCCGGCGAAGGCGAGCGCGACGATCAGCGTCAGAAGCGAAAACAGCCGGTTAATACATGTGGACCGCAACGACATGGACGACTCCACTAAAAACCAGCAAATAAAGGAAGGGGATATGCACGATGTGCCAGAACGAAAACAATCTTTCCCAGACGGAAAGCTGTGACGCCTTGACGACAGAGTCGAGATAGCGGTCGATTTGCTCGCGGGCCAGACGGTAATTGACAATGACTTCCCGACGCTTGCCCCCCTGTTTGCGAAACTGCCGGCGCAAGGCTCTCTTGGCGTCGCTACGGATTTGCCTGGCCAGTCTGCGGCTCCGCCAGCGCAAGGTAATGAAGCGCCAGGCACGGGCCAACCGGGAGCCAGTCGGGTCGAAGGCGACGTCACGAAAGGCCTTGAGCCGCGGCTCGATATCCGGTTGCAAGGCATAGACCGAGCGGACGTTGTCCGCACATTCGTTCAGTTCGGCCGCAGCTTCGGCCAGCGTCAGTTGATTGCCGTAGAGACCACGGTGGATGTGACGGTAGATGAAGCGCCCGACGATGCCACTCAAGGCCACGAGCAGCATGGCGTAAAGCGCCATGGCGCCATTGAGCGATCCGGTGCGAAAGGTCGAATGGAATAGCACCAGGAGGGGTCCGGTGATGCCGGCGACCATGTGAAACTTGAACCAGCTCTCCATTTTCCCTAAGCGCTCAAGCGCGTGAATCCGCTTGCGCAGAGGATAGAGAAGCAGGCTGAGCATCAGCAGGCCGCCGGTCAGACCGATGTTGTAGGCGAAGTCGGAGTTGGAATCGTAGAGTTCGCCGGTCCTGACCAGCCAGGCAAGGAAGAGCAGCAAACTGACGAGCACCGCAATCGACACACGCCAGGCGCCGCGAAATACCTTCTCGCCGGAGGATTTTGCTTCTCCCTCCATGGAAATCACCGTCATTGGACCAAGTGCACTTGTGTTCATGTCTTCCAAAATAAGATCGTCGTCCCACCCAGGACCGTTTCTGCCGGGAGACCCGAAACATCAACAGACTATCGGGCTTCATCTATGCGAGGTAAAATTTCACACTTATTAAAGAATACCAAAAAATTCACATGACAAGGTGCACGCCGTTCAGGGGATATCAATAATGAATAAAAATCCGGTGCAGCCAGCCAAAGCCCGCGTTATCAATTCAGCCGGTTCCATGAGTGGCCTTCTCGGTCTTTTTGTCATTGCCACCGTCGAATTCCAGAGACTCTGGCCGACCGGCACGAGCCTGATCTATCTGCTCGTCAGCCTGCCTCTCCTGCTCATCTGGATTGCGCATCAGGCCGGGTGGATGGTGGCCGACCGCCACGCCGGCCTGGCGGTGGACGTCTCGATCTACATTTTGCTGGTGGCCGCCCTCGGCATCCGCTTCAACACTGGTCATCCCGGTTCGGAACTGGCATCGACGCTGCTATTCTGGGCGCCGCTGGTCGCCGCCTGGTGGGCCTGGCGCTACCAGCGCCTGCCGCTCCTGCTGTGGCTGCTGCTCGGCGGCCTGTTTGTCGTACTGACCTGGCAACTGGCCAGCAACCACGAACGGCTGGACAAGCACCTGATTCTTTCGCTGTTGGCCGCCCTGCTCGTGCGCCACGCATTCCGCCCGCTGCCGGCGAATCCCGAAACGAGCATGAACCTGCGCGACAGCCTGACCGGACTGCCGTCGGCCGAATGCTTCGAAGCCGAGCTGGCCCATGTTTCAGCCATTTCCGACCGCTACCGGTTGCCGCTCTCGCTGATCGGAGGCCGCATCGCGCTCCCTGATGGCAACCCGCTCACAGACGAGGACTTGTGCCGCAGCGCGGACGCCATCACCGAGCGCCTGCGCACCTCGGATACGGCTTGCCAGTGGGATCACAACACCTTCATGATCCTGCTTCCCAACACCCCGTTGGACAGTGCAGAAAAGGTCGCCGATGAAATTCAGGCAGCCTTCGCGCCGTCCGGTTTTGGCCAAAATTTCCGATTGACCGTAGCAATGGCCACTGTTCAGCACGAATCGGGCGAAGATCCGATGAGTACAGTAAATACCCTTGAAAACAAGCTGGCGAACACAAACGAATGACGTCCGACCTGATTTACTACCTGCTCCCTGCCCTGCTCATCCTCATCCCGGCCGCCTTTCACCAGCGCAGCAAAAAGAAGGTTTCCGAGCGCCACCTCGCCGTCCTCAACGAAGCCAAGGAAGCGGGCCTGACCGAACCGCCTTCGCTGCACCCGGTCGTCGACCTGTCGATCTGCATGGGTTCCGGTGCCTGCGTCCGAAACTGCCCGGAAAAAGCGCTCGGCGTGATCAAGGGCAAGGGCGTCCTGATCAACCCGACCCACTGCATCGGCCATGGTGCCTGCGCGCCGGCCTGCCCGGTCGGCGCCATCAAGCTGGTCTTTGGCACGGCCAAGCGCGGCATGGACATTCCGCAGGTCGACCCCGATTTCCAGACCAACATCCCGGGCGTCTTCATCGCCGGTGAACTGGGTGGCATGGGCCTCATCCGCAACGCCATCCGCCAGGGCACGCATGCCGTCCAGACCATCACCAAACGCCCCCGAGGCAAGGCCGACCTTGATCTCGTGATCATCGGCGCCGGCCCGGCCGGGATCGCCTCGTCGCTCGCCGCCAAGGAGGCCGGACTCCGCTACGTGACCATCGAGCAGGAGGACTCCCTCGGCGGCACGACCTACCACTATCCGCGCAACAAGCTGGTCATGACGGCGCCGATGCGGCTGCCGCTGATCGGCGAAATCAAGGTTCGCGAAATCAGCAAGGAAGAACTCATGGAAATCTGGCAGGGCATCCTCGACAAGGCGACGCCCAACATCCAGTTCAGCGAGCGCATGGAAGAAATCACGCCGGACGACGACATTTTCTCGATCCGCACCAACAAGGCGAGCTACTCCGCCGCCAACGTGCTGCTCGCCATCGGGCGCCGCGGCACACCGCGCAAGCTCGGCGCCAAGGGCGAAGAACAGGCCAAGGTGGTCTATCGGCTGATCGAAGCGGAACAGTACCAAGGCAAGAACGTGCTGGTCGTCGGCGGCGGCGACAGCGCCCTCGAAGCCGCCCTCGACATCGCCAAC
>PHCF01000167.1 GCA_002842145.1 Betaproteobacteria bacterium HGW-Betaproteobacteria-6 | reverse complement strand
TGAGGCATTTGACATGTTTTCCGCGAAAGACACCCTGGCAAAAGTTGACCCTGAACTCTGGCAGGCCATTCAGGCCGAAGTACAGCGTCAGGAAGACCATATCGAACTGATCGCGTCCGAAAACTACGTGAGCAAGGCCGTCATGGAAGCCCAAGGCTCCCAGCTCACCAACAAGTACGCCGAAGGCTATCCGGGCAAGCGCTACTACGGCGGCTGCGAATACGTCGACGTCGCCGAGCAGATCGCCATCGATCGCCTGAAGAAGCTGTTCGGCGCCGAAGCCGCCAACGTCCAGCCGAATTCCGGTTCGCAGGCCAATCAGGCCGTGCTCATGGCCTTTGCCAAGCCGGGCGACACCATCATGGGCATGAGCCTGGCCGAAGGCGGTCACTTGACCCACGGCATGGCGCTCAACATGTCCGGCAAATGGTTCAACGTTGTTTCCTACGGTCTCGATGCCAACGAAGCCATCGACTACGACAAGATGGAAGCGCTGGCCCGCGAGCACAAGCCGAAGATCATCGTCGCCGGTGCCTCGGCCTACGCCCTGCGCATTGATTGGGAACGCTTCGCCAAGATCGCCAAGGAAGTCGGCGCCATTTTCTGGGTCGACATGGCCCACTACGCCGGCCTGATCGCCGCCGGTTTCTACCCGAACCCGGTGCCCTTCGCCGATGTCGTGACCTCGACCACGCACAAGACCCTGCGCGGCCCGCGCGGCGGCGTCATCCTCATGAAGGCCGAGCACGAAAAGGCCCTCAACTCCGCCATCTTCCCCGGCTTGCAAGGTGGTCCGCTGGAACACGTGATCGCCGCCAAGGCCGTTGCCTTCAAGGAAGCCGCGACGCCGGAATTCAAGAACTACCAGGAACAGGTCATCAACAACGCCCGCGTCATGGCCCGCGTGCTTGGTGAAGAGCGCGGCCTGCGCATCGTTTCCGGCCGTACCGAAAGCCACGTCTTCCTGCTCGACCGCTCGACCTGCGTGCCAAGAACATCACCGGCAAGGAAGCCGAAGCCGCCCTCGGCCGTGCCCACATCACGGTCAACAAGAACGGCATCCCGAACGACCCACAGAAGCCGTTCGTTACTTCCGGCATCCGCATTGGTTCGCCGGCCATGACGACGCGTGGTTTCACCGAAATCGAAGCCGAGACCATCGCCCATCTGGTCGCCGACGTGCTCGACGCGCCGAACGACGAAGCAGTTGCGGCAACGGTGCGCGGCAAGGTGGCTGATCTGTGCAAGCGTTTTCCGGTCTACGGCGCCTGAGGGTCGGTTGCTGGCCGCTGGCAAGCACTGACTAACAGCCATGAAATGCCCTTTCTGCGGCCACGACGATACGGCGGTTGTTGATACCCGCCTCTCCGAAGAGGCGGACGTCGTCCGTCGCCGCAGAAAGTGCATTGCCTGCGACAAGCGGTTTACGACCTACGAGCGCGCAGAAATCCAGCTGCCGCAAGTGGTCAAGAAGAACGGTCTGCGCACCGAGTTCAGCCGGAACAAGCTGCGCGCCAGTCTCGAGCTGGCGCTGCGCAAGCGGCCGGTGGCCATCGAGGCGGTCGATGCCGCCGTTGCCGATATCGAGGAAATCCTGCTCTCGGCAGGCGAACGCGAAGTCAGCACGCAGCAGTTGGGCGAACTGGTCATGCGCGAGTTGAAGAAGCTCGACAAGGTCGCCTACATTCGCTTCGCCTCGGTGTATCGCAATTTCGAAGACGTGGATGCTTTCTCCAAGGCGATCCGCGAAGTTTCGTCCGCTCCCCGGAAAAAATGAGTTTTTCAGCCGACGACTTTCGGCTGATGGCGCGTGCCCTGCAACTGGCTGAGCGTGGCCTGTGGACGACTTCGCCCAATCCGCGTGTCGGCTGCGTTTTGGTCCGTGACGGTGACATCGTCGGCGAAGGCTGGCATGAGAAGGCCGGTGAGCCGCACGCCGAAGTTCATGCCCTGCGTGTGGCCGGCGACCGGGCCAGGGGCGCCACAGCCTATGTCACGCTTGAACCGTGCAGCCATCACGGTCGGACGCCGCCGTGCGCCGAGGCACTGATCGCCGCCGGCGTTTCGCGTGTGGTGGCAGCGATGACTGACCCCAATCCGCTGGTGTCCGGCAAGGGGCTCGCCTTGTTGCAGGCGGCCGGGATAACAACGGCGAGCGGCCTCCTGGAAAATGAGGCGCGCGAGCTGAATATCGGTTTCGTGTCGCGCATGACGCGTGGCCGGCCGTGGCTGCGTCTCAAGGCGGCGGCCAGTCTGGATGGCAAGACGGCCTTGAACAACGGCGTTAGCCAGTGGATCACTGGCCCCGCTGCGCGTCGTGACGGCCATGCCTGGCGGGCCCGTGCCTGCGCCATCCTGACGGGCATCGGGACGGTGCGCGACGACGACCCGAGCCTGACCGTGCGCGATGTCGCAACGACCCGTCAGCCCCTGCGCGTGGTGGTCGACAGTCGGCTGGAAATTGCACCGACGGCACGTATTCTCCAAGGTGAGCCGGTGCTCATTGTGGGTGCCGTTGAAAATGCCGAAAAAATGGCATTGCTACGGTCAACCGGAAATTTCGTCGAAATTCTAAATAACGGCAGCGGCAAGGTCGACCTCAAAGCCCTGCTCGAATTGCTGGCGCAGCGCGGCATCAACGAGGTGCACGCCGAAGCCGGCTTCAAGCTCAATGGGTCGCTCCTGCGCGAAGGACTGGTCGATGAGTTGCTGCTCTATCTGGCGCCCTGCCTGATCGGCCACGAGGCGAGTGGCCTCTTCAATCTGCCGGAACTGACTACGCTGGACGGCAAGCGGCAGCTGAAGATTCGGGATCTGCGCCAGCTTGGCGAAGATATTCGCCTGATCGCCCGTCTCCCTTAGGTCCGCACACGGTGCAATCGCCGTCCTTCTTGAAACGGACGGTGCGCCATTCCATGGACAGCGCGTCGAGCAGCAGCAGCCGTCCGCTCAACGTTTCGCCGATGCCGGCCGCCAGCTTGAGCGCTTCGGCCGCCTGCATGGTGCCGATGATGCCGGTCAGCGGCGCAAAAACACCCATCACCGCGCAGCGGACTTCCTCGACATCGTCACCTTCGGGAAACAGGCAGTGATAGCACGGCGAATCGTCGCGGCGCAGGTCATAGACGCTGATCTGGCCATCGAAACGGATGGCAGCACCGGACACCAGCGGCTTCCGGTGGTGTACGCAGGCGCGGTTGATGGCATGGCGGGTGGCGAAATTGTCGGTGCAGTCGAGGACGAGGTCGGCGCTGGCAATCAGCGCATCGAGCCCTGCGCCGGATAGTCGTTGCTGGAGCGGAATGATCTCGATGTCGGGATTGATCGCGCTCAGCGCCTGCCGTCCGGATTCGGCCTTGGCCATGCCGACCCGTGCCTGGGTATGCAGAATCTGGCGCTGCAGGTTGGTGAAATCGACTGTGTCGTCGTCTACCAGCGTGATCTTGCCAATCCCGGCCGAGGCCAGGTAGAGCGCAGCCGGAGAACCAAGACCACCGGCGCCGATGATCAGTGCGTGGGTGCCCAGGATGCGCGTCTGGCCATCGATGCCGAGCGCGTCGAGCAGGATGTGTCGGCTGTAACGGAGAAGCTGTTCGTCGGTCATGTGGGCGGTCGTTGTTGGCAATTTGTCGCTAGTCGGACTTTGTTGCCAACGACCACCTGCGACAAACCACTATTTGTATTCCCGCCATTCCGGCGGCGTATCGTCGTGATCGCCGTGCGGGTGGTGCTCCCAAGCCTGAACGTAAGCCTCCTGGGCCGAGCGCTTGAGGCGTTTTTCCGGAGCGCCGATGTTGTGCAGCTGGGTTTCTTCGACGTAATAGATCAGCGCCCGCGTCAGTTTCGTGAGCAGCGTGTTGTCGAGATGAAAACCCTTGTCGACCAGGTGCTCGTCAAGTTCGCGCAGGGTGTGCTGCTGCAGGTCGTAACTGACCCCGAGCGAACGCTTTTCGAATTTGGCTTGCACCTCGATGGCCTCGATCCGTTGCAGGTCATCGGCCGCCTCGGGTACCTGCCCGGGCGGGAATTTGGAAAACAGGATTTCCCGATTTTTCTTGAGGTCTGTGTCGGCCATCATCCCTCCTGATCAATGAACTATTGCGCTTTATTCTGCAGGATTTGAAGCCCCTTGAGAAGATTCAGCGCCTGCTGGAACTGGTAGTCGCTCTTGCTGGCGTATTCCAGGCGCTGCGGCAGTTCGTCCTCAGCTTCCTCCTTGCCCTCCTTGCCTTTCTTGGCCGGCTTGGCTTGGGGCTTGGTTTCCTGTTTGGCTTCTTCCTTGTCGCGGTCGTTGTTCAGGTGACGGTCGAGGTCAGCCTCGCGTACACGCATGCCGGGGCTGGAGCCATTGGCATTTTCCTCGACGACGATGTCCGGTGTGATGCCCTTGGCCTGGATCGATCGACCATCCGGTGTGTAGTAGCGGGCCGTGGTCAGCTTGATGGCGGTATTGCCAGGTAGCGGCAACACCGATTGAACCGACCCCTTGCCGAAGGTCTGGGTGCCGACGATGATGGCGCGTTTGTGATCCTGCAGTGCGCCGGCGACGATTTCGGAGGCGGATGCCGAGCCACCATTGACCAGCACGATCATGGGCACCTTCTTGGCCTCTACGGGCATGCTCTTGAGCGGATCTTCCTTGTTGCCGCGCAGGTAGTCCTGCGCTCGCGCCTTGAATTCCTGCTTGGCGTCTTCGCTGCGGCCATTGGTCGACACCACCGTGACATCCGGTGGCAGGAAGGCTGCCGAGACGCCGATGGCGCCGTTGAGCAGGCCGCCCGGGTCGTTGCGCAGGTCGAGCACCAAGCCGTTCAGCTTGTTGCCATCCTTGTAGAGTGAACCAATATGCTTGGCCAGCTCGGCGATGGTGTTTTCCTGAAACTGGGTGACGCGCACCCAGCCGTAGCCGGGTTCGACCAGCTTCGATTTGACGCTTTGCACCTTGATCACTTCACGGATCAGCGTGACTTCGATCGGCTTGGTTTCACCCTTGCGGATGATCGACAGCTTGATCGGTGTCTTCGGCTTGCCGCGCATTTTCTTGACGGCGTCGGACAGGGTCAGTCCCTTGACCGGTGTTTCGTCGAGCTTGAAGATCAGGTCGCCAGACTTGATGCCGGCGCGATAGGCCGGAGTGTCCTCGATGGGCGAAACGACCTTGACCAGCCCGTCTTCCATGCCGACTTCGATGCCCAGCCCGCCGAATTCGCCCTGGGTGCCGACTTGCAGATCCTTGAAGGCGTCGGCGTCGAGATAGGTCGAGTGCGGGTCGAGGTTGGACAGCATGCCGGAAATGGCATTGGTGATCATCTTCTTGTCTTCGACCGGCTCGACATAGCCC